>JADHXE010000065.1 GCA_016783125.1 Anaerolineales bacterium
CAGAAGGATAACCATTTTTCAAGGAGTTTATCCGGGAAGGTGGTACATTTTGGCCGCAATCGCCTGGTACAATTTGGGTGAAATTACCCGGTACATTCCCGGTGAAATCTACTGGTACATTTTAGGGTGAAAACTGACAGCTCTTGATTGTGACCTCGTGCCCGATATTTCGATCACCGTCAGCGGCCGCAACGCTGAGGGGTTGCCGGAAATCATCGCCTGGGTGCTGGAACGCAATTTGCCCTTCAGCGTCAATTTCTGCCGCCAGAACGATTTATCGGTTACGCATGGAGATTTGAAACTTGATGAAGAAAAAATTATCGAAGGTATGATGGCGGCTTTCGAAGTTATTGAGAATAATCTTCCAGAGCGCAGCCTGCTGGCCTCCCTGACCGACCGTGCTAATCTAGCTATACCACATATGAAAACATGCTCGGTTGGGCAGGATTACCTGGTCTTCGATCAGCATGGACGCGTAGCGAAATGCCAGATGAAGATGAATGAAGCGGTAGCTGATATCAATACCGAAGATCCATTGACGTTAATTCGCGAAGATCAAATTGGCATCCAGAATATCTCCGTCGAAGGGAAAGAAGGCTGCCGCGATTGCCAGTGGAAATACTGGTGCACAGGCGGCTGCCCCCTTGAAACTTATCGTGCCACTGGCCGCTACGACCTCCAATCCCCCAACTGCAACATCTACAAAGCCATATTCCCCGAAGTACTGCGTCTGGAAGGCCTGCGCCTCCTAAAACACGCCGGTGAGCTAGCCTAATATCTAATCCCCAATATCTGATACCAAAACCCCCTCCTCACCAACCCGGCAAGGAGGGGTTCCACATTCCCAATTTACCAGTTTACCAATTACTAATCCCCCAATCTACCAATCCCCTACTTCGCATAATCCACCGCCCTTGTCTCCCTAATCACCGTAACCCTAATCTGCCCCGGATACTGCATCGTCTCCTCGATCTGCTTAGAGATGTCGCGGGCCAGTTTGATGGAGGCCAGGTCGTCGATATCTTCGGGCTTGACGAAGATGCGCACCTCGCGACCGGCCTGCAAGGCGTAGGTCTCTTTGACGCCTTCGTAAGTGTTGGCGATCTCTTCTAAGGCGCGTACGCGCTTGAGGTAATGCTCCAGGCTCTCGCGCCGGGCGCCGGGACGGGCGCCGGAAATGGCGTCGGCAGCCTCGACGATGACCGCTTCGACGGTCGTTTGTTCCACCTCATGGTGATGGGAAGCGATGGCGTTGAGAACTTTTTCGCTGACGCCATAGCGTTTGGCGAAATCAGCACCGATCTGGGCGTGGGTTCCTTCCACGTTGTGATCCATGGCCTTGCCTAGGTCGTGAAGCAGGGCGCCCGCTTTAGCGACCTCCACATCGGCGCCTAGCTCAGCGGCGATGACCGCGGCCAGCTTGCAGGTCTCCACGGCATGACCTAACTGGTTCTGGCCGTAGGACGTACGGAACTTGAGCCGCCCTAGCTTTTTGATGATCTCCTTGTGCAGGCCTGGGACACCGGCCTTGAAGGCGGCTTCCTCACCGGCCTCCACAATCACGCGATCGACTTCTTTGGCCTCTTTCTTGACGACCTTTTCGATATGGGCAGGGTGGATGCGCCCGTCCAGCACCAACTTATCCATAGAGCGGCGGGCAACTTCCCGGCGCACAGGGTCGAAGCTGGAAATGGTAATTGATTCGGGAGTATCATCGACGATCACGTCCACGCCAGCCGCCCGCTCGAAAGCATGGATATTGCGTCCGTTGCGCCCGATGATGCGCCCTTTCATATCGTCGGAGGGCAGGGGCACACTTGAGGAAGTTACTTCCACCACGTGTTCAGATGCCACGCGTTGGATGGCGTCGGCCACGAGCTTACGGGCACGGCGGTCGCCCTCTTCCTGAGCCTCTGCCTCGACCTGCCGGATGATGCGCGCCATATCGTCACGCGCTTCTTTTTCCACATCTTTCAATAAATAATCCTGAGCTTCATCGGTGCTCATTTTGGCGATCTGTTCGAGTCTTTCTCTGGCCTCGCCCCCCATTTTTTCGATCTCATTGGCCTGACGATCTAAGGTGCTCTGCCTTTTATTGAGCACTTGCTCTCGCCGTTCCAGGCGTTCGGCGCGCGTATCCATTTGGTCGTGGCGTCGCTGCAAGCGATCTTCAGAGCGCGAAACCTCTGCCCGGCGGCGCGAGATCTCCCTTTCAGCTTCCTGGCGGGCCTTGAGCATCTCATCCTTGGCCTGCAAATTGATTTCACGGGCCTCTTCTTTGGCATCCGCTAGAATTCGATCCCCTTGTTCTTCTAACTTTAAGTTAGCTTGCTGAACTAAGTATGCCTTCAAGTAAAAGCCGATTGCAGCTCCTACAATTGCAGCCACAATGGAAAAAAATAAAATTGGAAGGTTCATAGTTATGCCTCTTTTTCAGGTTCATGGTCTAGATGTTGAAGGAAGCGTTCAGGTTTATGATTGAACGCTTCCCGGGCCGGGATGTTCATGATCTGGCTTTGGGTTGTTACCCGGACCCTATGTGTTGTCTTGTTCCTCAGCCCAAACCCGTTCCACAACGGGCGCCGCTACAGCATAATTGAATCCACGGCGGGCTAAGAAACCTAATAATTTTTTCCTAAATTCGGGCCACTCGAATCTAAGATATTTACGAACGTTTTTCTTCGCGGCCTGGTAAGCGAGTTCCTCCTCATTTAGATCCTGGAGGGACTCTTCGATAATCTCTTGATCAACGCCTTTTTGGCGCAGTTCACTTCTCAATGCCCTGCGACCGCGCGGCCGAAACTCCGAACGGTTTTCGACCCAAGTATTGGCGAATTCAAGATCATTCACCAATTTGATGCGGCGCAGGCGCTCAAGCACATCTTCGATGACACTTTCTGGCGTGTCATGTTTGTTCAAGTTCCGTCGAATCTCGGATTCGGTACGAACCCGGTAGCTGAGAAAGTTCAAAGCTCGTTGATAAGCTTTCTCGCTGGCCTCAGTCTGATTGAGCTGGCGGATCTTCTCTTCGTCGAGTTCCTGCCCAACTGCCAGCCAGGCCGCTACAACTCGGTAAAGCCCAAAAGCATATTCATCATCCAAATACACGCTGACCCGGTCAGGGTTGTGTTTTTGGGCTTTCAAAGCGGTTATTTTTTTAGCCATGCTCTCAAAAATAAAAAAAACCGTGGCTAATCTTCAAGCCACGGCTGCGCGTCTCGCCAATCTGGATCTCAGTTTTTTGTATGATTGCTTTTCGCTGTCAGGTGATTAAAAATCAACCTGCGTTGATAAATCTGCTCTGCAAAGCTGCCCTTCGGTTTAAAAAGTCGAGAAACTGCTCACTTATATTGGGAGAGCTGGAAATATATTCTTACTAAAGTTTACTTGAGCAGTTGTACTTCTCCATCGATGGTACTAACTAAACCTGAGGGCCAAATTCATACGTTAAATTATTTACTGAGATCTAATTTCAAAGCCATGGCCGCGCGCGAAAAATAATAGAATAAAATGAAACTCGCGCGGCGAGAAGATTTGAATGAAACTCACAGGTGACTCTTTTAAAAAGACCGCTCTGAGCCCCGTCCTCAGGGCGATTTCGCTCGTTCGCTTCGCTTTGCGCACCTTCGGTGAGAGCTTTTCTAGCGGACTAGTGGTGAGTTCATTCTTGCTGAACTGATGAACGCAAAATTCAGCAGTCCAAGTGTCAATGTTCAAGTGGCATCAGCGGGGGTGGCAGGAGTTCCTCGCGAATTGTCGCTTCGATCTCCTCAACCAGGTTCCAGTTTTGGCGCAGGAAGTCTTTGGCATTTTCGCGTCCCTGTGCGATCCTTTGGTCTGCGTACGAGTAGTACGAACCCCGCTTGCTGATGATCTCCATTCCGGTGGCTATATCGAGCAAGTCACCCGCTTTGGAGATGCCTTCATTATACATGATATCAAATTCCGCCGTCTGGAATGGCGGAGCAACCTTGTTTTTGACCACGCGCACGCGTGTACGGTTGCCAACAACTTCCGATCCGATCTTTATCGTCTGAACGCGGCGCACATCTAAGCGTACAGAGGCATAGAATTTGAGCGCCTGTCCACCGGTGGTGGTTTCTGGGTTCCCATAGACCACACCGATCTTTTGGCGGAGTTGGTTGGTGAAGATCACGGCGGTGTTGGCCTGTTTGATAGCCCCAGAAAGTTTGCGTAATGCCTGGGACATCAAGCGGGCCATCAAGCCCATGTGGGCATCGCCCATATCCCCTTCCAACTCAGCACGAGGGACTAAGGCAGCGACCGAGTCGATCACAACCACGTCCACAGCGCCAGAGCGTACTAATGCTTCAGTGATTTCTAAAGCCTGCTCACCCATATCAGGTTGGGAGATAAGCAGGTTATCGACATCCACACCGCATGCTTCGGCATAAACCGGGTCGAGGGCATGCTCCATATCGATGAAAGCTGCTGTGCCGCCCAGCTTCTGCGCCTCAGCAACGATGTGTTGAGCGATAGTCGTTTTTCCAGAAGATTCAGGGCCATATATTTCCGTCACGCGGCCCCGGGGTATGCCACCCACACCGAGAGCAATATCAAGAGAGAGCGATCCTGTAGGGATAACATCGACGGTCAGGTGACGCGCATCACCTAATCGCATGATGATCCCTTCTCCAAATCTTTTGGTGATATCACCTAGAGCATTGTCGAGTGCGGCTTGCTTCTCTTCGCTCACGGTGCAGCCTTCTCCTTAGTATTCAAGTGTAACAGTTTAACATGATTGGGTTGATAATGGAAGGCCAGGGATGAGCGCGCAAATGTTGTCAGGAAAGAAGCCCGAAAAATGGGTGTGTGGCGTGTTCCGCACGCCACACACCCATTTTTCGGAGAACGCTTCACGGCTTAGCACTCACTATACCCACAGGCGTAACATTTCCTACAGCCTTCCTCGTTGACCAGGGCCGCCTGCCCGCAATCTGGGCATAAGTCTCCGATCTTGAATGATCTTTGTTGGGCGTCCTCTGGATTCTCGATAGGCAATCCCAAAGATTCGCCGGGCTCCTGCCCATTATCTCGGTCAGCTTCACGCCAGGCGTATTCATCGAGGGAGTTCTCCAGGTACTCACGCAGCGCCTGTGAGACGCCATCTGGCAGAGAACGCACCCGGTTTGGCCCAAAGCCCAAGGGACGGCCTCCACCAATCCCAGAGAGCTGGTGCACGATCTCTTGCAGCCGCTCGCGCGGTGCAACCGGGGAAGCCAGCCTAAGGGTGTAAGAGAGCAAGCGGCCAATCGCTTCAGAGACCGCCGCCGTGTCCGAGCCAGCCTTGGCCGTGTTGATAAAGACTTCGAAAGGTTGTTCGCCGTCATTCTCGTTGACAGTCACGAAGGCTTTACCCAGAGGCGTATTGACGTTATAGGTATAGCCTCTCAAACGGCGCGGGCGCGGCTTCTTGGTGTCATGCCAGATGGTCAATTGAGCTGCCTCGGACGCGATTGCCCCGCCGCCATTTTCCTTCTCTTTGGCTGTGGTCTGAGTCTCCAAGACAACCTTCTGGCGCGAGCCGGTGACGTATACCGTAGTGCCTTTGCAGCCCAACTCCCAGGCCAGTTTATAAGCTGTAGCCACATCTTCTTCCATGGCATCTTCAGGAAAATTGATTGTCTTGGAGAGGCTGTTATCCACAAAGGTCTGCAAGGTGGCCTGCATACGCACGTGTTCTACAGCCGTAATATCCTGTGAAACTACGAAGGTATCACGCAGGTGCTCAGGAACCATCTCGACATTTTGACAAGAACCACTTTCTAATACCTGCTCAATGATACGTTGGCACTCATCTTCTTCCAGACCAGCCTCGACCAGCGATTTCTCAAACAACGGGCTGGTATAGGCGAGTTGTAAATCCTGCCCATCATCATCCACATGACGGATGTAGGCCAGCGCAAAGACCGGTTCGCAGCCGTATCCTTCACAGCCAGCTACAGTGGCGATAGTTCCTGTCGGTGCGATTGTTGTTTGGGCGGCGTTGCGGATGCCGTGCTGCCGAATATCATCCACAATTTCATCCCAATCCAATTGCGGACGAGCCCAATTCATTTTGTATGGGGCGATGGGTGAGGGCGGTTCCCAGGTCAGATCGGACGGGTCGTAAATACTTCCCGAAATAGCCGGGAATGCGCCGCGCGTTTTTGCCAGGTCGATACTGGTACGCATGGCATGGTAGCGCACAAACTCCATCACCTGGGCAGCGAACTCCTGCCCTTCTGGCGAACCGTAACGGATGCCCGCATGGTACATCAAATCTCCCAAGCCCATAATGCCCAATCCAATCCGCCGGGCATTGAGGGCAGCTGCGCGTAATTCTGGCACATCTGGGACATAAGCGTTGGCATCGACAACATCATCCAGGAAGCAAGTTGCTAACTCAACGGAGTCTCGTAACTTCAGCCAATCCACAGAACCATCAGGCCCCAGATGCTGAGCCAGGTTGACCGAGCCAAGGCAGCAATTTTCATAAGGACCCAAAAATTGTTCTCCGCACGGATTTGTGGCTTCTAAAGTGTACAATTGCGGCACAGGGTTGCCACGGTTGGCAGCATCTAAGAAAAGCACCCCTGGCTCGCCGTTATGATGGGCCTGAGCGACGATCTTATCGAACAACTCCCGCGCTCGCACACGCTTATAGGTTTTTATGATAATCCCTTCTGCTTCTGCCTGCTCGATAGTGCCGCTATACTTTCGATAATCCGGATGATCGACATCCGGGAAGCGCAAATCCCACAAATCGTTATTTTCGACGGCCTGCATGAAGGCGTCGGTGATGCCTACGGAGATATTGAAATTGGTGATGGCGTTTTCGTCTGTTTTGCATGAGATGAACTCTTCGATGTCAGGGTGATCAACGCGAAGCACACTCATATTCGCTCCACGCCTGGATCCGCCCTGGGCGATCTCCCCAAAAGCCTTATCGTAAACACTCAAGAATCCCACCGGGCCAGTAGCTTTACCAGATGAAGTTTTAATAATTGAGCCCGCGGGCCGCAGGCGCGAGAAGGAAAAACCATTCCCGCCGCCGGTTTGCTGGATCAAAGCCGCATTGCGCAGGGTCTGGAATATGCCATCATGCCAGCGGCCCATATCGTCGCTGAGAGGCAGCACAAAGCAGGCTGCCAATTGTCCCAGGGGAGTCCCTGCCCCGGTAAAGGTGGGAGAGTTAGGTAGGAATCGCTTTTCGGCAAGCAGATCATAAAACTGGCGCGCCACCTGAGAGGTATCTTGGCCCCATCCCTGTTCGACAGCAGCAATATGATAGGCTACCCGCCAGAAAGTACCTTCCACCGTCTCGATTGGCTGTCCATCATTATCCCGACGCATATAACGCCGCTTGAATACATGGTAAGCATTTTCCGACAACTCCACCTGACAGGCACTCTCTGGTGGCGGCGGTATTTGTTTCCTATGCACATCTTTTAATACCATTAATCACTCCTCTGACGATAATGAAATCCAGCAAGGAACTGCTCAGTCATCGAACGGATTTCTCTGGGAGCCTCCCTGTTTTGCTAAGCAGGTACTCCGATGAAAACAACCCCCCCTGTTAAAATCCCATTCGATTAACTCGTCTCGAGCAAACGGTCGATTTCTTTGCGAATGGAGGTCAGATCATCTAACCCCAAATAAACAATCGCGTAACGAATATATGCTATATGGTCTAATTCTTTTAGCCCAGCGATAACCATATCCCCCACAACGCGCGAAGACACTTCTGCCTTTCCCATGGCCTGCAAGGATGCTTCGATCTCCCCCGACAACCGTTGAATATCAGCCGCGGAAACAGGACGTTTCGCGCAAGAGATACGTATACCCCGCATGAGTTTTTCACTGTCGAACTCTTCTCGATTGCCATCTTCTTTAATGAGCAAAGGAGTTGCCAGAATCGGGCGTTCATAAGAACTGAAACGCTGCCCACATTCAAGACACTCCCGACGGCGGCGTACACCACCGCGCTTATCTTTTGTCGTATCGATTACTCGTGAACGCTCATTTTGACAATAGGGACAAAACATAAGTCAGCCTCCTACTAACCCCCATATATGGGGGTACTATCACCCCGCGTCCTTATATGTGGCGGTTTGGGAAAGCATATTCTAGCACGCTTGATCTATATCTGCAAGCGATCTGGAGTACTGATTCCTTAAAAATTTGGAATCTTTAAGAAAAGGGGATGGCGTGATACCGTACTTCAACATCACTCTGCCCCCGAGGCCGGTGAGGCTTAAACCCCGGCTCCCCGCTCGAAAGCATTAGCGGGGAGCCCAGGGTAAACAGACAGCCAGAGATCACTGGGAGGAGGGCCAGCTATCTCTATTTTTTCTAAATGTTAAATACCAGTAAATTACTCACTATCGGAACGGACTCGGTTTCGCAAGAAAGTAGGGATGTCCAGATCCTCCGTATTCAAGATGCGCGGCTGGAACTCATTCTCCTCTTCTCGTGCTGGTGTAAACTCACGCGGTCGAAGAGCGCGCTCCATAATATTGCGCGGCATCCCTGTTCTTTCAAAGCCTGTGGCGATGACAGTAATGCGCAAATTCTCTCCCATATCGGGGTCGATCACAGCGCCGAAGATCAGGTTGACATCGGGATGGGCGGTCTCCTTGATAATGGCAGCGGCCTGGTTGACTTCGAAGAGCGTCAGCCCCGGGCCGCCGGTCACGTTGAAGAGAATACCGCGCGCCCCGTCAATCGTAATATCGAGCAGTTGGCTGGAGATAGCCTGCTCAGCGGCATCGCGAGCGCGTTCATCACCCGTGGCCGTACCCACAGCCATCAAAGCGGCCCCGCCCTCGGACATGATCGTACGTACGTCAGCGAAGTCAAGGTTGATCAAACCAGGAATGGTGATCAATTCTGAGATACCCTGGATGCCCTGGCGCAGAACGTCATCAGCTACCTTGAAGGCGTCCTGCAAGGAAGAACGCTTATCGACGATTTGCAGCAGGCGGTCATTGGGGATCACGATCAAAGTATCAGCATGTTCCTTGAGGCCGGTGATGCCAGCCTCAGCCGTCTTGATGCGGCGGGCGCCTTCGAAAGTGAAGGGGCGAGTGACCACACCGATGGTCAGTGCACCGATCTCGCGAGCAATCTGCGAGATCACCGAAGAAGCGCCTGTGCCCGTGCCGCCGCCAATCCCGGCGGTGATAAAGACCATATCCGAGCCTTTGAGCACATTGTAAAGCTCTTCGGCTGACTCCTCCGCGGCTTTACGCCCGACATCAGGATCGCCTCCTGATCCCAGGCCGCGCGTCAGCTTGTCACCGATCCGAACGCGGGTCGTGGCGCGTGAGAGCGCCAACGCCTGTGCATCCGTATTAATAGCGATGAATTCGACGCCTTGCAAGCCTTCTTCGATCATTCGATCGACGGCGTTGCAGCCTCCACCGCCTACACCAACTACTTTAATGCGTGCAAATGACTCTGGTTGATTCATTGTATGCATTTTCGAATCCTCCTCGATTCATCCTCAGAAAGCATCCTCTGTGTTCAATTCCGATCGTTTCTCTGTGCAAAAGGATATTTTCACAAGGATTCTTCCATTTTACCAAATGTCTATAAAACCCGGTACTATATTTACCGTAACCCTACCGTAACTTGTCAGCCATCGAGAGAAAGTTCCCGAAAAAAGGGTGTGCGTGGGGGTGTGCACCCCCACGCACACCCTTTTTTCGGGGTATCTCTCTCTTAGCCTGAATAGTTATTATTTACCTTAAAATAAACTTTTACGGCAATAATCTCCGCAGCCAACCTTTCATTTTCTTCCAATCAACATCGCTATTTATCCGCACTGGGCGGGCGCGGCGAAGATCGAAGGAATTAACGAACTCACTCATCAATACAGCCCAACGCAGCAAACCCACGCTGGTGGCATATGCTGGAGAATGCAGCTGATCCACCATACCGATCAATCCATCCGGCTGGGCCACCTGCACCGGCATTCCCAGTACTTTTTTAGCCAATTGGCGGATACCAGGCAAAGCGCTGACTCCTCCGGTCAAAACCATACCGGCGGGTAACAGGCCATCATATCCAGAGCGTTTGATCTCTTGCATCACCAGGCTGAAGATCTCTTCGACACGGGCCTCGATGATATGAGCCAACTCCTGGCGGTTGATTGTCACCGGGTTCTCTTCGCCAAAGGGATGAATGTAGAAAGCCTCCTTGGCATCAATCTGAGATTCAAGCGCGAAGCCGTGCTGCAACTTGATCCCTTCGGCATGGTTTACGGGCAGGTGTAATCCATGCGCGATATCTGAACTAATATGGTTGCCGCCGATACCCAGCACCATGGTATGCCACACATCGCCTTCGATATAAATGGCCATATCTGTAGTGCCGCCGCCAATATCACAGACCACCACACCCATCTCCCGCTCAGTCTCAGAGAGCACTACTTCTGCTGATGCCAAGGGATTGAGCACAAACTGACTGGCCCGCACACCCGCCGCCGCAACCGCCTGCCGGAGGTTCTCCACGGTGGCCGCCGAAGCGGTGATCACGTGGGTTTCTACCTCCAGACGGTATCCATGCATGCCTACCGGATTACGAATGCCAGCCTGTCCATCAACAACGAATCCTCGTTGGATCACGTGGATCATCTCGCGGTTGTGAGGGATCGTCACCGCTTGAGCTGCTTCCACTGCCCGGATAACATCTTCATCGCCAATCGTACGCCCAGAGACTCCCACCACCCCGCGGCTATTTTCAGAAGAGACGTGCGACCCGGCCATACTCACCAAAGCAGATTCGATCTCTAAGCCCGAAGTCCGTTCAGCCTTTTCAATCGAATGGGCAATTGCCTGTCCCGCCGCGTTCATATCGACCACAGTTCCTTTACGCATTCCTTTGGCAGGCTCGATACCCACGCCTAAAATGCGCAACTGCTGGTCATTCTCCATACGAGCGACCAAAGTGCATACCTTGGTAGTGCCTACATCAACTCCAACAATAATCGGCGCATCCATAATCATCAATTCTCCATGCGATAATATGGCGCATGCAGATACTCCACACTAATCATGGCTGGTTGTATTCCGTCCGCTCTCAGACGTTGAACCACAGCCTCATAAATGGATAATTTCATCACCATGTTGGTGTCCGCCGTAGGCGATCCGAAGTAAACGTCCCATCCACTGGGATCACGCCATCCAAAGCCATGCGAATCGTCGAACACAATCGGGACACCCTCTGGGGCATTCCCATTCAAAGCGACGATTGCCTCGACCATCTCGGCGGACATGAACACCTTCAGCGAATTTTCTCTTGCCTCTGTGGATTCATCTTCCAGGACGAACGGCGCGGGGGGTGAAGCTGATGCCACAACCCGAACCAGGTTTTCTGCATCCCCGCGCTTGGGGAAAGCCATCCCCTGGGCATCCACCCATTGGATATCAGAATCCTGCTCCCAGGCCACCACAGGCTCTCGCTCTTCGATCAGCACCTCGACTCTAGCAGGAAATCCAACCCGCACAGATGTTGATACCACGCCAGGATAAGTATTGATAATTTGATCCTCTAACGCTTCCGGCTTGATCATGAAGATGGGCTTGTTGTAAACGAGCAAAGAGCGGCTGATTGTATCATTAGAAAGCCGTGCCAGGCCATCAACCTGCACATCATATACCCGGTATGTTGGCGAATTGAACACATAATACAACACCGCTGACAGCAGTAATACCAACAAAAGTGAGAGCAACCGCCAATCGACCCGTACGGAGGGGATAGAAGGCATGCGCACTTCCACACCAGGGGTCGGCAGAGCGATGTCAAAGCGGCGTTTGGCGCGTTTGCTCTTCTTTTTTGCCCGCTTTGCTGCACTGGTTGTTCTCGTTCCGCGCACCATCACCGGGGGGGTCTCGCGGGCAGATCCCTTCTGCTTGCGGCGTCGCTTGGGAGCAGAATACTTGCTGTCGCCTTGACGTTTTTTCCTGATCCTATCAGACCGGGATTGGGATTGCTTACTTCGCCTCATTTTTTACTCATTATGTTGGGTACGCAAAGCGAACCCAACCTACGTAGGGCAGCTTTCCATAAGCTGCCGATCATTTTCTAGCGCCTCGTTCATAACGCCATTCGGTATGGTCGCGCTCAGCACGCCGTTCCAGGGCTAACGCTATCAGGCGGTCAACCAATTCTGGATACGGCATTCCACTGGCATCCCAGAGCTTGGGGAACATACTGATCTGGGTGCATCCGGGAAGGGTGTTTATCTCATTTAGGAAAAACTCGCCACTGTCCTTATCCAACAAAAAATCAACGCGGGCCATCCCGGCGCAATCAATAGCCTGATAAGCTCGCACGGCAACTGCGCGCATTTCTTCAGCGATCTCAGCGGGGATATCTGCGGGGATGAAAGCCTCCGAGCGGTCATCGTGATATTTGGCATTATAAGAATAAAATTCAGCCGCCGGACGGATCTCGCCAGGAATGGAGGCCTGAGGGTTATCATTGCCCAAGACGCTGATTTCTATCTCTCGCGCATTGACCCCTTTTTCAACCAGAACACGCCGATCAAAGCGCGCCGCTTCCATAAGCCCTTCGAGTAAATCCGAGCGGTTATGGCATTTGCTAATTCCCACGGAAGAACCCATATTAGCGGGCTTGACGAAAACAGGATAAGCTGACATCGCTTCGACGCTATCGAGCACCCGATCCATTTCAGTCTCGAATTCACTTCGCAGTACAAGAATGCCATCGACAACAGGAATGGCATTGGCTTGCATAACCGCTTTGAAGACACCTTTATCCATACCGACAGAGGAACCTAAGACACCCGCGCCGACATAGGCCACATTGGCCATTTCGAACATGCCTTGTATGGTGCCGTCTTCGCCAAAAGTGCCATGCAAAACCGGGTAGAGTACATCGAAATCCTGCAAATGTTGGATAGTTTCGCCTTTTTCACCTACACGGACAGTATAAATTCCACTGCGAGTGGGATCGGGCAGCATGGTCACCGGGGTTAGCTGATCGATCTTTCCAGCCTCAAAGCAATCCAGCACATCCTTCCCAACCAGCCAGGCCCCATCGTGGGTGATGCCGATCTCTGTGACCTGGTATTTACCAGGATCAAGCGCTCCTAGAACCGAACGCGCTGACATCAAGGAGACTTCATGCTCCCCGGAACGACCACCAAAAATCAGACCTACTTTCAACTTTTTATCCATAACCATCTACAATCCAACCTCTAACTTCCAACTTCTAATTTCCAACATCCAACTTCCAATCCCCAATCAACTCAATTTCAAGTTCCAGCGCAACGTCAAATTTCTCGGCCACGGTTTGGCGGGCCATTTCAATCAGGCTGAAAATATCTTCCGCTGTGGCTTCACCGTGATTGATGAAAAAATTGGCATGTAACTGGCTGATCTCAGCATCGCCGACTCGAGTGCCCTTGAGGCCGGCTTCTTCGATCAAACGCCCAGCATAATCTTCAGGGGGATTTTTGAACATCGATCCCATGCTGGCCCCTGGGGGCTGCGTGCGATGACGGAAAGCAGCAAATTCATCCATTTGCCTTTGAACTTCTTCGGGAGTGCTGTACTCCAAAGCAAAACTTGCCGACAAAACCGTGGCGGCCATTTTTTCGCGCTTCAAGCGGCTGGAGCGATAAGCATAACCCATCTCTTCAGCAGACCATTGTTCTTTGCACCCGTCTTGATGCAAGATTTCTGCCATTCTCAGACAGCCAGCCACATCATCACCGTGCGCGCCAGCGTTGCCAAAGACAGCCCCGCCGACTGTGCCGGGAATCCCCGCCGCCCATTCCAACCCTGACAAACCACGTGACGCAGCACGCCGGGCCACATTGCCGAAATTGGCCCCCGATCCAGCCCAGACTGTGGGAGGCGTACTCTCATCATCGAAGCTAATCTCGCGCGCCCGGTTAAGAATTACTACTTCCCGCACGCCAGTGTCGCTGACCAGCATATTCGACCCCCCGCCCAGAATGAGGAAGGGTACTTCTAACGTCCGTAGTTCCCTCGCAGTTTGGGCTAATTCATCCACTGAGTTCACAACTACCAGCACATCAGCAGTACCACCCACTCGTGCGGCTGTGTAGCGCGCCAAGGACACTTCCGTTTGCATATTTCCGCCAAAAACGGAACGCAGCCTATCGAGTGGTAAGGTGGTGGTAGGGATCATGGTATGCAGCTATAGTGCTTTTATGCGCTCAATGATCTTGGATATCAATTCATCAGTAATAAACGCGTTCATCTGTTTTTTGCGTTTGCGGCTCTTGCGGGACGGCTTGTGAGTTCGCTGGGATGCGTTTTCCAGGCGCAATGCTGACAATGTCACGGTATCGGCTTCAAAAGTACGTTTGGCCTTGGTCATAGGGTCATCCTCACTGAGAAAATACCGAAAAATAGGGGTGGATGGGGGGTTCTACCCCCCATCCACCCCTATTTTTCGAGTTCCTTGTTTTCGAATGATGTCAACACATCCTGGCTGATCTGTGTGGCATCACCGGCGGAGAGCACAAGCATTACATCACCAGGGCGCAGATTATTCAATAAATAGGTGGTTGTATCAGCTAAGGAACCTGTAAAATGGGTATTGGGATGATCCATGGCCTGCACAACCTCGTCAGCCGAAAAATCGGGATCGAAGGCTTCGCGGGAGCGATAAACTTCGGTTACCAGTACACAATCAGCATCATCGAAAGCAGTAACGAACTCATCGAAAAGGGTTTTGGTACGCGTATATGTATGCGGCTGCCAGACCGCCCAGACCCTGCGGTCTGCATAGCGAGCTCGGGCAGCAGCCAGTGTTGCTCGAATTTCTGTGGGGTGATGGGCGTAATCATCAATCAGGGTCACACCAGCGGCTTCTCCGAGGATTTGAAAACGGCGTCCAGCCCCGAGGAATTCTCGTAACGCTAGAGCGGCATCCTTTACTGGCAATCCAAGCTGGTCAATCACTGCCAGTGTGGCCAAAGCGTTTTGCACATTGTGATCACCCGGCACCTGCAGTGAAACTTGAGTAATAAATTCACCGGCGCGGCTGGCATCGAAGTCAAAACCGCCGTGGACGTTTAGGCTAATATTTTCGGCGTAGTAATCATAGTCAGTTGATTGGGCGCCATAGCTCAACACTCGGTAACCTGCATCGGCTGCATCAACCATAATGTCGCAGGCTCCGGGATCATCGCCACAAGCCAAAAGAATCCCCTCGGGAGGCAGAACCCTCACAAAATCCAGGAAGGCCTGCCGGAACATTTCGGGGGTGGGGAATATATCGGGGTGATCGTGCTCCACATTGGTGATCACCGCGATTTGGGGCTTCAATCCCAAGAACATATAATCGTACTCGTCAGCTTCGATCACAAAAACATCACCCTTGCCAGAGCGGGCATTGGTCTCCAAATTAGTGACCACACCGCCGACGATGAAAGTGGGATCCTGGCCGAGGGCGGTAAGCACCCAGGCCAGCATCGCGGTGGTGGTGGTCTTGCCATGGGAGCCGGCTACAGCGACACCTTGGCGCCCTTCCATTAAACTGCCCAGATAATCGGCCCGCTTGAGCACGGGAATGCCCGCATCGAGGGCAGCCTGAACTTCAGGGTTATCATCCGACACCGCCGAGGAACGGATGACCAAATCGGCGCCGTTCACATTCGAAGCCTGGTGGCCCACATACACTTCAGCCCCGGCAGCCTCGACAGCCTGCGCCAGGGGAGAGTACTCCTGGTCCGAGCCGCTGACCGTGTAGCCGCTCTCCAGCAGCACGCGAGCGATGGCCGAAAGACCAGTTCCACCAATTCCAATAAAGTGTACGTGTCCCATCAGATAAACACCACCAGAACGAACAAGAATGCCAGACCGACTGCAATAAATATTCCGGGAGAAGTTCCCAACCAAACTGGCGGGAGAATATTGATCAACGTTGTCGCCATATCCAGTAAGGGGTCACTGGCATTAGGCGCAATAATATAGGGTTCAAATGGATAATGCGCCGAGTGCATATACGACCAGATAGTTCCAATGATCAAATAGCCATTGAACGCACCGACAACAAACCCCAGAAGGGTATCCTGAAGTTTCTCCCTGCGAACGGAGCCTCCTAACCTCGCAATTCTAGGTGTCTGATAGCCAAAGAAAACCAGCAAAATAAGCATCCCGGTTCGATACCAAAATTGTCGTCGATAGATGACCTGATTAGCGGAGTCAATACTGCTGAATGGTTGAACCTCTTCTGGTTCCAAGATGATGATATCCTCAGCTGCATCCTGTTCGACAAAACCGTTGTTTACATCTAAGGTTTTAAAGGGCACGATCAGAACCTCGATATAATCTTGCGTAATAATCACCAGGAATAGTGTGAGAATTACACTAAACGTGACCAGCATCTCTGTAGCCCAGCCTCGCAATGCTCCTACAAGTGCAAAGAAAAAGACGAAAATAAAAAATACAACCGCAAGACTAATCATCATTCACTTCCTCAAACTGCATTAGCTTCAGCTAAACCTACCAATACACGACCAATGGACGCTGCTGCATCTGGTTTGTTCAACGTCTGCATGGCTGCGCGCATCTTAGCGCGGCGTTTTTTATCTTGCATCAAATCGCGCACTAGCTGAACGATCTTCTCTGGCAATTCAGCATCTTGCACCATGATTGCGGCTCCGTGCCGGGCCAGGTATTCGGCATTGACCTTCTGATAGCGCCAGGCGTAGGGATAGGGCACTAAAATTGAAGGCAGCCCAAGGAGAGGAAATTCGCCCAAGCTGGATGCGCCCGCCCGTGATAGAACCAGGTCAGCAGCCTTGAATGCCGCGCCCATCTCAGCGTGCAAGTACGGATAAGGGTGATAGCGTTCTATCTGTTCCGAAGCCAACTCCTGGTGAACTTGCTCGACTTCTGGCCAGTTCAACTCTCCAGTGATATGAACGATCTGCATTTCAGCCAGCAATTCAGATAGAGCCGGGAATAAAGCCCGATTGATCGAGCGGGCGCCCTTGCTGCCGCCAAATACCAATAATGTTGGCAAATCGGCATGCAAATTCAAAGCTTCTTGAGCTTGCCGTCGATCCCAGGAAAGCAGGCCTTGGCGAGTGGGATATCCTGTGACGATGACGCCGCGATGCCGGGGAAAAAATCTACGCGAATCATCTGCTGTTACGGCAATCCGATCCGCAAACCGAGCCAAAGTCTTCAAGGCCAGTCCCGGTTCGATATCAGGAACATAGAGTACCGAAGGGATTCGCAATCCAGCCAAAGCCATGGGCATCGCTACATAACCTCCAGTAAAGAACATCACATCGGGACGAAATCGGCGCAGCACCTTTCGGGCCGCAAAGAAACCGCGCCCCAACCGCAACAGATTACCAGGTAAGGTTCGTAATCCTACACCGTGCACACCAGCCGCGGGAATGGTCTCGAACAGCACACCTGCTTGAGCTACCAAGTCAGCCTCCATGCCACCTTCACCACCGATCCACAGAACGTTCAACGTTGAACGTTCAACGTTGAACGTTTCTATTACGGCGAGCGCGGGATACACGCCGCCGCCGGTACCGCCCGCGCAGATCAACAATCGCACCGAAAGTCCTCCGTGATTCTTCTACCTGTTTATGTTCCGATAAACGCGATACATTCAACACAATACCTAGTGCTGCCATCGTCGTTGCCAGGTTGGATCCACCAATGCTGAAAAATGGCAGGGTGTTGCCAGCAAAGGGCATCAGGCCAAGCAGAGAAGCCATATTCATGAAAGCTTCCAGGGTGATCCACAATGTCAAACCTGCCGCCAGAAGTGCCCCCAGGCCGTCTGGAGCACGATTGGCGATGACCAGGCCGCGCCATAATAACACGGCATAAAGGATGACCAAAAACGAAGCTCCCAGCACTCCAGTCTCCTCACCGACAACCGCAAAAACGCTGTCCGTATGAGGAAACGGCAAAGTGGTTAGTTTGGTAGTGCCATGGCCAATGCCCGCGCCGAACCATTCGCCGCGCACAAATGCCACCAGTGAGTGCTTTACATGATCCGATGACGCCAGAATGTCATTCCATCCATTTTTAAAATATGACACACGTTCGTTATCAGTCGGGTTGAAGCGAAAAACCAGGAAACCCGCAAAACCTGCAATCAGGAACAAAAATGCTGTCTGTTTGGCATCACTGCCAGCCAGGTAATACATCAAACCGCCTAAGATCATTACCATCCCTGCGGCGCTTATGTCAGGCTGACGCATGATCAAACCGCTGGTGATCCCAACGATGGCTGCCAGGGGGAACAATCCATAGCCCACATCTGCTAACTGGTCTCGCTTGGCATATAACCAAACAGCCAGATAAATAACAATCACAAATTTTGCCAGCTCGGATGGCTGAATCGATCCCTCATAAAAACTGCGGGTGACCTCATCAACGGTTTCGCCAATGAAGAGTACAGTGACCAAGGCGATCAAAGTGACAGCCATCACGCCAATCGAAAGATAGTGCCAGTAGTGATAATCCAGCCAGGTCAGGACAATCAAAGCTAAGAAACCCACCCCTAACCAACGTAACTGCTTGTAAAAGAGATAAGTGGGCGAACTGACTCCGGTATCAGCTTGAGATAACTGCAACGAAGCACTCCAACTGGCAGAATGCATCATTAACAGGCCAAAGCCAACCAAAGTGAGCATCACCAAGATCAGAGGCACATCGATATTCAGTCGGGGAGAGGGCCAGGTTTTCCCCGATCGTTTTACTTGATGCCGAGCGGCTACGTTAGTTCGTTGACCCATTTTCGAAAGTATTCTCCTCGTTCAGCAAAATCCTTGAACTCATCAAAACTCGTTCCACCAGGCGCAAGTAAGACTACGTCACCGGGTTCAACAACCTGTGCCGCTGCTCCTACTGCTTCCTGTAAATTTTGGCAAACATCCTGTGTATACGAGCGCTCAGCAGGCGTAACCGCATCCATGGCGCGGGATACAATTTCTGAAGCCTCACCAAAGATAACCAAATGGTCGACCCGTT
>JADHXE010000066.1 GCA_016783125.1 Anaerolineales bacterium
ACCCCGCATCTGTTTTCCGGTATAATTCTGACATGACCAACACCATTGTCGCCTTAGATATCGAAACGACCGGCCTAAACCCCGAATCCGACAGCATCACCGAGATCGGCGCGGTGCGCTTCAAGGGGAACCGAGTTGAAGATGAATGGCACAGCCTGATCAACCCCGGCCAGCGTATCCCCTCCCACATCACCAGATTGACCGGCATTACCGATGCCATGGTGCGGAATGCCCCCAACATCCACGAGGTGCTGGATGATCTGGCATACTTCGTTGGGGATGCCCCTGTCTTGGGCCACAATGTGCGCTTCGATCTATCCTTCCTCAAAAAATACGGCATCCTGAGGGATAACGAACCCTTAGACACGTATGAAATGGCTGCTGTGCTGATGCCCAACGCCGGGCGTTATTCGCTCGGCGCGCTAGGGCAGGCTTTGGGTATCCCGCTCCCAGCTACGCACCGGGCGATGGATGACGCCCGCGTAACCCAAAAGGTTTTCACAAGGTTATACGATGCTGCGCTCACCCTGCCCATCGAGATACTGGCTGAAATCGTGCGCCTGGGCAACGATGTAGAAAACTGGCTTGGCTATGGAGTATTCTTCGAGGCCCAACGCGCCCGATCCCGAGAGGTCGTACCAGCTCGTAAAACCCGGGGAGGCTTCTTCAAGCCCCTCTTGAAAGACGGACACCCCAAAGACTTCCCGCCTCTGACGCCTGTCGAGCACCCCACTCCCTTAGATGTTGAAGAAGTGGCCTCCATCCTGGAGTATGGCGGGGAGTTCTCCCAATTTTTCGACCAGTTCGAGCAGCGCCCCGAACAAGTCGAAATGCTGCGCTCTGTCACCCGCGCGCTTTCAGAAGGTCAACACCTGATGGTCGAAGCGGGTACCGGGGTAGGCAAATCATATGCCTATCTCATCCCGGCGGCCCTCTGGGCTATGCAGAATGATTTACGAGTGGTCATCTCTACAAATACGATCAACCTGCAGGATCAGCTGATCAACAAAGATGTCCCTGATCTTCAAGAGGCTTTGAACATCGATTTGTTCGCCACGGTGCTCAAAGGGCGCAGCAACTACTTGTGCCCCAGGCGCATGGAGAATCTACGTAAACGCGGACCAGAAACCCCAGAAGAGATGCGCGTGCTGGCCAAAATCTTAGTCTGGCTGCACCAGGGAGGCAGCGGCGACCGCGTTGACATCAACTTGAACGGCCCTCTTGAACGCGCCGCCTGGGCTCGCATTTCAGCATCGGATGATGGCTGCACAACCGATAATTGTCTCAAACACACTGGCGGCGCCTGCCCCTTCTACCGTGCCCGGCAGGCCGCCCAGAGCGCCCATCTGATCATTGTCAACCACGCCCTGCTGCTGGCTGATGTAGCCACCGGCAACCGGGTGCTCCCTGAATACGATTACCTGATCATCGACGAGGGCCATCACCTGGAAAGCGCCAGCACTAACGCGCTCAGCTTCCGCGCCACCCAAATGGATTTCATTCGCCTGCTCAGGGAGGTGGGCAGCTACCGCTCCGGCTCCAGCCAGCTCTCCGGTATTTTAGGCAGGCTCTTGTCCTTGCTGCATGACAGCGTTACCCCCAGCGAGTATGCCGCCTTCAATCAACTGGTGGAACGGGCCAGCGACCACGCCTTCCAATTGGAGAGTCTCGTGCGGGGCTTCTTCGAAACCATCGACCATTTCCTCTTCGAGCAGCGCGAGGGACAGCCGGTCGGACCTTACGCTCAACAAGTTCGCATTTTGTCGGGAACCCGCGTGCAGCCAGCCTGGCTCGAAGTGGAAGTTTCCTGGGAGGATGCCCACAAATCAGCCGTCGCCCTGCTTGGCAAACTCGAGAAAATCGCTCAAGCCATGGTTGACCTCTCCGAGGCGGGCTTCGGGGATATTGATTTGCTCGAAGAGACATATCACGATGTCACCAATATCTACAAACGGCTCAAGGAGATGATCGAAAGTCTTGAGGCGCTGGTTTTCGACCCGCAACCAGATGGCATCTATTGGGCTGAGATCCGCTCCAGCGGACGCGGGATCACCCTCCAGGCCGCACCTCTACATATCGGCCCGTTAGTACAGAAACACCTCTGGCACGAAAAGATTTCTATCATTCTGACTTCGGCCACCTTGACGACCGCCGGGGAGTTCGATTATCTGCGCGGCCGCCTGTACGCCGAGGATGCTGACGAGCTGGCCCTGGGCTCCCCATTCGACTACGAAAACGCCACTCTGCTCTACATTCCCAACAATATCCCCGAGCCTAGCGACCGCCACGGCCACCAACGCGCCGTCGAGAGCAGTTTGATCCACCTGTGCAAAACGACGGGCGGGCGGACGCTGGTGTTGTTCACATCCTACGCCCAACTTCAGCGCACCTCCCAGGCCATCGCCCCAGCCCTGGCTGACGAGGGCATCATCATCTTCGAGCAAGGAGAAGGCGCTTCGGCACACTCTTTGCTGGAAAGTTTCCGAGATGCGGAACGCGCCGTTTTGTTGGGGACGCGCGCCTTTTGGGAGGGAGTCGACATCCCCGGCGATGACCTGTCCGTATTGGTGATCGTCAAGCTGCCTTTCGCGGTGCCTTCAGACCCCATTGTGGCCTCGCGCTCCGAAACCTTCGAGGTGCCCTTCTACCAGTACACCGTCCCTGAGGCCATCCTGGAATTCCGCCAGGGATTTGGCCGACTGATCCGCACCGAGTCTGATCGCGGCATGGCGGTGATCCTGGACCGCAGAGTGCTTACGAAGAGCTACGGGCGCATGTTCCTGGATTCCCTGCCGCAGTGTACTCAGCAGGTTGGGCCGCTGCAAGACCTACCCCAAGAAGCCGCGAGATGGTTGAATATTTAACTACTAAGGACACGAACGTCATGCGCGCCTACGGCGAAAGCACTAAGGGGAAAAGCTTGGTTACCACGCGGAGCGTGACACCCCAACGTTCCACCGCTCTGCGGTGGAACGAGAAATGGGGATGGGCTAAGCGGTGGAACAAGATAATACTAATTCTCTGCGCCCTTTGCGTCTTCGCGGTAAACATCCCCACCACAGCGGCCCAGATACCTCCCGAACCCGAAATCATCTCAATCTCCAACCAGCGCGCCCTGGGGAACAGTTGGTCGGCGGCCCCATCGATCTCCAAGAATGGGCGCTTCGTGGCCTTTCTCTCCGCGGCCGATAATCTCATCCCCAATGACACCAACGGCGCGGCTGACGTCTTCGTCCGCGACCGGCTGTCCAGCGAGACATCCCGCATCTCGATTTCCTCCACTGGAGAGCAGGCCGATGCCCCGGCAGAACTCCCCATGATCTCCGCGGATGGGCGGGTTGTGGCCTTTCAATCCCAGGCAACGAATCTAGTTCCCGGAGACGATCTCGCCCAAACCGACATCTACACTCACGACCGGCTGACGGGGATCACCGAGCGCATCTCGGTCAACGACCGCGGCGAGCGCGGGGATGGCGATTCGACGACCGCCAGCATCTCCGCCAATGGCCGCTATATCGCTTTCCAATCTGAAGCGAGCAACCTGGTGCACAACGACACCAACGGCGTCGCAGATGTGTTTATCCGCGACCGGCTGACCGGCCACACCTTCAGAGCCTCAGTCAGCAGCCGTGGCCAGGAGGTCAATGCGCCCTCCGGCGAGCAAGTTTTACTCACACCCGACGGCCGCACGGTGATCTTCAGTTCCCAGGCCAGCAGTCTGGCTATCGCCGTTTCCGATGAGCCAAGGCTATATCTTTACAACCGCGTCCTGGCACAGATCGAATATATCAACCTGCCGATAGATGGCCGCGAACGAATCATCTATCAGATAACAACTTCGAGGTCAGCCAACGTTGTCGCCGCTCTGAACTTGGTCGGCGGGGAACTCTTCGAGATATTGATCTTCGACCGGGGTACCTATCAAACCCAAATCCTGACCAGTTTCCCGGCCACCGAGAGTGCCCTGGCCGCGCCGCCAAAAATCGCCCTCTCCAGCGATGGAAGTTATCTAACGGCTACAATCCCCAGCAAGAATGGCGCAGCAGAACTTCAGCGATTCGCTTTGGGCGCAGACCAAACTCAAACCATCACGTCCGGCGCTATCGCAGGAGCTATTGCAACCACTGAGAGCGGGGACAGCGTCGTCTACACCCAAACCGTCGAGGGCACAGCCCAGATTTTCTTCCAGGATATCAATGCTCGCTCCGAGCCTGGTTACGTTCTTTCAGGCCGGGTGACGGATGCCATCGGGCACCCGCTGGCGCTGGTCACCATCACCACCCAGAGCGGAGAGTCAACCAGAACCGATGGAAACGGGTATTTCTACCTTAGTGGCACTCCGCCCGAACGTAGCTCCTTGCTCCCCACCAAGGAAGGCTACACCTTTGAGCCAGAATCCATCTCAATTGATGCGCAAGCAGAAGCAGACCTCAAGGGCCTCCATTTTCAAGCCTACCATGAAGAAGTGCTCCTCGAAGCCCAGAAGGATTTGGGCATGCCCTACAATTTTGACCGCGGCGAAGAGGGGCCTTATCATGGCTATGCGGCGGGCTACTGCACAGATTTGATCCTGGACGCCTACACCTGGGGCGTGGATTACAATATCCAATTCGCCCTGGAGCAGGATTACCGGGCGCATCCCGAACACGTCTACCGTTGGCGCGACGCCCGCAACGCCAACGATATGTGGCGCTACTTTGCCTACACCGGTCAGATGCTGCCCCACGCTGCGCCCTATCAGCCCGGCGATATCGTCTTCTTCGATTGGAGCGAGGACGGTGATATCGATCATGTCAGCATCCTCTCTGAGGTGACTTTCGAGAATCGGCCTCAGGCGATGTATGACGCCACCGGGGTGATCGACAGCAACCCCAGCGGACGGGCGGCCGAATTACCCTGGGAATCGTTTCACGAGCAGACGGTGCGCGGCCACGCGCGTTGGGCTGGCTCTTACGAAGTAGTCATCCCAAACATGCCTGGGAGACAGTTCCTGCAAGTTTTGGTGGGATCGGCGCAGGTATCCCTGCGCCTGCTGGACCCGGAAAGGAATCCACTCTCCGAGGGGGAGCGTCTCATCCCGGGCGGGACTTTCTTCGATTTGGGCTGGGAGCAGAGTTTGAGTGTGTTCTCGCCCCTGGCGAATGGCGAGGAATACCTGGTCGAGATCAGTAATCTGAGTGGAGAGTCAACGCCCTTTCAGTTCCTCATCCAAACATTGAATGACGGCCTGGTCACTGATCGGGTAGAATTCAAAAGTCAGCTTGAGCCTGGCGAACAGCGAGACATTCCCCTGAAACTCAGTCAGGATGAAGATGGCAATTTGTCAATGGAGACACAAATAGAGTTAGAGGAGCAATAGGAGAAAACACCACGAAACGTTTCCTGCCCCTACTACTCATCATCGTTCTCGTATCCTGCACGCGGTCTGCTGGGCGGGAGAGTATGCCCACGCCCAAACCTGGCCCTCCACCCGACTCGCCAGAAGACATCGCCATCGTCGAAGATGCCATCCAAGAAATCATGGACATCGAGCGCGAAACCGTGCTGGCCTTCATCACCGCCAAAACCAACATCGAAAATATCAATATCTCCAGCGACGGCAGCTGGGCCGTGGGCTGGCTGATCCCCATCGATCCCGATACCAATGAGCCGGTGCCCATCGAGCCTGGCCTGGTGCTGCTCCAAAAAGTCGGCGACAACTGGCAGGTCTGGCTGCCCACCACCGAGGGCTGGATCGACACCTTAGCGCAAATCCCCGACGAGATCCTCTCCCCTGACCATAAAAAGAACTGGGAGAGGCAATCCAGCATCCAGGTTGTGAATATCCCCGCAGAAGCGCTGAGCGGCTACAAGCTGCCCTGGGAGGCTGGCGTCACCCGCCGACTGACCCAGAGCACCTGCCACGATCAGTATATCCCCAGTGGCAACGCGCACTTTTCTTTCGACTTCTCCACCCGCGGTATCTTATGGGATATCCATGCCACCAAGTCGGCGCGCATGTGGTTGTGGAAGGATAGCGTGCCTACCTGCAACGAATACACCTGCTCCGATTGGCAGGCGGTGGGCAATTACGTTGTGCTCAGAGACGAAACCACCGATCCCATAACCTATCAGCTTTATCTACATCTCAAACAAGACAGCATCCCTGACGATCTCAAAGAAAAGGGCAAGTTTATTGGACAAGGCCAGTTTATTGGTATCGTCGATAACACGGGTCAAAGCTGGGGTTCCCATCTCCACTTCCAGGTGCAGGTGCCTTTATACGGGGACAACTATTATTGGGGGAGGGCCATCGATATCACCTTCGACGATGTGGATATCAACGGCGGCCGGCCGCGGGTGATCAATTCCTGGTGCAACGACCAGAAGTATTGCGACGAGCCAGGCGATGTGTGCAGCGATTTCCGCGAGAATTACACCTCCCAAAACGAGATATTCACTGATGAGCCGCTCAATATCTTTCTTCCTTTGATCAAGAGGGAGGGAGAAGTGATAACAACACCAGATGCAACAGATAATACTAATCCATAAAAACCAAAATAACGCCATGATGTCATTATTGATAATAGCAGTATAGCTGTATATTATAATAATATCTAACGGAGTGATAATACTATGAAACTACTTTTGCTTTTGGCTGCTGATTATGCAAATGTAACCGGCGACGGAAAACTTAATGTTATGGGAATATTCAGAGAGATAAACGCTTACAATTTCCCAGCAAGACATCCATCTATGCATCTGGTAATCAAACTGGGTGCTGAACTTGGCGAATACGGACAAACTCGAGATTTAGTTGTCAAACTTTTGGATGCAGACGGAGGGGAAATCATGAGCTTGTCATCCCCTGCCAATATTCCAATGGGAGATAGAGGAAGACGCCCTGAAGTTAATGCGATTTTAGAGTTAAAGGATATTGTCTTTCCAAAGCCTGGCCCCTACCAATTCGTAGTATTAGTTGATAAGTACCATAAAGGTGAGTTATCCATTTATGCCAACAAGCTTGAGACGCCATCTATGGATCAGGAATAAGCTAGATGACCAAAAAAGCTCAAAAGCTGTATGAGCAGATGCAGCAATCTAAAGCGAAATGGAAAAGAAGAGATCTTGAAAAGCTGTATCTTGGATTCGGATTTACGATTACTCACGGAAAAAAACATGATATAGTTAAACACCTAGACTATCCTGAACTCAGAGCTACGCTACCTCGACACAATTATCTTGCGCGAGGCTATGTCTAATATGCGGTAAAACTTGTAGGTAAACTCTTGAAATTGCAAAAGGATGCAAGAGATGGATCTGAATCTAAGAAATAAAGCTCAAAAATTGGCCGAACGTTCATACGTAGTTGAGGTTTTATTGGATGAATCTACTGATGGTGAACCTGTTTTTGTGGCTCTCAATCCTGAATTGGAGGGATGCATGGGACAGGGCAAAACCATCGAAGAGGCCGTTAATGATTTACATGAAGCTCGCATTGATTATGTATATAGTTTATTAGAAGATGATTTATTTGTACCAGACCCCATTCATCTGGCTACCACAACCAGTTCAAGCTTTAGCCAAACATTATCAGTGAGTTACCATCAAGTAAATAGAAACCTCGACATCAAAGAAATTCACGAAAAGCCAGAACGACTCTACGAGGCTGCTTTTTTACGTACATAAATCAAGACAGCCCAATTCCGTGCTAACTTGAATCCAATTCGTTCTTGAGGATTCGCAGCGCTATTTGCCATCTTTAGTTACAACTTGCGGGGATTTGAGTGTGCATAACTCAAAATGCGAATTACAATTTTGACCAGCTCCTATCCCCGCTTCCCCGGGGATGGAACAGCCCCTTTTGTTCAATCAATTGCAGAACACCTTGTCAAGATCGGGCATGATGTGGAGGTCGTCGCGCCCTACGACGCCGAAGTGCAGGAAGATGAGTCCGCCAAAGTGAAAGTACATCGCTTTCGCTATATCTGGCCTCTGCGATGGCATATCATGGGCCACGCCAGGTCGCTGCAAGCCGATGTGCGTTTACGCCCCTTAGTGTATTTTCTATTACCCCTATTTATGTTTGAGGCTTTTATCAGGTTAATGCAAGTCACGCGGGCACAAAAATCCCAGATGATCCATGTCAACTGGGTGCTGCCCAATGGGCCTGTCGCGGCGCTGGTTTCTGCCTTGACGGGCATTCCATTCGTGGTCAGTCTGCATGGCTCTGATATGTATGTCGCCCGAAGCAATCCAATCTATCGCTCTGTGGCGGGTTGGGTTTTTCGGCGCGCGTCTGCGGTGACTGCCTGCAGCAAGGAGTTGCTTCAAAAAGCGGGAGAACTCGGAGCCCCGCAGGATACTCACATGCTGACCTGGGGAGCAGACCCAGGTATTTTTCAGCCCAGGCCTAAAAGCCCTGATCTGGCGCGTTCTCTGGGTCTCTCAGCGGATGAAATCAATATCATTGCGTTGGGCAGGTTTGTGTACAAAAAAGGCTTTGACGTTTTGCTGCGCGCCTTTGCGGCGTTAGCGCTGCACTACCCGAATGCCCGGTTGCTCATTGGGGGCGACGGGCCGCTTCGAGCATCTCTGGAAGAATTAGCCCGAACACATGGTATCCAAAATCAAGTTGCCTTCCCGGGCCGCATCCCCTGGGATCAAGTTGCGGATTTCCTGTCCCTGGGAGATATTTTTGTGCTGCCATCCATTCAGGATGAGCACGGCAATCTCGACGGCCTGCCCACAGTTCTGCTCGAAGCGATGGCCTGCGGCCTGCCGGTGATCGCCAGCCAGATTGGCGGGGTTCCGCTGGTAATCCAGGATGGGGTCAACGGTCTGCATGTGCCGCCGGGGGATGGACAATCCCTGAGCAAGGCGATTGAACGACTGCTGCAATATCCTGATGAACGCGAAAAACTAGGCCAGGCCGCCCGTGGGTCTGTGGTCAGCGAACATAATTGGGATGCTGTGGCAAACAAATTGACAAAGATTTTCAATGACGCGGCCCAATGATTCCCAGCTCAATCGCGAGCGCAAGGCAGCCAAGATTTTGGCAATCATGCGAGATTTTTTAGGTGCCGATCTTAGTGATATTTCTTGTCTCGATATCGGCTGCCGCGAGGGGATTATTACCAAGGCGCTGGCAGAGCATTTCCGATTCGTCATTGGCATAGACATCACAGCGAGCTCCTCACCAAAGGGATCTTCAATCTTTGCTCAAGCCGATGGAAAACAGTTACCTTTCCCCAACAATCATTTAGATGTGATTATCTGCGCGCAAGTGTACGAACATGCCGATTCGCCGACCGCTTTGATCAGGGAAATTCACCGGGTTCTGAAACCCGGCGGGGCCGTCTTCTTCAGCGGGCCGAACCGTTGGGCGGTGATCGAGGAACATTATCATTTGCCATTCCTGTCCTGGCTGCCGCGCAGTTTCGCCAACCTCTACATGCGCCTGGCGCGGCGCGGAGGCATCTACGATGTCCGCCCGTTGAGCTATAGGCAATTGCGCCAACTTTGGCGCGGCTTCGAAATCCATGACTACACACCTGAGTTGCTGCACAACCCCAGCCGTTTCGCCGTGGATGAGCGCGTGCGGGTGAAAATTCCACGCCGGCTGGCGCGCCTGTTCAGGGCGCTGGTGCCGAATTTCAATTGGATTTTGGTAAAACCCCTCACCCTTTGTCCCTCTCCCTGGGGGAGAGGGGTTGGGGTGAGGGCGAACACAGCTCAACCGCTCCAGACTGCCTATACGCAGGAATACTATTTGACCGAGTGTGACGGTCATGCAGAGTTCACCGACACTCATGGTACAGCCCTCCCCAAACGCCTCTCGCGGCCCCTGGAGATCGCGGACATTCAACCCGGCCAGAGCATACTCGATATCGGCTGCGGGCGCGGTGAAATCGCCCTGCATTGCGCCCAAAGCGGCGCGCTGGTCTGGGGGCTGGATTACGCCGCCGCGGCGCTGAGGCTGGCGCGCAGCCTACCGTCATCGCCGAATATGGCTTTTCAGCAGGCCAATGCCTGCAAATTACCTTTTCCCGCGCACAGTTTCGACACGATCTTCATGCTCGATGTGGTCGAGCACTTGCGCCCTGACGCACTCCACGCCGCGCTGAACGAAGCCTGGCGCGCCCTCAAACCTGGCGGACGGCTGATCATCCACACCATGCCGAATTTATGGTATTACCGCTGCGGCTATCCGCTATTTCGCGCCGTGCAGCGTCTCCGGGGGCAGAACCTGCCCAAAGAACCAGGATCACGCTGGGGTTTCGCGCATCTGCATGTCAACGAGCAGGATCCCCTAAAATTAAGAAAAGCTCTCCTTTTGAGCCAATTCCAACCCAAAATCTGGTTGGAATCCACCCAAAATTTTCAGCATGAATCAAACCATCTCGTCCGGGCGGTCATGCGCGGGCTGACGCGCATCCCCCCATTCAAGTGGATTTTCTGCAATGATATTTTCGTCGTAGGACACGCTATGCGCGCCTTCGGCGTTGGCAACCTGTCCTACGCAATCGCCATTGAAGCGCTGGGCATCCACGATTATGGCGGCGGGCGTACAGCCACACTCAACTTGCTGCATAACCTACTGGCGCTCGATCAAGAGAATCATTATCTGGTCATCCTCAGCGCGCCAGAACCCGGCCTTGTGGCAAGAAACCTGCAACAGTTGATTGCGCCCACCAAAAATCGTTTCCTGATGCGCGCCTGGGCTCAGCTGGTTTTGCCCATCAGGCTTCGCCATTACGACTTGATTCATTTTGTGAAAAATCTGGCTATCTTTGGAATGCCGATCCCCTCCATCGTGACCATGTACGATATGACTACGCTGATCTACTCTGAACTGTTTCCAAAAGTAGATGTTTGGTATTGGCGAAAAATTCAGAAGCACGCCCTAAGAGTCGCCAGTCAGGTCATTGCGATTTCTGAAACTACCAGGCAGGATGTGCAGACTTACTTTGGTGTTGATCCTGCTAAAATCAGCGTGATCTACCCTTCAATACATCCGCGCTTTCAACCCGCTCCCGATAAGCTGATTGCTGAAACCCGAAGGCGTTACAACCTTCCAGAAAAATACATTCTCCACGTTGGCAGAATCGACATCAAAAATAATATCACGCTGCTGATCGAGGCCTTCGCTCACTATACAAAACATCTCAACCAGAGTTATCAAGGCGCTTTGGCCATCGTTGGTGAGGATTATGCGAAAAGCCCTGAGAAGTCAGTCTATTCAACCGTCACACGTTTGGCGCTGCAAAGCAGGGTGATCTTCACCGGGCGCGTCCCAGACTCCGATTTGCCCGCCATCTACAGCGGCGCACAGGCAGCCGTGATCACCTCCCACCACGAAGGATTCGGTCTGGCCGCCGTTGAAGCGCTGGCCTGCGGGACTCCGCTGATCGCGAACCCGGCTGGCGCGATCTCCGAGGTCACAGGCGATGCGGCCTGGCTGCTTGACCCGCTTGAACCTGAGTCCCTGGCCTTGGCTATCGACGAAGTTCTTTCCAGTCAATATCTGCAAACACGGATGCGAGAGGCTGGGATCAGACAAGCCCAACGATATCAAAATCAAAACGATGCCCTGGAAACATTGAAGCTTTACAGGAAAATCGTTCACTACAATCGAGCGTGACCAATTCATCCTAATAACGTTATAATATGGGCTGCATCTTGAATGAGTTTAAAAAGCTGTCCGTATTGCGTATTACGTATTGCGTATTTGGGAAGACTTACGAAATACGCACCGACATCTTCAACTAAAATGAAACGCACCCATAGCAGTTTGCATTTCATGCCCGGAGGGCTGCTCCCATGAAAAAAATAATTCCTCTCTTTGTGTGTATCAGCTTGATGCTCGCTGTGGCCCCCAACGTAAGCGCGCAGGGACCAGACGGCGATTGGGTCAGCAGTATCTCCTGCCAGAATCTTGATCAAAGCAATGCCGCTGAGATCACACTCACTTTCTATTCGGAAGGCAATGGCTCAGCCGCTGTGAGTTACAACGACACGATTTCTGCTGGCGGCAGCCGAAATTACTACACAACGGACGCGCTCATGGGTGTTCCAACGGATTTTTCAGGGTCGGTAGTGGTCAGTTCGCTAAAACCAGTCGTCTGCACTGTCAATACCCAAAACACGGGGACTGGCACCAGCGAAAACCCTTACCGCATCGCCAGCAGTTCCGGCCTCGATGGGCTTGAAGTCGCCTCCGCTATGTACGCCCCCCAGGTGATGAAAGATTATTACACTTGGAATTCTTATATTTCTATCCAAAACGCCAGCGATAGCCTGGTCACCGTTGAGGTCACATACAAAAACAAAGCCGGCGAAGATGTTCCGGCAGCCACAGAAACAGCTACGATCCCCAGCTACAGCAACACGGTCTTCTACCAATCATCCAATCCAGGGCTCCCCTCGGAGTTCATTGGCGCGGCCAAGGTGACTGTCACCAGTCCGGCAGATGCCAAGATTGGAGCGGTGGTTAATTTCTACAACAGCGGCAGCGACTCTGGAACAGCCCAATTCCACAGTTATAACGGGCTAAGTTCTGGCGCGACCAAACTTTATATGCCCCGGGTTGTGCGCCGATTCTATGGATACAACAGCGGAATTACTATCCAGAATGTCGGAAACGTAGAGACAACCGTCACAATCACGTTTAACTTTGCCGGTGAATCCTACACGTATAATTCTGATACCATCAGCCCGAGCACTTCGTTAGTGCTCTATTTGCCAAACGTTAGCGAAATCGATGCCGTAGACTCGCTCACGGTCAACAATCGCTTTGGCAATGCTGTCGTCGCCGCCGACAATCCCGAAGCCCGCATTGTAGGCATTATCAACGAAGATAACCGCGGCAACCCTGATGATAACGACGGCAACCCGATTCCCGAGGAGCGCATCGGACAAGGCTCAACTTACAGCGCTATTCCTGCCGGGTCAGAGACAAAGAACCTATTCTTCCCTCAGGTGATGAACAATGTTGATGGGATTTTCTCAGGGGGTTTCTATTTCTCGAGCGTTTCAAATACCGAAGGATTTTGCGAGATCCATTTTACCGGCGTCCCTGAAGCCAAACTGGATGATTTCCCAATGGGCGCCTACGAGTCAAAATCCTATTATGCTCCAAACATCCCCCATCTTCCAGATGGATTTAACAGCAGCGTTCGAGTTGCCTGCAATATTGAGGTTATCGGCATTCAAAATTTTGCTGCCGCACCCGATACCGGCAAACTTGGCGACAGCTTCACGCAGAACAACGGTTTCAACAAATAAACGCTGCCTATGTGGAAACAGCGCATCCCAATTCTCTTTTTGGCACTCTCACTTCTGGGATGTAACCTCCCAATTGGTGACTCAGGCGGGCTAACAGCAAAGCCAACTTTTTCCATCCCCGAAGACAGCGTTGTGGAAAATATCCTTGAGCCTGCTGTACAATCTGCTCAGTCGCCTGTTCCAACGCCAGACCATCAAACGTCGGTGATTACTGGCCGATTAGTCACTTCCGACCGTAAGCCCTATCTCGGGGGACTCTACCTGGCAGAGGTGATCAGGGCAAATGAAACGGATGCGCCTCCGTTGATCGCCTTTTCCCAGGAATCGGCACCCCACGCAGATCAAAATCAAGACGGGTATTTCGTTTTCAGCCAAGTGATCCCAGGAGAGTATGCCCTGACCCTCTCGAACCCTGCCGGGCAAATCATCTTGAAAGATACGGGAACAAACACCCCGCTTATTTTCACAGCCAAAGCCGGGGAGAAACTCGACTTCGGCGAGATTATCATCCCTTAAAATACATTGTGGCAAAAGTCGCACATTGACGAATGAGAAATATACCGAAAATAAGGGGTGTGATGGGTTGCTCCGCAACCCATCACACCCCTTATTTTCGGGCTTTTTCCATCGCCAGTGCGTAAATCATAAACAAAATCCCGACAGTTCATTTTCGCTGTCGGGATTTTTGAATTCTCGGGATGTATGCTATCCGCGGAAGAGGTTCGAAATAAAGAACCACAAATTCGCTGGCCGTTCGGCCAGGCGACGTACGAAATAGGGATACCATTCGGTGCCATAGGGTACATAAACGCGCACAGGATACCCTTCAGCAGCTAATCGATCCTGCAAATCCCTGCGAATTCCGTATAACATCTGGAATTCCAACGCATTTTTAGGAAAACCCACTTTTTCAGCGTAATCCTTGGCGTAGTTGATGCACGCCTCGTCATGACTGGCAATAGCAGGGATCGGTGGGAAGCGGCCGCATTCAGAAATCCTTGGCAATCCGACCCTGGCAGCGCCGTCGATCATGATTTCAGTCAGGCGGTCAAAGCTGGCGTCCACGTCAGCCTTCTTTGGATAGGCAATCTCAGGGGGTTCTTTATAAGCCCCCTTGCACAAACGAACACGCGCTCCCTCTTCCATCAATTGCCGGGTATCATCCGCGCTGCGAAATAGATACGACTGGATCACTATGCCCACTGTGTCCGCGTACCCCTCGGCACACATTTTACGAAACAGACCCAGGGTCATATCTGTGACGGGAGAATCCTCCATATCGATACGAACAAAGTTTTCTTGCGATTTGGCTCGTTCAACGATACGACGCAGGTTTGCTTCACAGACGGACTCATCAAGTAATAAACCGATTTGGCTGAGTTTAATAGAAATGCCAGATTTCACATCAGCGCGGTCGATCTCATCAAGGACATGAAGGATCTCATCGGTAGCTTGTCTAGCTCCATCCGCGCTGGTGACATTTTCCCCCAGGTGATCTAATGTTGCACAAATACCTTTGGCATTAAGTGCCTTGATGGCGCGAATAGCATCCTCGGGGGTTTCGCCAGCTACAAATCGAGAGGCAACCCGCCAGGCAATATTCCAGCGCGTCACCATGCGACGCGCCCACCCCGCCTTCGAAAGATAAATCAACAATGAACGCAGCATAAGTCAATATCCTATTGCCTATCTTGACAATGCCAAACTAGCAAAGACAGCCTCGAAATTTGGGGTGTGGGCGGGGATACACCCCGCCCACACCCCAAATTTCGGAAAAGCTTATCAAAGTTGGTATTGTCGAATAACCTCAAGATTGATAGAGACAACACTCATCGTACACCAACGAACCACCCAAGCACAGTGCATAAGATAATTATTTTCAAGGCAATTTTACACCCTTCATAACCGCTCAGCCATAGAGAGAGTAATCCGTTCCATCCTGTGATAGAATTCCGCCATGCGAACTCGAGGAACAATATCTGCTCTGCGCTGGATCTCCGTTTTTTTGATCCTCTTTGCAGTCATACTCGCTGCTATCCAGATAGCCACATTCAGCCGTTTGCGGGCTGTCTTTCCCAGCGGTATGCGTATCGCGGAAATCTCGGTAGGCGGGCTGGATCGACACCAGGCCGCTCAACGCTTATTGGAAGTTTATAACTTGTCGGTTGAAGTTCAATATAACGAGAATATCATCCACCTGGATCCCTCGGTGGTCGGCTTCGAACTCGATTTGGAAAGCATGTTGGCCGCTGCCGACCTGGAGCGCACGCGCGTCCCATTTTGGCTTGGTTTCTGGGATTACCTTTGGGGTCGGCAAGCCGATCCATCCGATATCCCTTTGCGATCATCATTTTCAGAAGCCAGATTGCAGGCCTATCTCGCAGACGAAATCGCATCCAGGTACGACCAACCCCCAACAGCGCCAATTCCTGTAGCTGGATCGGTGGATTTTCAAGCGGGAGCCTTGGGCACAGCGCTGAACATCGAGAGATCTATTCTACCCATAGACAATGCGCTTCGATCTACTACCCAGCGCGTGGTCTCTCTTCCCCTGGAGCGGACTCTGCCTCCGCGCCCTTCGCGCGAGAATCTGGAAATCTTACTCAAGCAAACTATCGACCTGGCGGAATTCGAGGGGATTATTGGTTTTTATATGCGGGATTTGCAAACCGCCCAGGAGATCCACTTTGCATCTCAGCAGGGCGTTGAATACTCCGTCAATCCAGATGTGGCCTTTACCACTGCCAGTATCACCAAAATCCCCATTCTCATCTCCACATACCGGCACATCGACAAAGTTCCCGATCCCGAAACTGCCAACCTGATCGAAAAAATGATCATCGAATCGGGCAACGAAACCGCCGACTGGCTGATGCAGCGTGAAATCGATCCCCTGCGCGCGCCCATACTTATCTCAGATGATATGCAAGCTCTCGGGTTAGAGAACACTTTCCTGGCAGGCCACTTCTATTTAGGAGCGCCTGTCCTGGCACTTTACGAGACTCCAGCAAACTCCCGCACGGACGTCTACACCAACCCTGATGTCTACAACCAGACCACCCCTTCCGACATGGGCATGCTATTGGAAGACCTTTACCTATGTGAACAAACTGGTGGAGGCGCATTGACCGCTGTCTTCGCTGGGGAGATCACCCAGGAAGAATGCAAAACCATGGTCACTTATCTGACCCTCAACAAAATGCCATCCTTGTTAGAAGCAGGTATCCCCGAGGGCACACAAATCGCTCACAAACATGGCTGGGTCACGAATAACGGCATCATCAACCTGATCGGCGACGCCGGGATCATTTACACAATTGGCGGGGATTATATTCTGGTGGTTTTTCTTTACCACCCCGAACAACTGATCTGGGATCCATCTTCCGCCCTGGTCGGGCAGCTTTCTCGGGCAGTTTATAACTACTTCAATCTACCCACACCCTAACCCCAGGCTTCCCTTCATTCATCTGATTTGCGAAAAAACAGGGTGTGAGCGGCACTTTCACCGCTCGCACCCTGTTTTTTCATTCAATCACACCTGGCGATCAATAATATAACTGCCTAATTCGAAGAGGGCCTGCCGTTCGATCCCATCAGGCATTTGTTCGAGAAATCCTAAGCCGCGTTCAACATACTGGCGGGCTTCATCAAGCGCTTGCTGGATGGCCCCACTGCTCCGAATAGCCTTTACCAGTCGCTTCATGCGGCCATCATTATTATATTCACCTCGCAAGACCGCCTCCATATCCTGATCATCGGGGTTGTTTTCCTGGTAATAAATGGCGGGTAAAGTTACCAACCCCGAACGCAAATCGCTGGCAACCGGCTTCCCCACTTCCTCCTGTTCCCCTGTAAAATCCAGAATATCATCGACGATCTGGAAGGCCATGCCAATTTCATAGCCAAATTGGCGGATCGTTTCGATAATTTTTTCATCACTTTGGCTGATAAGCGCGGCGGACTTTGTTGCCAACACAAACATCGAAGCTGTCTTAGCATAGATACGCTGATAATAATCTTCCCGGTTCGCCACGCCCCGGCTGGTGAACATTTGGGTGATCTCACCATTCACGATGGTCGCCAGGGTTTCAGCAAAACTCTGCATCACGGCCACCGAGTCCGTTCGTGCGGCCAACTCGGCAGCCCGAGCGAAAATATAATCCCCCGCTAAGACAGTCGCAGCAGGGGACCAATGAGCGTTCACAGTAGGGATTCCCCGCCGCAGCAAAGAACCGTCAATCAGGTCATCGTGGACAAGGGTTGCAGTATGCAGCATCTCAATGGACGCCGCCAGAGTAATCAACCGATCAGGATCAGCCCCAAACATCTTCCCCGTGAGCAACGTAACTGCAGGGCGAACGCGTTTACCGCCAGACGACACCAGGTGCTCCAAGACTGTGTGGAGATCAGGATGGTGCTCACCAACCTGAGCGCGCATGAGCTGCTCCACCTGTTGGATTTTATCTTCTACCAGAGTAAAAAAACTATTGCTCAAAATCAGAAACTCTCCATTGAAATAAACGCCCTGCGTTCGCCGTGGTCGCCTCAGCCAGCGCCCGAGGTGACAGACCTAGCACCTGCGCTATTTTCTCAGCAACGTAGTACACGTGCGCTGGCTCATTGCGCTTTCCGCGATGTGGATGCGGGGTGAGGAATGGGCCATCGGTCTCAATTAGCAATTTCTCAACCGGGGTCGAGGCTACCACACGTCGCAGTTCATGGGCATTGTTGAATGTCACAGGTCCAGTAATACCAATATAAAAACCTTGCTCCAAAGCACCCTGGGCTTCGGCTTCGCTCTCTAAAAATGAATGAAATACGCCCGGGCGATCTTCGGAAAGCTCTGCGCGCATTTCATGGATTATTTCGATAATATCTGCGAAACAGGCCTGATCCTCCGGACTGGAATTTCGGGTGTGGATAATGATCGGAAGATTGACTCGTCCCGCGAGGGATACCTGGTCCCGAAGGACTCGCTTTTGAATCCCACAGGGAGCTCGATCGCGGTAATAATCCAATCCGATCTCGCCGATGGCGACGACTTTGGGATGGGCAGCCAATTGGATCAGGGCGTCGAGCGTATGCGCGTCCCAGGTCAGGGCACTGTTGGGGTGGACGCCGACGGCGGCATAAACCTGGGGGGACGCATCTGCCAACTCGAGCGCGGTTCTACTGGATGCCAGGTCAATGCCTGGAACTAGAATCCGCTCGACACCCGCCTCCCATGCGCGGGCGAGAACTGCATCCCGATCCTTATCATAGGCATCAAAATATAGATGGCAGTGGGTGTCGGTGAGTGTCATGTGCCAAGTGTTCCAGTGCCAAGTATTTCAATGCCACGTCAGCAATTCCCGGAATAGGGGCAGTTGAGCTAAGGTGGAGCAGGAGAAAAGGGCAAATTGCAGAGATAAGCGTATTTGAACTGAATGCAAGTTCAAAAAAACAGGCTAATCTTTGGTAGAGAGACGCGGCTAACCAAC
>JADHXE010000067.1 GCA_016783125.1 Anaerolineales bacterium
CTGGAAGCAGGCCAATGAGACAGCCAAGAAACTCCTGGGCTCTTCTTTGCAGTTTTTTGCGTCTCGTTTTTGTGGTTTCCTGCGCTTTCCTCAACCAACTAAGGCCTCATTTTGTTAGTGTTTTTTCAGTGGACTCATTAATCTACTTGAAGAAGAATTACTCTCGGATGTACCTAAAACTAATGTACGTCGATTTTTAGCAATTACAGGTTATATACTCAACGTTCGCTCAAATCTGAGCACAAAAGACAAAATCTAGTATCCTCACCAGCATGATGACAGTAACCGAAGTTGGTGAGGTTGAAGTAGAGAGATTAGATGACATACCAGTCATCTTAGGACTATTACAAAAGATGCGCATACAGGCGACCATCGATCAGGTAATCCAGCCCCACGGCAATTGGCAAGGACTAAGTCCGGGATGGCTTTTTCGTTGCCGGCTTTTCGTAATGCTGCTCGAAGGTGGTTGTAGGCGGTGAAGATTTCTGATTTTGTGGGTTTGTAGATTCTCGGGTTCATTTTGGGCTCCTGCGCACTTTCTAACTGTCTAAAATAAACACTAAAACTACAAATATGTCAAGTAAGAATGTGGTTTATATCTAGATTTAGTGATAGTTATATGCTACAATAATGTATACTCACAAGTGAAAGGAGCGGATTATGACCATAGAATCCCAGTTCCGCAAATTACTAAAGCAAAAAGAGCTAGATGAGAATCGTGATATCTCGCTAAAGGATGTGGAACGCGAAACCAATATCCCCTGGCGTTCTCTGCTAAACTGGCGTGATGGAACTTTCAAGCAATACCCGGCTGACGCTCTAGAAACCCTCTGCATATACTTCGACTGCCAGCCTGGGGATCTCTTGGTTTACACAGAAACAGAGCCGGCAGAATAGCCGGAGATGGTATGCCGGTCGGTGGGAGAGGTGTGGCGGGAATCTGTTTTCAGCGCGTGAAAGTGGGATGTTAGCACGCTAACGTTCGGGATTTCATAACCGCCGTCGATCCGCGGGGCTGGCCCGCCGGTGGGCTGCCTCTGCGTCACTGTCAACCAGTTTTAGATATGGCTTCAGTGATGCTATGTCTGAATGTCCCATCAAGGTTGCCAGTGTGTAAAGGTCTACGCCGCTTCTCAACATCGGGACAGCGAAAGCGCGTCAGAACCATAACGGGGGTGAGTCACCCACAAACTGCGGCAGCCGTCGCGCCTGTGCCTTAGATATCTTCTGAGTGACTTACGTGCTTTCTTGCCTAGGTATACTGTTCGTGATTTTGCTCCTTTCCCTTTGCGGATAAAGACTTCACCGCGTGCCTGGCTCGCTTCATCCAGGTTCACGGCCAGCAGTTCGTTAGCTCTTATGCCGGTGTCTAGCAGTACCAGCAGAATAGCTGCATCCCTGTCCCCTGCAAATGTGCCGCGGACACAAGTACCCATCATCTTATCAACTACGTCAAACTCCACGGGATCCAATGGCTCCTTAGATACCTTGGGGGCTTTGACTTTCTTGATAGGGTTGCGCCATGCTGTGCGCTCCGATTCTGCTTCGTCTTCATACCATCGGAGAAATGCGCGCAAGACTCTATAGTGCACGTGCCTGCCACCGGGGTTATGGCCGACTTCTTCCAGCCATAGCAGATATTCTCTAAGAAAGCCAGGGGTTATTTGCTCTATGTTTGTGACAACCTAGGAATCACAATACCTGCCAAACTTCTTTAGGTTTTTGCGGTAAAAATGTACTGTGCCATCAGTTATCCCTCGGCTTTTTTGGCAATCAAAAAGGCTTCTAACCAGGTTGATAAGTAGGTATCTACAAGCCCTGATTTTTGAAGAGTCTCCTGTTTGTCGGCTGTCTTAAACACAATGACACACTCCTATGAGTGCGCCAATGTATTCCAATTCCTCTCTGGGAACCCCCGATTCTTGGTGATTCTAGTGGCGAGGGTGGGGGTTGAACCCACGACCAAGAGCTTATGAGTCTCCTGCTCTACCACTGAGCTACCTCGCCTGGGCGGGGAAAATAGTACTATGCTCACAGGGTTTTGTCAACGATTCACCGAGCGACCCAACGGGGATTCGTAACGGTAGGAAGGGTTCTATGGGCCTTCCGGAAGCTTTCTAAAATTTGAGTCAGGCATTTTTTATTGACTTTTTAGAACATCCCTGTTACCGTAAACTAGGCATATCATGAATAGTTCTTCAACGGTAACTACTCAGGCCAAGAGATACCCCGAAAAAAGGGTGTGCGTGGGGCGCAAAGCGCACCCCCACGCACACCCTTTTTTCGGGAATTTTCTCTCTCTATGGCTGAGCAGTTACTGTTTGTGATAAGTAAATAACGTGCGAGTACTTGGACAACAAGGAGGTAGTCTATGAAAGCCAAAATCATTCTAAAAAGGTTCATGTTTTTTATGTTAGCACTGAGCCTGCTCACACTGATCTTGCCTGAGGTCAGTTTCGCGCAGAGCAATGGAGCTACAGTCATAAATTCTTACGGCCCTCCCACTGCTGCGAACACTTGGGAAAAGTTCACCATTCCCCTGACTGCTGCAACTTTCAATGTTGATGATGTGACTTTTCAACAAGTTATGGCCAATGTGCAACAACTTCGTATAGGTACGGAATTCCATAATGGCTACGATATTGGAGTTGTGGATAGTATTTCCATAGGAACCAGATTTTCAAGCGATTTCAATTCTGGTCTTGAGGGGTGGTCAGCATCTGGAGATGGAACCATGGAATGGATTCCATCGGGAGGAGTTTCCGGTGGGCACTTGCAGGTCTCCGATTGGGCTTCCGGGGATTGGCATTATGCAGCAACTCCGCCCGAGTGGTCGGGAAACTGGAGTGATCTCATTGGGTCTTCACTCGTTTTTTATTTGAAAACAGATCAGCCAAGCTATGCGTCGATGATCGAAATCACCAGTGAAGGATCCAACCGCTTGGTACTTTCAGCCGATCCATCGATAGTGCCGCTGCAGGGTTCCTCCAATGTGAGCGTGTCCCCAAGCCCGGCAGCCACTCAGGATATGGCCGTGTCATTGACTTCATCTGATACCAACTGCATCACTATTCCCTCATCCGTGACCATTGGCAGCGGCCAGCCCAGTGGGCAGTTCATCGCCAGTGCTGCCTCCGGCGCCCAGACTGATTGCAGTTCTGTCATCACGGCTTCCGCCTCTAATTATAGTGAAGGCAGGCTTACTTTGAGAGTTGGCTATGATAGTGGGCAAGGTGGGCTGGTAAGCACAATAGGCCAATTCCCAGATATAGTATTTTACGCTCTGGCATGTCTTGGCTTGATTCTAGTGGGAGGAGTTTTACTGGGTGCAGGTATATTCATCTCCCGCCGTAGAAATCGACTTCGGATGCGTAATACTGCATTTAGGGGCGGTTCTTGTCTACTGACCCTGGTTGTGATTGGTGTCCTGGCAGGTTTGGTGATTGGTGGAGTTTCGTTGATTGCTTTTGGTTTCATACCTGGCCAAAATATCCAACCAGCATCAGCGGTCAGCATAAACGAAATCTTGAAAACTGGCGGTGGCGGTTTGTTACTCACTCTGTTGGGTGCCTTTCTTTTAAACGGAGGTATAAAAGCCATATTTAGCCGTCGAACGATCATAGAAGATGATTGGGGTAGACTCCGAGAAAAACGCGGCTGTTCTGCGATACTCAGTGGGATCGCACAGGCATTCTTTGGGGTGTTGTTGCTCGTTGCTGGCTTAGGAATGATTGCCCTGACGTTGTATAAGCAAGTGTTACCCTGGTTGGGTTTCTAAAAAATCCAAAAAAACTAGCGGCTGAGGTTCGTCCTGTACGATGCTCACGCCCGCACCAATTCATAAAAAACACTTTGTGCGCTGGTTACGATGCTCCTTTGCGTCGTAGCCAGTGTGCCTTGCCCTGGTACGCAGAACGCCGATGCAAGCGTTTCACCGCTGTACTCAAGGACATGCTTCGCGAATCAATGGAACGAGATATTGCCCCTATTTTCTCAAGGCATTTTTCTTTCGTTTCGAATCCCCCCCCAACAATCCACCGCTGTAATGCAGTTGGTACACCGACAGTTCTCCATGTGAGATCGTCTCTACTCCTGAAAAACGCTTGAAATCCCCCAAGAGACGGTTGGTGTAGCGATAGCCCTCCCCTTTGAAACTCTCCGGGCCGCGTATGGGTTTCTCGGGCGGGATCACTCGCAACGCCTCTCTCAAGAAAGTGTAGACTTTCTTCATCTCGCCCTCGGGCATCTCCTGGCTGACGCCCCCGGCGTAGCTCATCCCCCAGATCGCATCAGACGAAAAATACACCGTCTCCTGGCCGACGAAATATGCCATGCCGAAGTAGATATCCCGGTAGAGCAATGCGCCCTGGCGGAATTCGTATTGTGTCGAACCCGCCAATACCGGCTCTATGCGCTGACTTGGCTCCAGAGCAGCATAGGTGCTCCCCTTGGCTTTGCTCAGGAAGGCAAGGAAAGCTTTTTCAGATATGGGTAGGGACATGTCTATTATCAATTTTGTCTGCCTGTGCCAATCTGTGGTTCGATTACCAACCTCCCGAGTCTCCATAAAAACATTCGCAGCGTCCGGCGTAACAGCCGCCGTTGTCGTAACCCCGGCCCTGGCAAATCGACTTGCACTGGCTATCGGAACAGTGGCATATACATACTCCATCATCATCACAATATCCACCGGTTGAATTATATGTATCGCGGCAGCGGATCGCACAATCGTTGTCGCAGGTATCTGAAACTTCAGCAGTTGGGGCGGGCTCTTCAGTTTCTTCTGGGGCGGGTGGTGGCGGGGTGTCCGTTGGCGACACAGGTTCGAAGCCCTCGGTTTCGAGCGCCAGGGCAACATGACCCTCGGTGCCAGCATAAAATTGCAGCTCTACCAGGAATAAGCCCGTATAGGGCAAGGCATAATCACGAATCCAGGCTCCGCCATCCCCCAGGGAATCGTCATCTTCCGTGAGTAAATTGCCATCCTCATCTAGCAGGCGCAGGATCGGATCGAGATCGCCTCCACCAGATGCGGTAAAGTTCAGTATCTGCCCGGCTTCCCCCACGATTGAGGTGATCCAGCGCTCGCGGGTCAAGGGGAAACCAATCCCTTCGCGAAAACCAACATCCCCACTTTCACCCAGCGGAACATAAGACAAATAGACATCCTGCCGTTCTGGTGGAGGCAGGTCTGGCGGGCTGTTATTGGCCTCCAGGGATAATGTATAAGTCCCGCCGTATTCTTTGAAACCGACATCGATCTCGATGGTGTAATAGCCGCTCTCCGGCAGTTCGATATCCTCGAATACGGCTTCCCCTCCCCTATTGGAATCCAAAGTGTCCATGGTAGGGTCGGACAAACTGACAATGATGATATCCTCCTCGAAATCAGGTACAAAGCGCAGGGTGATGATATCTCCAGCCCTCCCCGCAAAGTACCAGCCCTCTTGATAGCAGCAGCCGGTGACATCCCCATATGCAGTTTCATTATACGAGAGCGGATGATAGCCGACCCTCACTGGTTCAGCATCCGCGGGCATGGAGAGGTCGGGCGTTGGGGTTGGCTCTGGTGTTGGTGTGCTGGTTGGGACATCGGTCGGGGTTTGTGTTGATGTTGTTGGTGGCGGTTCGGCAGGCTGCGGAGGCGTGATCGATGGCAGCAGCTCGGGAGCGGCAGCGCTGCCTTCCTGGGCTGCCGGGGGAGCATAAGCGCAGTCATCGGGATCAGCGATCTCGTAATTGGCAAACACCTCACAGATCGAGGCGTCGAAGCTGTCTTCTATGCTCCAGAAGTTATACAAAGATGCAATGCTGTCGATCTGCGCGCCATAATCACGCATGATCTTTCCCAAAACTCGCAATGGCACAACCGCATCCTCGCCATCATTAGCGCTGTCGTTCAAATCCCAGAGCAAACTCATCACCGCTCCAGTTGAGCGCGGTCCCATTGGAAAGTCGCCTGTTTCCAGGTTGAAATTAATCTGAGAACTGGATTGATTTTCGTAAAGGGTATAGATTTCATCTCCCCGGATGATGGAAGAAAAATAATAACCCCAGCCTTCTACCCAGGCTGAACATTCATCACCAAGTTGATTGGGACCACGCCGTCTTCCATCACAGAACAACTGCTGCCCCTCCATAAATTCGGTGTGGAACATATATTCTCCGTACAACCGTAAGATCAGGTCATTATCCCAGGCTGTTTGTGGTCTACGGGATAAGGCGATAACATGGTCACCTGGGTGATAGGCAGAATCCCGGTTGGGAAAGTCGCGCTTCATCCCCGGCCATATGACTGTGATCGGAGAAAGCACCTGATTGGTAAAGCGGTGGCCCTGTTCTAGCGTCCCCAGGATGTTAAAGAAGGAACTATCGCTGCCCGAAGCGGTGATCTTTCCAAAATGGATTGTGTTCGTGGTGATGCCATATGAGAGTGTCTCACTGTTAAACTTCCAGGGAACTCCAAAATAACCATCCTGGGTCAGCACAGTGCCGACTTGGGGATCGTCGGCATAAACCCGCAGCACAACATCCAGATCGATGGCCACATCTGCTCCGGCGGGGACAACGAAATCAAATCCGCCGTCATCTTCCAGCACTCCTTCGTGCAGCACGATGGCATCCGTATCGTACAGCGAAAAGCGCAAGCCCGCGGCAGAGACGGTTTGGGCGTCCGGATCGCCAGCAAATGCACCTCGTTCATACTCCACGCTTCCAGTCACGTGGATATCAGCAATGGTATGATCTGCCACTTCTCGATTCCAGAAAGATGTGGCTGCATAACGAACTAATGCCTTCAGGCTGAAATGCGTGACCTCGGCTGAGACAGTGTGGGTGGTGGGGTCAACTTCGGAGGGGATGCGCATCCACTCATCGCCATCAAAGGTCACGATGGCAAGCTCTTGAACTGAAACGTCCTTGGGCAAATCGTCAGGATCATATTCAAAGGTGATCGTGGCAGGCACCACCCCAGGGGGATGAGATTTGGTATCCCATTCTATGGCATAGGCGCTGCCCAGCAGTTCGACCCCCTTGGGGAGATCCACTGGGAGGCTGCGTTCCAGGATTGCAGTGACTTCTAAGGTGGCGTTTTCTGTGAGAATATCTTCGGCTATTTCTACTGATAGGGAATTCAGTGATAGCCGTCCGCCGGTTTCATCAATGGTGCGATAAACGCTGTCTGTGGGCTTGATGGCATTCCCCCGCAAAGTAAAAAAGGCCGTGCTGCCCCCAACGATTATCACGCATATACACAGGACAACCAGAGACACTGCTCCGATAATAAGCCAGGTTCGTTGAGATGATGTTTTGGATTTCATATGTTACTCCGTGGCTGAGGGCAGCCCGGCTACAGGCTTTGCCGCATACACCGCTCGCAGTACAGCCTGGGCGAAGACCTCCGCTCCGAAGGCCCCCACGATATTGACATCGGCTTTCTTGGCTCCCATCGCCAGGGCGAAGATCGTATCGCCATCTACCATGGTGTGCGCCGGGCGGATCGTGCGCGCCAACCCGTCGTGAGCCATCTGGGCGACTTTGTTGGCGCCCTCTTTGGTCAGTTTGGCGTTGGTCGCTACTACTCCGATGACGGTGTTGCCCCGGCTGGCGAAGCCCAAAGCTGTGCGTCCGATGAGCGATTTCATCACTCGAAGCGTGTCGGCGAAATAGCCCTGCGCGCCGATATGCAGCGGCCCAACGTCTGCGGCGCGGGCCCCGGTGATGATCTCTCCGCTGGCCGGATCGATCACATCCCCGAAGGCGTTGACTGCCACCATGGCCCCCACGACCACCCCAGCGCCGATATCCATGCTGGCAGTGCCGATGCCCGCTTTCATGGCTTGTTTCGGCCCTAAAATTTTACCCACGGTGGCCCCCGTCCCCGCGCCGATGTTGCCATTTTTGGGGGGATCGGCGCTGGCATTCAGGCAGGCCTGATAGCCCATCTCGGGGTCGGGACGCACGTCGGCACGGCCGATACCCAGGTCGAAGAGGATCGCCGCAGGCACGATGGGGACGCGCGCCACCTTCACATCAAAGCCCACCCCTTGTTCTTCAAGGTATTGCACTACCCCGGAGGCAGAATCCAGCCCAAAAGCAGAACCACCAGAAAGCACGACCGCGTGTACCTTGTCCACCAAATGGAGCGGACGCAGGGCGTCGATCTCGCGCGTGCCCGGCGCACCCCCGCGTTGATCTACGCCCCCAACGGCCCCATCAGGACACAGGATCGCAGTACAGCCGGTCAGGGCATCCATATCCTGCGCGTGACCAACCTGGATGCCGGGGATGTCGGTGATGGCGTTGTTGATTTTCATGGGGTTCTCCTTTTGAAAAGGAACACGGTTCCTGTCAGGAACCGTGTTCCTCGCCCAACAAGGGAATGATGCGTTTTATGATCTCAGCGGCCACTTCAGCCTTGCTCATCAGGGGGAGTTCTTCTTGCTGACCGTCGGCGTGCAGCAGAGTGACCCGGTTGGTATCGACAGCGAAACCTGCATCCGTAGCGCTGATATCGTTGGCTGCGATCAGATCCAGGCCCTTGGATTTTAGTTTGTTCTGGGCGTTGGCCAGCAGATCATGGGATTCGGCTGCGAACCCAACTACTACCTTGGGATGGCCGAGCTTAGCGCGCTGATTCTTGATCGCGGCCAGGATGTCGGGATTGGCGGTCAGTTCGATGGCGGGGGTGCCGCTGGATTTCTTGATCTTCTGATCGGTGAACTGAGCGGGTCGGAAGTCAGCCACCGCTGCGGCCATCAACAGCGCATCCGCAGATTGGCAGGCTTGTAGGGTGGCGGCTTTCATCTCCTCAGCAGTGCGGGTGTTGATATATTCTGCGCCGACGGGTGGGGGTAGATGTGTCGGCCCGCTGATCAAGATCACCTGCGCACCGGCGTCAAGGGCTGCCTGAGCCAGGGCGAAGCCTTGTCTTCCAGATGCGCGGTTGCTGAGATAGCGCACCGGGTCGAGGGGTTCCTGGGTTGCCCCTGCAGTGACCACCACTTGTTGCCCCTGAAGAGGACCGCTGCGCGAGAGTTGGTAGCGCACATGCCCAATAATTTCGACTGGCTCAGTCATGCGCCCTTTGGCGACCAAGCCCGAGGCCAGGTGTCCCTGCTCAGGCCCAATGATCACTGCCCCGCGTTCCACAAGGATACGCAGGTTCTCCTGTGTGGCGGCGTGGCTGAACATGCCCGCATCCATGGCTGGGGCGATCAGCAAGGGAGCGCTGCCTTCATCAGTGCCTAAAGCCAATGCGGTCAGGCTGAGCAGATCGTCGGCACTGCCCTGGGCCAACTTGGCCATGGTATGGGCTGTAGCCGGGGCGATCAGCAGCAGATCGGCTTCGTGGGCCAGGCCGACATGTAATACGTGAGCCTGCGCGCCCCACAGATCGGCCTCAGTGTAGGCCAGCTGCCCGGTCACAGATTGAAAGGTCAGCGGGGAGATGAACTTGGTTGCCGCATCGGTCAGAATGGTATTGACCTGCGCGCCGCCCTGGGTCAGCTTGCTGGCCAGGTCTGCGGCTTTGTAGGCGGCAATGCTGCCCGTCACGCCGAGCAGGATTTTGGTTTGAGAGAGGGGGTTGTGATTCATAGCCCCATTTTACAACAAAAAACACTTCCAAAGCAGATCAGGTTTTGGAAGTGCATAGAATATGGGACACGGACGCCACGCTTTGCGGCCCTTCGGGCAGGCGCGCCTGTGGCGTCCGTGTCCAAGAATTTCTGACTTTTTCTCAGACCAGATACCTGATCATGTATCATTCGATTGATGGAAATAAGCGTCAATATCCGCATCCGCGTTGCTCTCTTCGTCGCGGCGGCTTAGATCCATCTCTGACCAGCGATAGCATTTACATGGCAGCCCGTCGATGCAATCTTGACAACAGTAATGGCAGTCCTCTTTCATCAAGGGCACCCAGGTTATTTCTTCCCCACATCCATCGCACCAGATCGTGTTTTTTGTTCGGGACATGACTACCTCCAATACGCGGGAAGAACCTTGCTGTGATTAATTGGGGCGCATTTCAAATGAGTCGAAAATCCTCCCGCAGGTTTTGCTGAGGTGTACAAACCGCACCCATTTACAGCAGTGTAATCGCTCTCCGCTGCCCCATCTGACAACCTGCGGGAGGGTGATTGCAGCATCTCCAGCTGAAATGAAATACACCCGATTATTCTTGTTCAGGCGGTGTTTTTACAATCAACACCGAGCATCCGGCGTAGTGCACTAACTTTCTGGAAACACTGCCTAGCAGCCAGCTTTGAATCTGACTGAGACCGCGCGAGCCAGCCACGATCAGGTCGATGTCTTGCTCCTTGGCGTAGTTGATGATTTGCGTGGCGGCATCGCCTCTTTCCATAGCGATTGTGGCCTCGATGCCGTACTTCTCTAATTGGTGTTGAGTACTCTTGAGCAGCTCCTCACCGCGGGTTTGGTCGGCTTCAGCCTGTTCTTTTAAGCGTGCCTCGAAGTTTTCTGTGGGGATGGGAGGGGTAATATCCATGCCGGTGGGCCAGGCCTGGGTGATGAAATCGACCTGGTAGATCGGCGGCAGCACGTGCATCAGGTGAAGCTGGTATTGTTCAGGCAGGCAAAAATGCGCCAGATATTCCGCAGCCGCCAGGCCGTGCTCTGAGCCGTCGACAACCAGCATAATGCGGCGCAGGCCGTCGTAGGGCGCGCGCACCACCATCACAGGACAGCAAGAATACTCTACAACCTGTTGAGCAACGCCTCCTAGCAAAATACCTAAGGTGCTGCGCAACCCTTTGGCGCCGACCACGGTGAGGTCTGACTGATGTTCGGCGGCAAATTGGTTGATGATCTCCGCTGGATAGCCGGCAATGACCTCTGTCTGGATACGGGCCTGGCTGATAGCGAGCTGCTTTTGGGCCTGTTCGAGCAAGCTCTCTAAGGAAGTGGAGAATTGGGCATGTCGCGGGATCAGCACCGAGATGGCCGTGATCAGGCTTTCTGACGATAGTGGCAGGTCGCCTAATAATTTTGTGGCTGCGAAAGCATGACCAGAGCCGTCTACAGCTAACAGGATATTTTTTGGATATTTCGTTTGCTGGGTCATCTGGCGCCTCCTTACATATTGAATAAAACGCAATGCCTGACCGATGGAAACTCTATCAAGCCAGGCATTCAGAAATGCGACAGCTGTAGCGAGTAACATGCCCAGCGTTGATGGCCGGGTCGTTATTCTGTTTGGGTATACTCTAACTGTAACAAAAAACAGCCTCGGTTTCAATAAGGAATTCGTAACTACTAAGCCAGACCGGGAAGCACCCGAAAAATGGGTGTGTGGCGTGCGGAGCTCGCCACACACCCATTTTTCGGGGTAATCCGTTCCAAGGCTTAGCAGTTACAGGAATCCTTTGATGCAACTGTCAGCTTACGGAACGGATTTGAGCTACTGTTGTTTACAGATTAGTTAGGTGGTACTCTAGTTCCTTGTCTGTACATCCAGCCTGTGCTAGACTATTTTTAACGTATTATGTCCGAATCGGGGATGTTTCGAGAAGCCCTTGAGGCGATACTTAGAAATCAGCGGGTCAGAGCGCGTGATTTGCTGACGCGACTTTTGCGCGTGGATAAAGAGAATGCAGATTACTGGCTTTGGCTGAGTTCAGTTGTCGAATCTTACAAGGAGCGCGTTTTCTGTTTAAAATCAGTGCTCCGCCTCGACCCTGGTAACGAAGCCGCTCAACGTGGACTGCGGCTGATGGGGGAATTATCAGATGGTGATGAAATCGTCCCCGTCCCTCCAAAAAGACGAAAATGGGATATTGATTTCGGCGAAGATGAAGAAGCCCCCACCGGCTTCAAGAAGGTTTTGGCCAACCCGGTATTGCGGCTGCTTGTCTTCGGCGGCGCGGGGATCATTGTTGTGGGGCTGATCCTTGTGGGTATCTTTGCCCCCCGCGGGACTCTATTTGGCCCACGCCTGACGATCACGCCAATCGCCTGGTCTGTTACGCCAAGCCAAACATCCACGGAAACGCCCGCAGTGGTCGCGGCGATGGCCACACCGCTGATAACCTCAACCCCTGCGCCTCTATGGATGCAACTCGAAGCCACCTATACGCCTCGGCCTCTTTACGTCAACACACCGCACCCTCGCAGTGAAGCCTATAAAGTTGCTATACGCGCCCTGTCGCGCGGCGATTATGAGTCAGTATTGACTTTTATGGAACAGGTGCAGCGCGAGAACCCCGAAGCGCCTGACCCCTACTATTATATGGGGGATGCGTTCCGCGCCCAAGAGAACTATGAGCGCGCCCTCTGGGCCTATGAAAACGCCATCGATTTGGATCCCAATTTTTCCCCGGCGTATATCGGGCGCGCGCTGACCCAAAAGGAACTGGGCGAGGATGTAGATCTCGAGGCCGATCTTAAAAATGCTGTCGCCTTAGCGCCAGATTTCGGTGACGCCTATCTGGCTTTGGCGGCCTATCAGCTAGATTCGAACAATCCCGAAGAAGCCCTGGCGACATTAGAAGGCGCTGTAGATTTGTTGGCAGATCATCCACGTTACTATCTGTTGCGCGCCCAGGCGCGCCTGGCTCTCGGCCAGGATGAAGAGGCCCTGGCTGATGCAGTACAAGCTTATCAATTAGATATCACTGATTTGGCTGTCTATTTGCTCCTTGGGGAGGCTTACCTGAAGAATGATCAACCTGAGCAAGCCCTGGGCTATATCCAAACCTATGGGCTTTATCAGCAAGATCAACCCTTGTATTGGGCGATGTTAGGCTGGGCGCATTACGAGATCGGCGAAGATTATCAAGAAGCCATGGACGCCCTCGATCAGGCATTGGCACTCGATGAAGAATTTGGGCTTGCCTATCAATACCGCGGTCTGGCGGCCCTGGAGACCGATGACCCCAAGAAAGCTGTCAACGATTTGTATCTCGCGCGCACTTTGCTGCTGGATACCTTTGAGTTGAGCTTTGGCTTAGCGCGGGCTTTTTGGGCTACTGGAAACGTCAACGACGCCTATATTCAGGTCAACGCCAGTGAAGACCTGGCTAAAAACGATCAAGATTTTGGACAGTTGTATTACTATCGGGCCAAAATCGCCCACGAACTATCTCAGTTCGATCAAGAGAAACTGGACTGGCAGGCACTCCTCGATCTTCCCGAGGGCGCTGTTCCCGATGAATGGAGCGCACAAGCAGACCTGTATCTAAATCCGCCCACCGTTACCGCGACGCCAGCACCAACATTCACCTCGACGGTGACACCAACCGCTACCGCGACACCTTCGCTAACACCAACGAGCACCCCATCACCGACTGTGACCCCCTGAGGCTGGAATTATCCCCGAAAAAAGGGTGTGCGCAGGGGGCTGCCGCTTTGCGCTTGCGCACACCTTTTTTTCGGGGCATTCTCAAGTTGAAAAAATGAAAGCAATCCGTCAAGAAAGGCGCCTGTTCTATCGGGCTTTTGTGATATTTATGAGCCTGCCTATTTTGGCGTTGAGCACTCTTCCGGGCATTCGAGAGGCTAATCAACTTTGGCCAGCGATAGCTGCTGTGGGATTCGTCGCTTTCCTGGCAAATTTCCCTCTGAGCATCTTTCTTGGTGAGATCACTGTGATCTCCGTGGTTACCTTGGGGAGTGGGTTGATCTTTGGTCTTCAGAAGGCGATCTGGATTATCGTATTGGGGGCCCTGATTGGTTTCATTATTCGCAGGGTTTACAGGTCGGTTCCTTTTGAAAGCCGTTCTCGTGCCCGAGATTGGTGGTTTGATCTTGGCTTTGAAATAGGGATCAACATTGTTCCGCTGACGTTAGCCTTTACGATTTTGGGTGATCCCGAGATGACGGTGTTCAATGCGCCTGCTGGCAAAATATGGGGCATGGCGATATTGCCGGCGATTGCATTCGCACTCCTGCATGGGTTGCTGATTTGGGTGGATGGCTTTATCCATTGGGGGTATTCGGTGATGTCCAACCGGGGAGATGTCTTATTTTTGGCAGTTATTGAGTTGCTGCCTGTTCCTCTCATGTTAGTTGGAGTTGAGGCTTATCCTTACGTGGGCAGCAAATTTATTGTTTTCTTGGGGGGCATCCCCGCGGTGATCGCTGTCCTCCTTTATGGCGTCACTGCCGCTCGCTCCGATCTGCAAAAGCGGGTCAGGGAACTTTCCACGCTCAGCCATGTCAGCCAGGCATTGCGCTCCTCATTGGATTTAGATGACCTTTTGCCTGCCATCCAAGAACAAGTTATGCAGGTTTTGGGGGTAAGAAATTTTTATGTCGCTTTAGTAGATTCAAAATCGAATGAATTATGGTATCCCCTGGCTGTGAAATTTGGGGAGAGGACGGCCTGGCCGCGGCGGCCTATGGCTGATCGTTTGACCGACCGCGTCATCCGGGAAGGGGAAGCGATTATTTTGACGCCCCAAATCCAGAGCGGCCCTGATCCCGTTGGTTTACCTCCCAGCGAGGAGATGCCTCAATCCTGGTTGGGGGTGCCTCTGGTAACCCCTGAGCGGGTGATTGGCTGCCTGGCAGTATTCGACTTGATCAGCGGCGTTGAATTTACGCAATCTGATATAGACCTGCTGACAACCTTATCGGCTCAAGTGAGTATCGCCATTGATAATGCTTTACTTTACGATCAGGTTCAAGAGCGGGCTGCCCAACTCGAAACGCTGAACCAACTCACGGGCCAGATCACGGCCAGCCTGGAACTCGAAGAGGTCATGTCTCAAGTATGCCAGGCCGTTGCCCAGGTGGGTGGAAGTCAACGCAGCGCCATTTACCTGTATGCTCCCGGCGAGGATATGGTGCATCTGGCTTCCCAACATGGTTTGTCGGATGAGTTCGCTCAGCGCAACCAGGAATTCTCCATCGGGAGCGGCCTCAGAACGCGCTGCCTGCGCACTGGTAAAGCAGAGTTAACCCCCGATGTGCCCAATACATCCTTGCCGGTTGATCTGGTGTTAGCGCTGCAGTCTGACGGGATTCAGGCCTTTGCCGATTTCCCTCTCGTAACCCCAGATGGGCAGATTGGCTTTTTATCAGTTTTTCATGATGCCCCGCACGAGTTCGCTCAGGAAGAAGTAGAACTCCTGCAAACATTTGCCGCCCAGGCTGCCTTAGCCGTAGCCAATGCCCAGATGCATTCCACTACAGATGAAAAACTCGCCCGTCGAGTTCATCAGTTGGCTATTCTCGAAGCTGTAGGGAGAGAATTATCTGCTGCCAGCCACTCGGAGCAGTTGTTTCGTTTAATTCTTGATTACGCTATTGATTTCACCCAAGCGCCTTTAGGGGTCATCATTTTGTATGATTCTGAGACTGGTCTCGCGCAGTTCAAAGCCAAACAAGGTTATGCCGTCCCTGACATTCTCCCTATGGATAAAAGCATCTCATTGAGGGTTTTGAGGACTGGCCAGGTTGAGAATGTGGGGGATGTGCGTGAAGACCCAGATTTTTATGATGTTGTCGAGGGGAAAACAAGATCTCAGTTGAGTGTGCCCATCACCCATGAGGGCAAAGTCCTGGGTGTGATTACTCTGGAGAGCTTTGAGCTAAATGCCTTTTCATCCGATGAGCAGGCTTTGGTTGAACAGTTGGCTAACCAGGCGGCAGTGGCTTTGGTCAACGCTGATTTGTATCACGAAACCCAGCGGCGCCTTAGTGAGCAATCCACTTTATATCAGGTCACTGCTCGTTTAGTAGGCGCGCTGGATGCTGTCACGGCTGTTGATATTCTGTGTCAGGCGTTGAGTGCAGTTTCCACACCGCAGCGTCTGGGTGTCTATTTGTGGGACGAAGATACGGCCACCTACCGGTTACATTCATCCGATAAGTGTAATGATGATAGCCGGCTGCTGTCCGAACTCGATGAGCACAGTCTGGCCAATTCTGCTCTCAGCGAGACAAAAATGTACCGGGTTTCTGCAGATGCTGATGATTTAGGGATTTTCTCTGTTGATGATATTGAGGGGCAGGTCGTGCTCTTCCCGATGCGAACAGCTCACCGGTTGCTGGGTATCGCGGTACTCAATTTCTCAAGTGAGTACGAAATTTCAGAAAATCTCAGCCGTTTGATGGCAGCCATGGTAGCCCAGGGTGCGATTGCCATCCAGAATGCGCGCCTTTTCTCAGAGACGACCCAACGCCGCGAGCAGTTGGCCGCGGTGATCAATTCGGTAGCTGAAAGTATTGTGATGGTCAATACCGAGGGTTTTGTGACGTTGTCAAATCATCCGGTATTGGCTCTTACCGGCTTGTCGAGTGAACAGCTTGCTCAAGCGCATCTGACGGATTTGTCGGATGGTGTTCTGGCTAAATTGGGCTACCAAAGAACAGAATTGCTGAGTCTATTGGAAGAGTTGGCTGATGGAAAGATGCCCACCACTCCCAGGGAGGTCTACCAGATTCCAGGGATTGCGCCGGTCAGTGTGCTCGAACGGGATACTCACCCGGTGATGGGCCCTGGTAATCAAGCCCTGGGGTGGATGATCGTTTGGCGGGATGTGACTGAGGAGCATCAGATCAACCAGGAACGCGAGGCCATAGCCGATGCGCTGATCCATGATTTACGCTCACCCGTCAGCGCGGTGTTGGGCTCTATCGATCTGCTCGATGAGTCCATCCCGGCGGAAATTCACAACGAGACCATTGACCGCTCGCTGCAGATTGCCCGGCGGGGCGCAAAGCGCGTTTTGCGTTTGATCATGTCGCTTTTGGATGTTGCCCGGATGCAATCGGGCCGCATCGAACTGGATCGAGTAGCGGTTGATTTATCAGCTTTGGTGCCAGAGTTGTTGATGGATATCGAAATGGTTGCCGAAGAGTATGGCATTTCGGTGGCCAACGAAGTCGCTGAAGATTTGCCGGTGATCTTCGTCGATGAGGATAAGATCTCGCGCGTGATCACTAATTTGTTGGATAACGCGGTCAAGTTCTCGCCAGAGGGCGGTGAAGTGCGCTTCGTCGCTCATGCCGCTGACGAAGGAGTCGTCATCCAGGTTTGCGATCAGGGACCGGGCATCTCAGAAGAATATCGCGCCATCATCTTTGAGCGTTTCGCGCAGATCTCTGGTCAATTTGGCCGCTGGCGCGGCGCCGGGTTGGGGCTGGCCTTCAGCCGCCTGGCTGTTGAAGCTCACGGGGGTAAGATTTGGGTGGAACCCCCTCCTGACGGGCAAGGCAGTGTCTTTACGTTGACTTTGCCTTTTCGGTAGCAAGAACGCGGTTCCTGCCAGGAACTGCGTTCTTGATAGCACACCTTCGCTTCTTTGCGGTTTTTTCAGCGAAGTCACCCAATATTATTGTCCCTGATTGGCCGCAAATAAAGTCATCGGATCAATGTGCTGGAAATCTCCGCTCGTTCTCCAGCGGGTATAGGCGGCCTGCTCCTCGGGAGTGGCCTGGGTATCGAAGAAGGCCATGCTCTCGAAGGCGACCCCAGGCGGGCCGATGCGCGTCTCCAGGTGCAGGTGGGCTACCGGGACAACGTATCCCGTTTGACCGACGTAGCCCAGCAGTTGACCGCACTCGACTTGCTGATTTAACACAACCAGGGAAGTCTCAGCGAAGTGGGCGTAGAGATGATAGACGGAATTTTCTTCTGCAATTTGCATGCTTTCGAGAATCTCCTGGGGTAAAGATTCGTAAGGTGTCTCGATGATGACCATATTGCCGTAGGGCAGTCGATCTTGGATGGCGGCGGCCACGCGCCCTCCCATGATGGCCTGCACGCCTTCGCCATCGATGGCAGCGCGGCCGGCGTGGTTGTAGTAGGCGAAATCCACACCGTGATGGCGTTCGTCCTTGCCGGGCGGGGGCGGAGCATAAGGTTGGGAGACGATCTCGGGGAGCTGGGCGAGTGAATGTTCAGCGAGAGGAGAGCATCGCGTGGAGCGGGGAGCGGGGAGCGTGGGGGCGGCCAATGTTTGGGTTGGCGTGGCAGCTTGAACGGAGTCCGTTGTTCCTTGTGTGGGTACAGGTGATGGCTCCGAGGTTTGAGTCAGCTTGATGGCCGCGGTAAGGCCCGGGGTGGGTACAATATTTTCCACCATAGGTGAGCAAGAAGTCATACTGATGAGTAGGAAAACCAGGATAAATTGGTTGAGCTTAGGCATGGCCTTATTGTATCGTCAAAGTGCTTGCATGATGTGTGAGATTGGGCTATAATTCGCCCGTTGTCGGGGTGTGGCGCAGACCGGTAGCGCGCTTCAATGGGGTTGAAGAGGTCCAGAGTTCAAATCTCTGCACCCCGACCTGAGTCCTCTATCATTATGATAGGGGACTTTTGATTTAAACTGAATACCCGGTGGCAAGGTATTTCTGCTTTATAATGGTGGTTGACCATAAACATTAGACTTGTTCCTGAATAAATGGTTTAGAAAATTTAGTACACGGATCGCACGGATTTCCCCTTTTTTTGTAGTGGTCAGGAACACCTTTACAGTGTCATCGCGAGCGTTTTTGCGAAGCGATCTCCCTCGACCCGCCACAGGCGCGCAAAGCGAGGCCCGCAAAGCGTGCCCAGGAGGAGATTGCTTCACCCCGCCGGGGTTTGCAATGACAGCCATTAACTTTTTTGTTCAACATCCTACTGACCACCACAGATTGTTTCCTTTTTTTATTGCGTTTTATGTATCATCTCAATAAACAGGGGAAAAGGGGGGTTGGG
>JADHXE010000068.1 GCA_016783125.1 Anaerolineales bacterium
GCAGGTTGAAGGCTAAATAGCTTCGCCAGCGCCAAAATTCGATTTGTAAAGTACTCCCAGCTTTTTGCTGGGTAGTTTTGCATGGCTTTTGTGCCATGTTTTGTAACTTCTTCGCTCCAGTTTAGCGGAAAGTAAAGTTGAAGGCGTGATAGAAAATCTCGAACTCGTCTTGGGGTAAGTCGAACAGGTTGGGGATATCGAAACCGATGGAGAAAAATTTGTCGATGGTGCTGGTGATGACCAGGCTGTGTGTATTGGGGTCGCTCTCGATTTCTTGTAAGACTTCTTGAAATTCTTCGACCAGTTGCAAGTTGATGGTGTTGGTCACCCCGCGATTTAGTTTGATGATCCCAACCGTATCTTGATATTCAACCAAGATTGTCTCCATGAGAGCCTCCGCTTATTAGACAGTTTTCAGCCCACCATCTCTCACCCAATCGATGAAGGATTCCATCGTGGGGAAGATGTGCTGGGAGAGTGAACGCACAACCCAATTCTCCGCCATGGGGGAAATGCTGATCACAGATTTGCCATTGTCGTAGGCGCGGATCATTTCGAGCGCTGTGCCCATGCTGGCCACAGGTAAGTAGGCAATCACAATATCAGATTGGCCCGCCTCATTTGCCATATCGATGAGCACCTGGCGGGCGCGCCCATCGCCGTATTCTGGGCTGTCGGGGAATAGCGAAAAGGGGTCAACAACTTCAGCTTCGGGGTGCTTTTCGTGGATAGCCTCACGAATGATCTGGCGATAATCCTGACCAGTGATGCCTTTGTCCTTTTTTGAACCTTGCATGACTCCAGCGATGAAAACGCGCATGATTGATCTCCTGTGAGCTATTGTACAGCTTTTGAGAAATACCAAACCCCCAGTCAGCATTAGGCGAATGGCACGAATGTGATATTATCATTCGTGCCATTCGAAGAATTCGTTCTATTCGTGATCAAAGCCACTGATGGGAATCGAACCCATAACCTATCGCTTACGAAGCGATTGCTCTACCGTTGAGCTACAGTGGCGCGGGCTGGATTATACCAAGCAATTGCGCAAGCAAGCAAGTGGGCAAGTGGGGCAAGCGGGCAAGTCTGCAAGTGGCAAGTCTGCATGTGGGCAAGTGAGTAAAAAAACCATCCTCTGGCACTTGCATACATGCAAACCTGCAAACGTGTCAACATACCACCATTCCTGAGGTAACTATGCGTATCGCCATGCTTTCCTATCACACCTGCCCTTTGGCGATTTTGGGTGGGAAAGACACCGGGGGGATGAATGTCTATGTGCGCGAACTGACCCGGGAGTTGGGCCGTATGGGCATCTCAGTGGATGTATACACGCGCTCCCAGGATGAGCACGTCCCCCATGTATCCCATGATTTGGGGTATGGCAATCGGGTTGTACATGTGCCGGCTGGACCAGAAGTACCGTTGCCCAAGCAGGAGTTAGCTGAACACATACCCACGTTTGTGGAACACATTCTGGATTTTGCTGAGAAGAAGAATTTTCAGTACGATCTCATCCACAGCCACTATTGGATGTCGGGCATTGCGGCGCGGGATTTGCAGGCTGCCTGGGGTGTGCCCGTGGTGCACATGTTCCACACCCTGGGATTGATGAAACAGCGTATCGCCCAAAACTCTCTGGAAGCTGAAGGGGATTATCGTATCGAAGGGGAGCAAGAGGTGCTCAAGCTTGCTGATCGAATCGTTGCTGCCACCATCGCTGAGAAAGCCCAACTACAATGGCTTTATCAAGCCGATACGGAGAAGATCGAAGTAATTCCCCCTGGCGTGGATACCTGTCATTTTTACCCGATTCCCTCCGATGAAGCTAAAGAGTATATCGGTATTTCACCGGATGATCGGATGTTACTTTTCGTTGGACGCATCGAGCCTCTCAAAGGGATTGATATCATCATTCAAGCGATTGGCTTGATGGGCAGGGCGGGCACGTTAGTCGATAATCATTTGTGTTTGTCCATCATTGGCGGCGATCCCTATGTCAGCCGCGAAGCCATGACCGATGAGATGTCACGATTGCAGGCTTTGAGTACTGAAAATGGCCTGAATGACTTCGTGGCTTTCTTGGGACGCCGCAGCCAGGAAACTCTGCCCTATTATTACTCGGCTGCCGATGTAGTGATTATGCCCTCCCACTACGAATCCTTTGGTATGGTAGCCCTGGAAGCCATGGCCTGCGGCACGCCGGTGGTGGCCTCCCAGGTGGGGGGGCTAGCTTTCTTAGTGCAAGATGGGGAGACGGGCTATCACATCAATGTAGGCGATATGGATGCGCTTAGTGAGCGCCTGACCACGCTGCTGGAAGATCGTGATATCCGCGAAAGGTTGTCTAAACAAGCAGCCGCCTTCGCTCAAGATTACGCCTGGGAGAATATTGCCGCGCGTATGATTGATTTGTATGATGAAGTTTTGGAGGAAAAGGTTGGCAGTAAGCAGTAACAAAGAATGGATAGTATGTTCAGTTTGTTCACTTTCCCCCACGATCATTATTGATTATCCCTAAATCTTGTAATCGGTTTCCTTGCCGAATTTGGTTGACGTATTCGACACCATCAGGCGGAATATCTGTACGATCTCGCCACATTCCAGCGGTCTCAGCCAGAATTTCCAAGGCGCGGTCTTCTGGTACAAGAAGGATTCTGCCAGTCTTATCAACTGAGATTAATAATTTATCTCCAACATGCAGCGACTGGCGCAACGTTTTGGGAATTGTTACGCGATAATCGTTTTCAATAATAGTTTGCAACATTGCACACCTCCAATTACGATTATAACCCAACTAAATTTGAAATTCCCCATCCTTATAAAGCAATTCCCCATCGACGCGGATCTCGCTGTCTTCCTTGACGTCGCAAATGAAATCCCAGTGGATGCTGGATTTATTGGTGCTGCCGGTCTCAGGGTAGCCAGCGCCGACGGCCATGTGGAAGGAGCCGCCGATCTTCTCGTCGAATAAGATGCTCTTGGTGAATTGCTGGATACCGTAGTTGGTGCCGATGGCGAATTCGCCCAGGTATTTGGCGCCTTCGTCGGTTTCTAACTGAGAAAGAAGATATTCTTCGTTTTTCTCAGCACTGGCTTTGACCACCTTGCCATCTTTGAACTCGAGACGCACACCCTCGACCTCGCGTCCGCTGCGAATGGCGGGATAGGTGAAGTTCACCCATCCATTGGCCGAATCCTCTACGGGGCCAGTGAATATCTCGCCGCTGGGCATATTATTCTCGCCGTCGGAGTTGATGAATGTGCGGTCCTCGACGGAAAGGGTCAGGTTAGCGTTAGGGCTTTTGACGGTGACGATCTTTTTGCCGACCAGCCAGTCGATGATCTTCTGCTGCTCATCGTGGATCTTCTGCCACTCGGCAACTGGGTCATCTTTATCACAGAATGTGGCCGCATAGACGAAATCTTCGTAATCGTTCAGGCTCATGTCCGCTTCCTGTGCGTAAGCCGGGCAGGGGAATTGAGTGCCCACCCAGCGCAGTTCTTTTGCCGCTGAACGCCGCATATAGGTTTCGGTGAGTTCTCGGTGAGCAACAGCACGGATGCGTTCTTTTTCAGGGTCAATGCCAGTCAGCGCGCGGGTATTGGATGTGGCACGGATAGCCATGAGTACATCAACTTCATCATAGAGCATCTTGTTGACGGGAGACACCCAATCGAGTTGCTCCTCGCTGGCCTCACGCAGGAAGGCCTCGTTGAGGCCGTCGCTGGAGAGATGTACGGTGGGGTTGCCTCCAGCTTTGACGATGTGACACAAAACTTCGGTGGCCAGCGGTTCAGCGATGACATCGCCGCGCACCAGCACCCAATCTCCGGGTTTGATCTTTACGGAATAATTGACGAGTAAATCTGCAAGTTTGACTAATCGGGGGTCAGCCATAAATTTCTCCTAAGTTATTCTTTGCCTTCGGCTTTGGTATCAGTTCAAAGTATTATTGCGTTACTAATGAGATGTTTGTACAATGGGTAGGAAAAATTCGGCATGGCTCATTTTGAACCAAAAACATCTTTACAATTAGCGTCACAGGTTTGCTTCGCTTTGCGTGCCTCTGGCATTGCATGCCGTTGGCATCACGAATGATTACGAATATCGCGAATTACACGAATTTTTCATGGCCTTATTCGTGCAATTCGGCCTATTCGTGCTTATTCGTGTTTTCTCGTGCTTCAAATTTGTCAAGCTAGATTCTCAGTATTTTGAACCATGCCAAAAATTACCACATGCGAAGCACGCCTCCGGCGAGACACGAAGACACAAAAGAGGATTATAAAGGTTTTCTTCGAGTCTTTGTGTCTTTGTGGTGAATATCTTTTTAAGTTCCGGCTCGTCCGGGTTATGGCATCTGACTTCCGAAATCTTTACCAAGTCGCTTAGGCTAAACGGTTCTACGTGAGATTTCGGAAGTCTCCCAGACATTTGGTTTTATTCCTGAAGACCGGGGGATTATACCATCCGTGTACCGCACCCCACAATATCTCAAAGAGCCGAAAATGTAAGGCGCATCACAATCGATGCTGCTTTTTGACTTTCTCATAGGGTATACTATTCCCCAAATATTGGTGTTCAAATTATAAGTGGAGATGCTGCTGTTATGAGTAAAAAAAGCGAACATCTATGCAAAAGACTGCGCCAGGCAGGAGAGAAATCCCAGGCCTTTTTTGATGAACTGACACCCGAGCAGTGGACGCAGCAAGTCTATACCGAGGGCGCCTCTTGGACCATCAGCCAAATCATGGCTCATTTCGTAATGGCTGAGGATGGTATGATGCGTCTGGTCGCTCGAATTGTTGAGACAGGCGAAGGTGTCCCCGAGGATTTTGACATAGATTCATACAACGAGTACAAGGCCAGCAAACTTGAGAGCGACTCCCCTGACGAGCTTATGAAGAAGTTCCTCGAAGCCAGGGAGAATACCATCCAGATGGTCTCCCAATTCGACGAGGCCGATCTAGAGAAAACCGGACGACATCCCTGGCTCGGCATGGCTCAAGTAGAAGAGATCATCAAGTTGATGTACCGCCACAACCAAATCCATCAGCGAGAGATTCGCGCCGCATTACAACGGTAGATCGTTAAAACTTACCAACTTACCAACTTACCAACTTGCACACTTGCAACTTGCACACTTGTAACTTGCACACTTGCAACTTGCACACTTGCAAACATTTATTCTCATGAACTTGAACTCAATTCGAAATCTCCTGCGTATCTCTCAGCCTCTGTTATTATTGGACGCTGCCCTGGTGTATACCCTCGGAGCGGGGATCGCGCATTACCTGGGCGCATATATTAATGCTGGCATCTATGCGCTGGGATTAGCCTGGGTGTTATCCCTTCAACTCAGCGCGCATTATTTGTATGCTTATTTTGCCCACGGAGTCTCAGCGGGCGCCCACAAACAGGATTTGCATCCAGATGGGGATGAGATTGATGCACGCCTTTCTAAAGAATTACCTCTATGGGTGGGCATCACAGCCTTGGCGCTGACCTCCTCTTTCACACTGCTGCTGATCCGCTCTGGCGCAGCCGCGGGTGGTACATACATCGTGATGTCTTTGATCGCCCTGGGTGCGTTCGCATCAGCGCTGCCGCCTCTCCGCCTGGCGGATACGGTTTACCGTGGCCTGATCCCCTCGATCTTGCTGGCCAATTTCGTGCCCGCGCTGGCCTTTATGCTGCAAGGAGAAGAACTGCACCGCCTGGTTTCAATGAGCACTTTCCCGCTGACCCTGCTGCACTACGCTATGCTTTTAGTCTTCGAATTTCAATACTATGCCCAAGATTTGAAGTATGAGCGCCCCATGCTCTTGATCCGTTTAGGTTGGCAACGCGGCATGAGCCTGATCAATCTGCTGGTGCTCTCGACATTCCTGCTGTTGGGCATCGCCATGCTGATCGGCTTACCGAATGATATTGCTTTGCCAACCTTCCTGGCTCTGCCGTTGGGCCTCTTCCTGATCTGGTATCTCACCCGTATCGCCGCTGGCGCCAAGCCTCACTGGGGCGCGCTCAAAATCACCGCCATCCTCGTCTACGGCCTCACCGTCTACCTGTTATCCTTCTCCTTCTGGACTCACTAATCCCCTACTCCCTACTTCCTATCCCCCTATGCCCGAATTCCTAACCCTCCTCCCTCCCGCTGATGCCCTAAAAAAACTGCTCGACCACCTTCAAGCTGATCCTGTTCCCAAACAGGTTGAGACGGAACATGCTTTGGGGCGGGTTCTGATATCCCCGGTGACTGCCCCGCATCCTTTGCCAGAATTCCCGCGCACCACCGTGGATGGCTTCGCCGTACAGGCGGCTGATACCTTCGGCGCCAGCGAGAGCCTGCCGGTCTATCTCGAATTGATCGGTGAAGTGCCCATGGGCGCAGCCCCGGAGATGGCCCTTGCGGCAGGGAAGTGCGTACTGATCCACACCGGCGGGATGCTGCCCGAAGGCGCTGACGCCGTGGTGATGCTGGAATACACCCAGCAGGCCCGTCCGCAGGAGATCGAAATATTACGCGCCGTAGCCGTGGGCGAGAATGTGATCGAAATTGGCGAAGATGTCAAAGATGGCCAGGAAGTCATCCCTTCAGGAACGCGCCTGCGCCCGGCGGAGATCGGCGGCCTGATGGCCCTGGGATTCACCTCGGTATCTGTGGCCTGCAAGCCTAAAGTTGGCATCATTTCCAGCGGCGATGAAGTCATTCATCCAGGTGAAAAGCCAGCCCCCGGTCAGGTGCGCGATATCAACGCCTATACTTTGAGCGCCGTTGTAGAAGGTGCTGGCGGCGAGCCGGTCTTCTACGGCATCATCCCCGACACTCACCCGGCGATGTACGCGGCGGCTGAGCGCGCCAAAACTGAATGCGACGTGGTTGTTGTCACGGCTGGGTCGTCGGTCAGCAGCCGCGATTTGACTTCGCAGATCCTCGACGAGTTGGGTAAGCCTGGTGTTCTGGTGCATGGGGTAAATACCCGTCCGGGCAAACCGACCATCCTGGCCGTCTGCGATGGCGTCCCCATGATCGGCCTACCTGGCAACCCGGTCAGTGCGCTGGTCAACACGCTTTTGTTCGTCGTGCCGGTGGTCAAGGCGCTCTTAGGAGAGCAAATAACGCGCCCTCAACCGACAGTGCCAGCGGAACTTAGCATCAATCTCCCCTCCCAGGCCGGACGCGAAGATTGGGTGCCAGTGATCTTGAAATCAACACATGAAGGATATATTGCCGAGCCGATTTTTGGCAAGAGCAACCTGATCTTCACCCTCTCACGCGCGGATGGCTTACTGAAGATCCCTGCGGATGCGACGGGCTTGTCGGCGGGAGAGTTGGTGGAAGTTTATTTGATGTGAAGATGACCGGAGACCGACGACGGGAGACTGGCCCGCAACCCATTCTTTGGTGTCGGAATTCCGTCCTCCGTCCCCAGTCTTCCGTCAATACCATGCTAAGCTTTGAGCTAAAATTATTTCCTGGCGTTTATGCCGTCTGTCAACTCCCACCGGGCGCGCCTGTTCCTGCCTGGGCGCGCGGTGATGATCTCCTGGCCCTTATTCGCACCCCCGATGAACTCACCGTGGTCTGTGAGGGGGCAAATATTCCCTCTGGCGTGCGCGTTGAGCGGGGTTGGCGCGCCCTCAAGGTTGCCGGCCCGCTCGAGTTTTCAATGGTCGGTGTGCTGGCTTCCCTGTCCGGCGCTCTGGCCCAGGCTGGCGTGAGCATTTTTGCGCTCTCCACTTTCGATACCGATTTCCTGCTGCTCAAGAAGGCCCAAGTCGAGACCGCTATCCAGGCGCTGGAAAACGCGGGCCACACTATTGACCGTTTATGAAGAAAATTGTCTTGGCTTCGGGGATGTTGCTGCTTTTGATGTCGGCCTGTACCTTGCAGGCCCCCTCCTCAAATGTGGGGGACGCGCAGACTCCCTTTGGGGTGAATCCAACCCTTGGGGAAACAGCTACCCTCGCAGGGGTCGCGAACACCAGCACGCTGGCTCCAACTGCTACCGCAACATCCACTTCAACGCTGACTGCTTCCGCAACTGCTAGCGCATCGTTTACGCCGACGCCCGCATCCGCGTCCGGTCATACAGCAACGCCTACGCTAGTATACAATCCCCCGGGGGAATTGGTCGCCCCAATTTTGCTCTATTACCACATCGCTGAAAGCGATCCAGCCAGCCGATATTATGTCTCACCAGATGATTTTCAGGCGCAGATGGCCTATCTGCGCGACCAAGGCTATACCTCTATCACTGTCTCAGAATTGACCCTGGTGTTGATCAACGGGGGCGAGCTGCCCGCCCGACCGGTGGTGATCACCTTCGACGATGGGGATGCCAGCATCTATGAGAGCGCCTTTCCGATCATGGGCGAGACGGGCTTTGTGGGCGTGGTTTATTTGACGGGCAACCGCTTGTATTCGGATGGATTTCTTGCGCCAAAGCAATTGTCCGAGATGACCGCCGCGGGGTGGCAGGTCGGCAGCCAGGGAATGACTCATCAAGATCTGACCACGCTTCACGATAATTTGCGCTACGAATTGCTTCAATCTCGCCTCGACTTTGAGGATGCCCTGGGGGTCAGGGTGACCACTTTTGCGTATCCCTTTGGGCTGATGGATGGCGCTATCGCCGATAAATTACAGGAATTTGGTTATTACAGCGCCGTGGGTTTGGGCGAATCTTCGAAGCATACCTGGGGGTCGCTCTATTATCTCAGCCGCATCGAGGTTCAAGGGAATTTTACTCTAGAGGATTTCTCGGCACGCTTGCCGTGATCTAAAACACCCTAAAGGGAGATTAAATGGTATCAGTCGAATCAGGCTTGAAAGTTTCAGGAAGCGCCATAGCGATCAATGTCAGCCTGGCGATCATCAAGATCACTACTGGGCTTCTGGGCCATTCTTATGCGCTGGTTGCGGATGGCATCGAGTCGACCGCCGATATTTTTTCTTCTCTGATCGTCTGGGGTAGTTTGCGAATCTCCGCGAAACCGCCCGACCATGACCATCCCTATGGACACGGCAAAGCGGAATCGCTTGCCGGAGCGATTGTGGCTATGTTCCTGGTGGGGGCTGCTATCCTGATTGCCGTTCAGAGCATCCGCGAAATTCTTACGCCGCACCAAACTCCAGCCTGGTATACCCTGGTTGTTCTTGTCGCCATTATCATTACCAAGGAACTATTATTCCGCAGGATGTTCCGGGTTGGGCAGGAGTTAGATAGTAGCGCTTTGAAGAGCGATGCCTGGCATCACCGCTCAGACGCGCTGACCTCAATAGCCGCGTTTGTGGGCATCTCTATTGCATTGATTGGTGGCCCTGGCTACGAAGTTGCCGATGACTGGGCTGCTCTTCTGGCTTGCAGTGTGATCTTTTATAATGGCTTTCGCCTGCTGCGCCCTGCCTTGGATGAAGTCATGGATGCTGCCGTACCTGAAGAAACAGAGCAGCAAATTAGAGCATTAGCCTCTCAAGTTGAGGGAGTGATTGATATCGAGAAGTGCAGAGTTAGAAAAAGTGGTTTAGGTTTGATGATGGATATTCATGTTGTTGTGGATGGCGAAATCTCAGTTCGCCGCGGCCATCAAATCGCCCATGACGTCAAGGATCGGTTGGTCGGATCCTCGCTATCGATCCTTGATGTAATCCTGCATATCGAGCCTGACAATTTAGGCGAAATAGCGCCGCTGGAACCAGAAGGCCACATTCACCAAACCGATTAGCACAGGGACTTCCACCAGGGGACCGATCACGGCAGCGAAGGCCATACCTGAATCTATGCCGAAAACGGCTACCGCCACCGCGATGGCCAGCTCGAAGTTATTGCTGGCTGCAGTGAAGGATAGGGAAGTGGTTTTTTCGTAGCCAGCATTGATCTTATGCCCCATCCAAAAACTGACCAGGAACATCACCACGAAATAGATCACTAGTGGTATGGCAATGCGCACCACGTCCAGGGGGATTTGGACAATCAGATCACCTTTTAGACTGAACATCACAACGATGGTGAAGAGCAGGGCGATCAAGGTTATAGGGCTGATCTTGGGGATGAATTGCTCGTGATACCATTGTTTCCCTTTGGCTTTGACCAGCACAAAGCGGGTGATCATGCCAGCCAGGAAGGGAATCCCCAGGTAGATGAAGACGCTCTTGGCGATCTCGCCAATGGTGATTTCCACGACGCTTCCCTGAAGCCAGAAGAGGGGTGGTAACTTCGTTATGAAGATCCAGGCGTACAGGCTGTAGAAGAGTACCTGGAAGATGCTGTTGAAAGCCACTAACCCGGCCGCGTATTCTGGGTCACCTTTAGCCAAATCGTTCCAGACAATCACCATGGCGATGCAGCGCGCTAAACCGATCAGGATCAGGCCGACCATGTAGTCGGGGTATCCCCGCAGGAAGATGATCGCCAGCAGGAACATCAAGATTGGGCCGATAACCCAGTTCTGTAGAAGAGAAACGCCCAGAATTTTCCAGTTTCGGAAAACATCGCCTAGCTCTTCAAAGCGCACTTTAGCCAGAGGCGGGTACATCATCAAGATCAGGCCGATGGCGATGGGGACATTGGTTGTGCCAATCGAGACAGCGGTATTGAAACCCTGCACTGCGGCCGGGAAGAAAAAACCAATTCCGACGCCGACCGCCATCGCCAGGAAAATCCATAGGGTCAGGAAACGGTCGAGAGTAGAGAGTCGTTTGGTTTGGGTATTGTCTTGTGTCATGAGAGTATCCTACTGTGTTTTTTGCGAATTACCTATTGTGCTGTCATTCCGAACAAAGTGAGGAATCCCTAAAAGTCAGCTTGATGTATTGCCTTCGGAGGTGTTTGAATAAGATTAGCATCAGGGATTCTTCACTTTGCCTGGCTTCCATTGCATTTCAGTCAGGCTCCGTTCAGAATGACAGGCGCTCAAGGTTTTGATGACCATTAAATCTTTTCAAGTGTATTGATTTAAACTGGCTCTTTGGGAATCGCCGGGGAGGTTCCCTAAATCTGGGCATTACCATGAAAAATCCCAGAGAGCCTTTAAACTTCAATTCCCAACCACTGACGGATGAAGTACCCGATGATGAATGATATGGCAGCTATACCAAAAGACAGCGCACTCATCTCTGCGAAACGGGCTTTGAAGGGTTCATCCTTGGCGATGGAGATGTAGTAGTTGAAGGCTGCGATGATGATGACAGCAGTCGTCAGCGCCAGGGCCAGGTCGATGTAGTAATTTTGTATGAATAAGTAGGGTGTGATGAGCAGGGCTACCGTGACGATATAGGCGATGCCGGTGTAGACCGCGGCGCGCACGGGGTGTTTATCTGTTTTTTCAGAACGGGTGGAGAGATATTCTGAAGCAGCCATCGACATGGCCGCGGCGATCCCTGTGATCAGACCAGAGAGAGCGATGAGCTCGGTGTTCTGCAGGGCCAGGGTCAAGCCTGCCAGCGCGCCGGTCAGTTCAACCAGGGCATCGTTCAACCCCAAGACCACCGATCCGGCATATTGCAGAATCTCCTCATCGAACATCTCGAGCAAAGCTTCTTCATGCTCGTTTTCATCCTTGATCCAGTTATCAATTTCGGGGACCGCATCGCGGAGTTGGGCGTAATTGGCCTGGGCTTTTTCCTCGCCGCGTTCCATCAGCTTGATGCCAAAAGTGATGCCGAAGACGCGGCTGATCCAGGTGTATTTCCAGATCGCCCAGCGGTCGGGCTTGATGTCCTTTTGGGTGTAGGTCTTCCAATCTTCGGCGTGGCGCAGTTCATCCGCGGCGATCTTCTCCAGTACCTGCCGATTTTCGGCTGAGGGCATGCGCGCTGCCAGAAAATGGTAGATGTGGTGTTCGGTGATCTCCAACCGCTGAAAAGTTTCCAGCGCGGAGATGGTTTCAGGGGATAAGGTCATATTTCTTCCAAGAATATTTCATTTGGGTGTGTTTCAGACGAGTTGAAACGTTCCGGAAAAAGGGGTGTGCGGGGGGGTACCCCCCCGCACACCCCTTTTTCCGGCCTCCCTTCAAAGATTACTGAACAGCAACTTCTTTGAAATGATTGCGCCGCTCCACCAACCACAGAGCTCCGGCTAGCAGAGCCAGCAAGGCGGCCAGATAGAGCGCCACCAGCCCCAGGCTGGCCCCGTCCACCCAGGCGCCGTAGATCAGGCCTGCCAGGGTGCTGAAGAGCGACACCCAGCCAACGTAGACCCAGGCCTTGAGCCGCCCAATAATCGCGGCCGTGATCAAGATGCTCTGCAGGCTGAGTTCGGGATCAGAGATCAGGTAGGCCAGCAGTGGGCCGCGGTGCATCCCCAACCTGAGGAACATCTGGGCGATGGGAACTTCCACCAGGGTAGGGAAGTACATGAAGACGCCAAAAACCACGCCGATGAAATTGCCAAAAACGGTGTTGCTCCCGGCCAGGGCTTCGATCCATTCGGGTTTGATCAGCTCGCGGATCATGCCAACAGCGAAGACACCCACGATCAGCAGGGGGAAGATTTGCTTGACGAAGCGCCAGGATTCCCACAGAAAATCCCGCGTCTCGTCTTCATTTAATTGAGTTTTGAGCATCCAACCCAGGAGCAGGGTGGCCAGCAGTACCCCAAGGAATTTGCCCGTCAATTGCAGGGTCACGCCCCCCTCGTGAGTCGTCACCCCCAGAGCGGCGATCAGCAGGGTCAACCCCACCAAAGCGGTGGATATCCACGTCCAGGCGTTGAAGCCCTCGAAGATATTCTCGATTCCCTTCCAGGATGTCAGGCCGATCAATATCAGCATCCCGATCAAAACTGCGCCCTGAGCGGTGACGCCCTCCTCGCCGCGCGCCGGATCAAAAGGCACCAGGTCGAAGAGCCAATCCTGGAAGCGATCCACCCCGGCGATGGGCAATTCGAGGGTGAAGTAGGTCTGCTTGAGCAGGTCGATCTGAAAGGTTCCCACAATCAGCAGGACGACCAGCACCAGCAGGAAGATCAGCGCCCCGCGGCGCATAGCGCGTGCGCCGGCGAACATGGTGTCGGTGGCTATATCGTGCTCGGCGTCGGCTTTGCGGAAGGTCAGCGCCATGATCACGCCCACGCCGATCCCAAAGGCAATCGAGAGCACCAGTCGGGCGATGGCCAGATCCATACCGATGACTGTGCCAGTGTAGGAGAGCGCCAGGATGTTGACTGCTGGGGCGACAAAGAGAAAGGTGATCGCTGGGCCCAGCCCGGCTCCTTTTTTGTAAATCCCGGCGAAGAGCGGGATGACTGTGCAGGAACACACCGCCAGCAAGAACCCCGCGGCAGCGGCGGCGGGGTAAGAGACGTATTTGGGGGTATTACGCCCCAGGTAGCGGGTGAGGGTTTCTTTAGGGATCAGAGCCGTCATGGCGCCGGCGATGTAAAAAGCGGGCAGCAGACATAGCAGCACGTGCGCCGCAAGATAAGACGCCAGATTGCCCAGCCCGCTGGAGAGTAAACGAGTGATGAATTCTAAGATAGTTGTCATGTTTTTTTCTCACCGCGAAGGCGCACACTATGTGGCCCTACGGGCAGGGCGCTAAGCAAAATATGGTTCCTTTATCATATTTAGTGAGCGTCCAAAAATAACTTCCCGATTTAGACCCTAACCCGGACAAGCCGCGCCATAGGCGGGCCTCCGGCCACCAAAAAGCCCTCGCTTTGCGTGCCGTTGGCAACCACAAAGGACACGAAGGAACACAACGAACAAAATTAAAAACCTTTTTGACCCTTGTGTTTCTTCGTGATCTTCGTGGTTAAATTTTCTTGCTTTTTGTGCAAGCATTTCATTGCTAACGGCCTAAGGGTTTGCTGGAAACTTATTTTTGGTTAGCTAAATCCTTCGCGCTCTTAGCGTCTTGGCGGTTCAAGCGAGCGCCGAGGTGATGAAGCTGGTCACTTCAGCGAAGGATGGGATGCGCCCGGCGCTGACTGTTTTTTCGTCGATCACCAAACCGGGGGTTGCCATCACACCATAGTCGGCGTATTGGGTGGGATCAGTGACTTTGATGACTTCAGCTTCAACGCCTAATTGATCTACAATTTTCTGCGTGAGCTGCTCCAGGCGTTTGCAGTTGGCACAGCCGGAGCCGAGAACTTTGATAGTGAGCATAACTCTACTCCTTTTCCATATTTATGTAAGCCCCTTGACAGCCTTAGCCAGATTATCGAGGGCGCGCTGAAGCGTTGCTTTTGGACAACCAATTGTCATTCGTGCAAACCCGGCTCCTTCGCGTCCAAACCAATAACCCGGGGCGAGTGCAATTTGGGCTTCTTGCGCCAGGAACTTTGCCAGTGTCTTGGCGTCCAAACCCAGTTCTCTAAAATCCAGCCAGACTAAAAATGTCCCCTCAGGCTCAATCAATGAAACATGGATTGCATTTGCCTGTAAAAATTCCTTGATCAAATCAATATTTCCACCCAGGTAGACCAGCAGCGCGTCCAGCCAATTGGCACCATCGCTGTAAGCGGCTTCGGTGGCAATCGAAGCGAATACATTGACCTTGTTGATCTGGTAGCGATGCGCAAAGTCATGGAACCAGTGGCGGTGCGTTTCGTTGGGGATGATCGTGATTGCGTCAACCATGCCAGCGATATTGAATGTTTTGGCCGGTGAAATACAGGCGGCGGCATTCTGCTCTGCGCTTTCAGAAACCGTCAGATAGGGGGTATAGCGATGGGGCGGGAAGGCAAAATCACCGTGAATTTCATCTGCGATCACGAATACATGATGACGCTCACAAATCGCTGCTACTTGCGCTAACTCTGCCTCTGTCCAAACCCTGCCAACAGGGTTATGCGGGTTACACAATATCAATATCTTGTTTTTTGGATCGGCTGCTTTGGCTTCAAGATCATCAAAATCTATTTGATATTGCCCATCCGTTAGCTTGAGCGGATTCTTGACAATCTTCCTGTGATTGCTTTTGACGACCATGCGGAACTCAAAGAAAACCGGCGATTGAAGAATAACGCCATCCCCTTCATTCGAATGTTGGTTTATCAAGATCGAAACCGCATTCAAAATAGATGGGCAAGGTTCGATATGCTCTCGGTCAATTTTCCACCCATACCTGTTCTGAAACCATCTCTCAAGCGCAGTAAAATAGCTCTCCGGTCTGGATTCGTACCCATAGATTCCATGAGCAGCGCGTTTCTGCAGATGTTCTATCACGGAGATAGGCGCTTTGATATCCATATCGGCAACCGACATAGGGATTGCCCCTTCGTTGTCGAAATGTTCCCTCAGGAAAGCTCTGCTCCACTTCATGGTCGGATATTGGCTGCGATCAACATGTTCATCAAAATTCATAAATAGTTTCTCCCAATTCTAGAGATGTTCCGAATAGGCCGATCCGTATTGCGTATTACGTATTGCGTAGGCCAATTTACGAAATACGCAATACGTAATACGCAATAGCCTCTCCATCTCATTTGAAACGCCCCCTTATCCATTACAGTGAGGGCAATCGCACTGATTAAGTGGTTCCATTTGCGTTAGGGCTTTCAGCTCTTTTTCAGGGATGCCAGCAATGTCGCCCGCCCGATGGATTAGCTCAAGAAGTTTGGGATTGGTCAGCCGGTAGAAGATAAAGCGCCCGATACGCCGGGTTTCTAAGATGCCATCTTTGCGCAGCGCCATCAGGTGCTGGGAGATATAGGCCTGCCGGTAGCCCAGCAAGGCCTCCAGATGACAGACGCAGGCTTCTCCCTGGCCGATTCCAAAAAGAATCCGCAGCCGGGCCGTGGGTTGAATAGCTTTGAGCAGTCGGCTGATTTTCTTTTCGATGCGCGATGATTTTATATTCACCATTCTGAATATATTTTAGCACATATTCAATTTGATGAATATGGAATTTGAGCACTCTATCGGAGCAGTTCATCATAATGATGATAGAATCAGACAACTTCGATCTGGTACTTGACCATTATGGCTTCGACGGGTTTGTAGTGGCGAACGATAGTTCGCCCACACCTGAAACGGACACTCTCGTGTCCTTGCTTTGCACGCCTGTGGCGCTACGAACCCGTCAGAACTTGAGTGGTGAAGTACTGGAGAAAGAGAGTAAACAGTCAGGACTTACGCAGATGAATGAAAAATATACCGAAAATAAGGGGTGTGCAGGGTTGCGGAGCAACCCTGCACACCCTTTATTTTCGGACTTTTTCCATCGCCAGTGCGTAAGTCATACAGTAATCTCAACTGATGTCTATATATCTGCACGATATTCCACTATCCCAGGCCCAAGAGCGCCTTGAAGAAGCCCTCGAAGACTCCGGGCTTTGGGGGATTCTAGGAGTTGAAGAAATCCCGCTCGATGAGCACGCCTTAGACCGGGTAACTGCTGAGCCGGTGTGGGCCAAGATTTCCTCACCGCATTATCACGCCTCTGCTATGGATGGGTTTGCTGTGCGGGCGCGCCAGACCGATGGCGCTCTGACCACCGCGCCGCTTACCCTGATCTATGGCGAACAGGCCTACTATGTTGATACGGGGGACCCTCTGCCAGCTTGGGCGGATGCGGTTATCCCCATCGAGAATGTAGAGCCGGTGGATGAAGATGGCGCTGTAGATACGGATGCGGAGCAACGCAAACCCTATGCCATCCGCATTCGAGCGGCGGTGACACCCTGGTCGCATGTGCGCCCGATGGGGGAGGATATGGTCGCCACGCAGTTGGTTCTGCCAGCCGGGCACACCTTGCGTCCCGCGGACCTTGGCGCCATCGCCGGTTGCGGCCACGGCACGGTGCGCGTGGCCCGGCGGCCAAAAGTAGCCATCATCCCTACCGGCACGGAGTTGGTGAGGATTGGCCAGCCTGTTCAGAGCGGGGATATTATCGAATACAACTCGATGGTGATGGCCGCGCAGATCAACCTTTGGGGTGGGGAGGCCACCCGATATCCGATTACCCCCGATGCTTTCGAAGAGATCAAGCAGCGGGTTGATGAAGCAGCTCAAAACCACGATATGATCTTGCTGAACGCCGGCTCCTCCGCGGGATCAGAAGACTTTTCTGCGAAGGTGGTCGAATCTCTCGGAGAGTTGCTCGTCCACGGCGTCGCCGTTCGACCAGGCCACCCCGTCATTCTCGGAATGGTTCAACCCCCAGTCCCCAATACCCAATACCCAATACCTATAATCGGCGTCCCCGGCTACCCCGTCTCCGCGGCGTTGACCGGGGAGATCTTCGTCGAGCCGCTGCTGGCCAGGTGGCTGGGGCGGCGACCAGCGGAACCCATCGAAATCGAAGCCACGCTCACTCGTAAGATGGTTTCTCCCGCCGGGGATGATGACTACGTGCGCGTGGCTGTAGGGAAAGTTGGCGAGCGCACGCTGGCCGCTCCGCTTGCGCGCGGCTCTGGGGTGATCACCTCCTTGGTCAGGGCGGATGGAATTGTGATTGTCCCCAGCGGCTCGCAGGGAATGCCCGCGGGCGAGCAGGTCAGGGTGCGTTTGTATCGCTCTCCGAAAGAGATCGAGCGCACGATCTTTGCCATCGGTTCGCACGATATCAGCCTGGATGTGATGGCGCAATTCCTGGCAGCCCGCGGCCGCCGCCTGGCCTCAGCCAATGTAGGTAGCCTGGGAGGGTTGGTGGCGCTGCGCCGCGAGGAAGCTCATTTGGCGGGTTCCCATCTGCTGGACCCCGACAGTGGGGAGTACAACCTGCCGTATATCCGTCAATACCTGCCTGGTGTGCCCGTGCAGGTGATGGCGCTGGTGGGTCGGGAGCAAGGATTGCTGGTTCCCAGGGGAAACCCAAAGGCAATTAGATCTTTGGGCGATCTGACCAACACCGGGGTCAGCCTGGTCAACCGTCAACGGGGGGCGGGGACGCGCATTTTATTGGATTATCATCTCGACAAGATAGACCTCAAATCTGAAGATATCCAAGGATATGATCACGAAGAATTTACGCATCTGGCGGTGGCCGCGGCGGTGGCCTCCGGGCGCGCCGATTGCGGGCTGGGGATCGCGGCCGCCGCGCAGGCCCTGGATTTAGATTTCATCCCGCTTTTCAAGGAAAGGTATGATTTAATTATCCCCAAGGAATACCTGAGGAGCACTTTGTTGAATCCGTTGATGGATGTTCTCGCCGATCCAGCTTTTCGGGAAATGATCGCCTCATTGCCGGGTTATGATCTCTCACCGATGGGAGAGGTCGTTGCCGAAATGGGGTAAGTATGCTTGATGCACTGATTGTTGATGATAATCGCGGTCTGGCTGACATGATAGTGTTGATGATGGATATGTTGGGGGTTTCGGCGCGGGCAGCCTATGGCTCGCGTTCGGCTTTGATGGCTCTTGAAGAGAAGGTGCCGGATGTGGTCTTTCTGGATATCAACATGCCCGGCGTGGACGGCTTCGAGGTCTTGTCTTATCTTCGGCGAATCCCTGGCTGCGAAGAAACCCCGGTGATTGTAGTGACATCTGATGATCAGCCCGAGACCGCCAGCCGCGCCCGGGAGTTGGGGGCTGTAAAATTGATTGTCAAGCCGATCACTGTTGAAATTCTTGAGAATGTGCTAAAGCAAGCTGGCATTTTGGATTCGTAACTGCTAAGCCATGGAACGGATAATCCCGAAAAA
>JADHXE010000069.1 GCA_016783125.1 Anaerolineales bacterium
CCCAAAATTTCGACTAAATCCGTTCCGTGGCTAGTTACGAATAAACAAACTTAGAACCTGTTAGGAGAGAGAAAAATGAACAAAAGAACACGCTCGAGTCTGGTTTTTGGTTTTTTGTTGATCCTGATCGGCGGCTGGTTCCTGGCCGTTCAAATCGTGCCCGGCCTGGATTGGTTCTGGAATATCATCTCATGGCCGATGATTATCATCGGTGTAGGTGTGTTTCTGCTGCTATTGGGGTTGATCCTCGGCGCGCCAGGGATGGCTATCCCAGCCTGCATCGTTGGCGGAATCGGGGGTTTGCTGTATTGGCAGAACGCCACGGGCAACTGGGAGAGTTGGTCATACGCCTGGTCGTTGATCCCAGGCTTTGTTGGCGTGGGTCTTATGTTGGCATCCCTGTTGGGTGAAGGCGGCAAAGAAAACTTCCGCGTTGGTGCCTGGATGAGCTTCATCAGCTTGATCGTGTTTGTCGTCTTTGGAGCCTTTTTTGGCGCCAATGTGTTGGGCACCTATTGGCCTGTTCTGCTGATTGCATTTGGGCTATGGATATTGATCCAACCCTTGTTCCGTCGCCGGAAAAAGGTTTCCGAAACAGTTGACGCAGAGATAATTGAAATTGAAGAATAATTCGTGGTCAATAATAGGAGAATAGTGATGAAACGCGCCAGTTTTTTCTGGGGACTTGTCTTCATGGTGTTAGGGGGGCTGCTATTGTTGAACAACTTCGCCATTTTGAGATTCGACGTTTGGAAGTTGTTCTGGCCGATGCTGGTTATTCTCCTGGGCGTGTGGGTGCTGTGGCAATCCCAGTACGGTGGCGAGGCCTTGGAATCTGAGTCAGCTTCCATTCCCTTGGAAGGGGCTGGTGAAGCGCATATTTCCATGCACCATGGCGCAGGTGAATTACGCATTGCTGGGGGCGCGGCAGGAGATGAGTTGATCAGCGGAACTTTCGATGGCGGTGTGCAGCAATCTGCTAAACGCAGCGCTGATCGCTTAGATGTCACCTTGAAGGTGCCCACCCAGGGATTCCCCTTTGTGGTATTCCCCTGGTTTTTTGGGCCTGGGAATAGGATCCGCTGGGATGTGGATATCAACCCTAATATCCCCATTTCGATGGAAGTACACAGCGGCGCAAGCGATACCCGCCTGGATCTGACCGATACGCTGGTCACTGGCTTAGAAATCCATACTGGCGCCAGCGCTACCGAAGTTCGCTTGCCTGCTCAAGTGGAGCATACGCGGGTGAAAGTCGAGGCTGGGGCAGCATCAGTGAAACTACAGGTTCCTGAAGGCGTGGCCGCCTGCCTCGAAGTGAACGGCGGCTTGCTAGACGTGGATGTCAATCGAACGCGCTTCCCCAGAGAAGGTAAAGTTTATCAGTCGCCTGATTTCGATACGGCCCCATATCGGGTTGAAATCAAGGTCAATGCGGGTGCGGGATCGATTACGGTTAGCTGATGAAGAGATGAAGAGATGAAGAGATCCCGGAAATTGGGGTGTGCGGGGGGGGGACTCCCCCCCCGCACACCCCAATTTCCGGTACTGCTCAACTCGTTTGAAACACATGCTATTCAATAAAGGAGTAATTTAGATGAAGCGATTCGATCATCGAATCTTATGGGGGTCGCTGCTGATCCTGGCTGGCGTCCTTTTCATGTTGCAGAACCTGAAAATTATCCCCAGCGCCTGGGGCATTATTTGGGGGTTGTTCTTCGGCTTGGCCGGGGGCGTTTTCCTGTATGCCTTCATGACCGACCGTACACAATGGTGGCCTGTGATCCCAGGGATCACCCTGTTGGGTTTGATGGTGCTGGTTTTAGCGGATCAATTTTTTCCCAACTTCGAGAATATGTGGGGCGGCAGCATCTTCCTGGGGGGCATCGGGCTTAGTTTTTGGGTGGTTTACCTGGTCAATCGGGAGGCCTGGTGGGCGGTCATCCCCGCGGGCGTGCTGACCACGCTGGCGACCATCGCCATTCTAGACTCTTTTGTGGCCGATTCCGAATGGGTTTTCTTCATTGGCTTGGGGCTGACCTTTGCCCTGGTGGGAATCTTACCCACCTCTCAAGGGCGAATGACCTGGGCCTTTATCCCCGCGGGGGTATTGCTCTTGTTGGGCCTGTTCACAGCCACCCCTCTCGTCCCTCTGATCAACTATCTATGGCCAGTAGCGCTCATCCTTTTGGGCGGTTACTTCATAGTGCGGAATATCCGTGCTTAGATTATTAGTAGCTTGAACATTTCTCACGCCAAGCCGCAAAGGTAAAAACATGCTCTATTTTCTTGGCGACTTCGCTCGCTTTGCGCACCTTCGGTGTGCGCGCCTTTGGCGTTGCGCCTTAGCGTGAGATTTATCGGCGTTCAAGCTTCTGTTGATGAGTACAATTTGTGGAGATTATCATGGAAACAAAACTATTTCGCAGCCGTGACGACCGCATGCTTGGCGGTGTGTGCGGCGGCTTAGCTGAATTCTTGGGCATCGATGCCACCCTCATCCGCCTGGCATTTTTCCTGCTGCTGTTTGGCGGCGGGGTTGGATTTTGGGTTTATGTCGTCATGTGGGTGCTCATCCCGGAGCGGGGTGTGGAGAATGCTGGCGATTTTGGGGAACGGATCCGCGTTGTTGGGGATGACTTTGTCACCGCGGTCAATCGCCCTCACCCTAAGTCTGGTCTGATCATTGGTGGGGGGCTAATCATACTGGGAGTGGTGTGGCTCCTGGAAGCCCTGGGGATTCCCTGGCTTTGGTGGATGGACTTCGACATTCTCTGGCCGGCACTGCTCATTCTGGCTGGTCTGGTCTTGATATTCCGTTGGAAGCGGTAGAGGAGTAGAACTTTTGCTGCACATTGAAAAGTTACCGAAAAATAGGGGATGCGGGGGTGCTTGCTTTGCACGCCTTCGGCGGCACCCCCGCATCCCCTATTTTTCGGGTTTTTCATCTGCGATAGCGAAAGCCTAAAGGAGATAAATCATGGATGATAGACATCATCGACGTCGCCAACACGGCGGCTTTGTATGGCCCATTGTACTCATTCTTGTTGGCGTGATGTTCTTATTGAACAACCTGGGCTTGATTGATATTGTTACCTGGGATTCAATCTGGCAACTTTGGCCGCTGATATTCGTCGCCATTGGCTTAGATGGCCTGCTGCGCCGCAATGAGATCGTCGGCCCGGTGATCATGTTCGGCTTGGGTGGGGTTTTCCTGTTGAGCAACTTTGGCTGGCTGAATTGGAATGCCTGGGATACCTTGTGGCGTTTATGGCCGTTGCTGATCATCGCTATTGGCCTCGAGATCATGGTCGGACGTCGTTCTGTGTGGATTTCTATTTTGGGTGTGGCAGTAATTTTCGCCGCTTTGTTTGGCCTGCTCTGGTTGTCTGGTATTGGACCTTTAGGTGGCCAGCCCATCCAGAGTGAGCTCATTGATCAGGAATTGGGTGATGCTATTCGAGCCGAAATCAGCCTGTCCCCCGTCGTGGGAGAAATGAGAGTTGATGCCTTGGAAGATTCCAATGCCCTGATTGCTGGGGAAGTCAGCGTAGGGCGCGGGCGGCAAGTTTGGAGTAACTATAAGTTGCAGGGCACCACCGCGGTATATTCCCTGGGCAGCCGTAATCCTGTCTCGTTCCCTGGGAATGCCTGGGATTGGCGACTGGGATTGTCTCCAGATACCCCCATAGAATTAGAAGCCTCGATGGCTGCTGGCGATATGGACTTGGATTTGGCTGAAGTGATGCTCTCGGGCCTGGACGCCAGTCAGGCGGTTGGAGACCTTTCGATCACCTTACCTGCCGGTGAAGCCCTACACGGTGATATCAGTCAGGCCGTAGGCCAAATTGTCATCTATGTACCCGAGGATGTTTCTGTGCGCGTTGAGATCAGCAAAGCGCTCTCCTCGCTGACAGTCCCCTCCGACTTTGTAGAGCGCGGCGATTATTACTACTCACCTGGCTACGAGAGTTCAGATACGCTGATTGATCTGGATATCAGCCAGGCGATTGGGAATATTGTGGTTCGTTATCAGAAGTAGCCTTTGCGATATTTCCTAAAAATGAGTGAGCGCAGAGGTAGCACTCCTACGCGCACTCATTTTTAGGTTTCTTTTTCTCATGTCTAAGCTTTGTCCAAAGATCATTCTAGAAGGCACCCGGCTGACCCACAAAACAGAGATCGCCTTCATATTGAATGACCATGCCCGTATCGTCGGGCCGCGTAAATACCGCTATCATTCTCCGATCGTTTCGGCCGAGTGGTGCGGCTTTACCAATTACCCATGGGGACGCGGTTTGATCAATTTCGATCCCAAAGAAGAAGCCCTGGCTATGGAGACCTACCATACCTGGCTGCGTCTCTTCGAGTTGCAGCGTTATTACTCCTGGATCATCGACCGCTTTCATATCTCCACTCGCCTTTATCAGTTGCAGAATCGCGGCGTTGATTATCCATTCCGCTGGCTCGAACAACGTTTACAGAATTTGGGGTTCCAGCTTGTGTTCATGACTCGCACTCCCGAATCGTTCGAGGCTGCTCGAGTTGAGCGACTCAAAGTCTCAGGCAAGCCCTCCCAGTACGATGATTTGAACGTCTTCGTTCAGGAGCAAGAGTTGCTGCAAAAGCTTGTGGCCGAGTCTATCTTACCGACCCTGGAACTGGATATCTCGGATGATGATATTCCAGTTGCGGCTGACCGGATTGCCAATTGGCTGAAAGAGACAGGCGGCTTATGGGCGAAATAGTTTCCTCTCCCAAGATTGTGGTATCGAATGGCAGGTGATCGTGACCTGTTGGTGGAGGATATTCCCCATCTAAAATCCAAGTATGGGGCTGTGGCTGGAGATTGGGAGAGCGGCGCCATTGCCTGGGTGGCTCAACGCAACGATGTGCGTTGCCTAATTCTGCGGGGTGTAACTGACCTGGTAGACGATCAAGGCAGCCAGGCTTATGGGAATATTGAATATTTTCGAGAAGGAACGCGAGGAGTTATGCTACGGATAGTGGAAATGTTACCCGATTGGATAACGATGATCTAACTCTGGCCTGTGTAAATCAATATATTAATTTTTGTTTTTATCTTTGTCTTTATTTTTCCCGGGGGCATCAGCAGAATTGCCTGGAGAATCATCTGATTGCCCAGGTGGATCTTCGTCTTTGGATTGTCCAGGCGGATCCTTGTCTTCTGATTGCCCAGGCGGTTCTTTGTCTTCTGATTGCCCAGGCGGTTCTTTGTCTTCTGATTGCCCAGGCGGTTCTTTGTCTTCTGATTGCCCAGGCGATTCTTCGTCTTTCGATTGCCCAGGTGGTTCTTTGTCTTTTGTTTGCCCAGGCGCATTACCGGAGTTTCCAGGAGGTTCATCGTCGGGATCAAGTACATCGGGCTGATCATTCGCTACCGGGGGTAATGATGGCGATGTATCATTTTCGTCTGCTACATCATTGTCTTCACCCTCTTCATCTTCTTTGACTTCAGGTGCAATTTCCTTACTATCTGATGGGGGAATACTTATCTGTTCTTCACCTTGATAATTTAAATTCAAATTGGGGATTGGAGCTTGTAGTTTTGCCTCGAAATCAGCTAAACGATCAGCAACTTCTTCATTCGAAGTGAGTTCGTCACCTAAAATATCTTCAACGATAGCCAGTGAAACCGGGCGGAAGGATAAATTGGGGTCGCTGCTATAATCGGCCTGCGCATTGGCGCGCATGGATACAGGCACAAACCTAATATCGCTTGAAGAATTGATCCCTTGGGCGAACACAGATGCCCAAATGCCACTCATCACCAGGAAGATGAGCAGTATGGCCAGCAACCATTGAGTGCGGATGCTGGACCAATCAATTTTTTGTGGGGTTGTGCGTTCTGCCAAAGTTGCTCTTATCTGCCTTTGCTTATTAGGGTGTACTCTTATTCGTCACGAACAATTTGAAAAACCAGTATATTTGTCATTCCGAACGAAGTGAGGAATCCCTAGTTTTTAGCTTGGGATTTTGCCATCGTAGGTGCTAGTTAATGTTATGGGTGCATTTCATTCCAGTGGAAGTAATCCCGGAAATAGGGGTGTGCGGGGGGTCGCAAAGCGCCCCCGCACACCCCTATTTCCGGAACTTTTCCGCTCGTTTGAAACACACCCTAATGTTATTTATCAGGGATGCTTCACTTCGCTTTGCTGCGTTCAGAATGATATGTGTCAGTTATTTTATTGACGAATACACTTACTTCTTATTATCACTGGTTGAGATGTGATCTTTAATACGACTAAATCTAATTGTACCAATACCAGATATTTTTTTGATTTCTTTAATGTCAGAGAAATTTCCTTGGGTGCTTCGATATTCGATAATCCTGTTGGCTATTTTTGAACTGACCCCTTTCAGGATCATTATATCATCCAGTGGGGCAGTATTGATGTTTACCAGGAGAGGCGGCCGTGTTTCAATTTTAATTGGCAGCAAACGGTAAACCAGAATAGGCTCTGATTTACCTTTGAATATGTGACTACCCATGGGGGTAAACATAAAATTGTCGCGGTAAATGCCTAAGGCTTCGTAAGTATCCTCGCTGATGATGGCGCTGGTTTCGCCAAGTTCTCTGGTGAGATCTTCGATGCGCTGGGTGACATTGACGGTATCACCGATTATCGCGTAGTGAAGCCTGTCGGCGGTGCCCATGCCGCCCGCGGCGACCTCCCCAGTATTGACGCCAATCCCAGTCACCATGGGGGGTTCGCCCAGTTCAAGGCGCTTCGCATTCATTGCTTTTACGGCTTGGAGAATATCAACAGCAGCCATACATACTTGTCTTGCACTTTCAGAAGGATCAAGCGTTACTGGTAGGACACCAAAAAATGCCATCACCGAATCGCCAATGAATTCGCTGGTCACACCATCGTAAGCGTTGATGATCGGGACGAGTTCCCCGTAATATTGGTTGAGCCAACCCAAAATCGTCGTCGGAGCCTCACTCTCTGAGATAACGGTAAAACTTCGGATATCGGTGATCATCACTGAGGCGATCGTACTCTGTCCCTCTAATTTTAGATTTCCGGATGCGAGCCCCTTTCTAAGCTGATCCCGTACTTGAGGAGTGATCGTGCGCCCTAACAGATCTCTGTAAATTTCACCTTCCTTAAGATGCGAAACCATGTAATTGAAGGTGTGAGCCAAAACGGCTAGCTCGTCACTCCCCTGGGGCTCCACGGTGACATCCCATTTTCCCTGGCTGACCTCCGAAGCCGCTGTGACGACTTGTTTGAGCGGTTGGGTGATCCTTCTAGAGAGGATGATACCAACGACAATGATCAAGAGCAAACCTAAGGTGGCAAGAATATATATTTGCACTTGTGTCTGCTGGCTGGGGCGTACCAGGAAATGTTCTGCCAAAGATACACCTACCAGCCCTATATCTTGGCCGCCGCGCACTTCCCAGGGTCCTAAAATCTCACGATATTCAATGCCAGCCACATCCAAAGGTCGCATTTGGCTGTCCTGATCTTGGCGTAAGAGTATCTCCGAAACCGATTCGTCGGACAGGTTGATCGCTTCTAGTTCTTTGAGGGTTGTTTCTAAGGGGCGCCCGGTTGTATCATACAAAGAAACGTGAGCAAAGGCGCTTTCCTCACCGAGGAGTTTTTCCCTGGTTTCCAACACCATGGTTGAGATAGAACGTCCTACCAGCACTGCGCCGACGAGTTGGTTCTCGTCATCGGTGATCGGCCCGGCGATGTAGAAGTAATCCCCCCAGGGGGCTTGTATCAGCCCGGCAAATTTATCTCCCTGTTCATCAACTTGTTGGTTTAGCACCTGTTGGACGAATTCTGCTTCGGCAAAGATATCATCCCCTCTAGAGAATTCGTAGGATTCCCGCCCACCTTCGGGGATATGGCGGATCGAAACCAGGGCTACTCCTTGAGAATCTAAAATTTCGACAGCTTCCTCTTGGTTGTTGATCACCAACCCCAAAACAAGGTCGCGCAATGTTGCAGAGTCATTTTCGATGATTGATGTGGATAGACCATCAGTGAAAGCTAATAACCGTAAAGTTTCTAAACGATTGCTTTCCTCTTCTACAAGCCACGCTGATGTCACTTGACCGACTTCGATTAGATTATTCAAAAAGCGGTCTTCAATGGTATCTAAGGCCACCCGGCTGACGACATACCCGGCCCCCATCGCTAGCAGCAGTGCTAACAAAAGGTACGGAAGGATGATCTTGAAACGAACGGAGATACGAACACTGGGTAGTGCGGATTGTATACTTCTGCTGCTTTGTTCATCTTCAGTATCGACATGCTCCAAATTCTTCAAGGCTTGCTCTACCCAGGTTTTGCTGAAGGGTGATCGCAAAAATATATTTACCCCGTACTCTTTCACTTCCATCTCGCGTGACAAATCCGGATAGCGATTAGAAATGATCACGCCCGTATCGGGGTATCTTTCTCGAAGGCCTCGTAATAGCTCGAAGAGAGCGTCTTCGGGCAAGTGGAGATCTAGAACCATCAAATTGGGTTCTTCCTGTTGAAGAATAGTGATTGCATCACCAATGTCTACAGTGGTGTAAACATCATCTCCGCGTTGGATGAATATCTCTGTGAGGGTTTGTGCTGATTCGATTTCGGATTGAACGATGAGAACTTTCATGAGTTGCCCGTTTTGACTTCTCGATAAAATGATAACTGCTTATCTATGGAACGGATTACCCCGAAAAAAGGGTGTGGGCAGGGGGGCTGCGTCCCCTGCCCACACCCTTTTTTCGGGAACTTGCCTGCCTGAAGTAGTTACTTAAATATGGCTTATGAAAGAAAAGAAATCGGGAATAAAGCTTCTTTTGAAATGATAGCAATCTAATCATACCAAATTAGGCGTCACCAGTAAATCAAACCAGCGTACTGGTTTGTATGTGTGCCATGAAATGATGTCACATTGGAGCCGCCCCTCCCCCCCTTTATCGGAAGCCTTTATGGTAAGATAATTGCATCCATAGTTTGTGGTAAAAAGATGAATTCAAAAAGAATAGATCAGCTAACGGTTGATGGGGAAAAGATGATCCCTCAATATTTCCTAGATATATCACCTGATGCTATGCTCATCTTAGATAGCGAAGGGTGGATTCTGCGCGTGAGTGAAAAAGCTGAGAAATTGTTTGGATATAGCCGCGAGGAATTGATTGATCAATCTGTTGACATTTTGATACCTGAAGAACTGAGGAAACACCACCAATCTCATCGGCGAAAGTATATGGCTGATCCCAATTCTCGACACATGGGATCAGGTGTGGATTTTACCGGTTTGCGAAAGGATGGCTCCAGATTCTTTGCTGATATTTCTCTAAACCCCATGACTATGGAGAGCGTCACTATGGTGATCGCTTCAATCCGCGATATAACTCGTCGTGTAGAGGTTCAGTCTCTTCTGGGGAAAAAAGTCGCTCAATTAGAAGCCATAACTGAAATTGGTTTGGCAATATCTTCAACGCGAGATATTGATGGACTGCTTCGTTTAATAGTTGAACAGGCTGTAGAATTTGTTGGCGCTGAGAGTTGTGCCGTGTTGTTGCCGGATAACGACACGGGTGAACTGGTTTTCAGAGCAGCTATAGACGATATTGTCGGGATGCGTATTCCTGCTGGGGAGGGGGTTGTTTCCAGGGTATTACAGTCTGGCAAACCAGAGGTTGTCAATGATGTATCCAATGCTGAAAATCATTACCCGAAAATAGCAGAACAAAGCAATCTGCCAACGCGTTCTTTATTAGTTGTTCCGTTACTTATTGATGGAAAATCAATTGGTACGTTGACAGCGGTGAACAAAATCGATGGGGATTTCACTGAGGCTGACTATGAATTGCTGGTCACCTTAGCCAGTTACGCGGCGACATCTTTGCACAATACGCAGCTTTATGATCAAGTTCAACAATATGCTAGAGAGCTGGGAGCGGAAGTCGCTAAACGTACCGAAGCGCTTCGAGAATCTCAGAATGCTTTGAAGCAGCGTAATCTCGAATTAAACCGTTTGTATCGAGCATCAGAAACTTTATTTTCTGCCAGTGCGCCGATTCTGAAAGAAGTAGCAGAAACCATCGTGAAGACAATCCTGGTTGAGTTTGGTAAATCCAACTGTAGTTTATTAGTTGCTGGGCCTGGGAAAAATGAGATTAAACGTGTTGCCGTGTTTGGCCCATATGCTGATGAAGTCTCGAAAGGTATTCTAAAGCTGGACGGACATGGGCTGGTTCCCCGGACGTTCCGGTTTGGCGAAGTCGTAAACATCCCAGATGTCCGTAAAGAACCAGACTATGCTCCCAACTGGAAAGCTGGGCGGTCGGAACTTGCCATCCCTCTGAAGATTGGGGGCCAGGTGATCGGCGTTATCGATGTACAAAGCAAAGAAATCAATGCCTTTGACCACAATGACGAGCGGCTGATGGGAATTTTCGCCGAAAGAGCCGCTTTGGTTTTGGAGAATGTGCGCCTGTTTGAAGAGATCCAATGTTTGGCAACTACGGATGAGCTAACCGGCATTCACAACCGCCGCCAACTCTTTGATCTTGGCCGGATTGAAATCGAACGGGCCTGTCGTTACGGTCACCCATTGTCAGCGATTATGTTGGACATCGATTTCTTCAAGAAAGTCAACGACACCTATGGGCATGGTGTGGGGGACCAAGTTTTACGCGCTTTGGCTCAAGAATGCTTAGACAGTATTCGTGAAATCGATATCCTCGGAAGGTATGGCGGTGAGGAGTTCGCTTTTGTATTGCCTGAAACGGGTCAATCCGAGGCCTATGTGACTGCCGAGCGCTTGCAAAAACGCATCGAAGATAAGTCTTTCAAAACAACCCATGGGGAGTTAACTCTGACGATCAGCCTGGGGGTTGCTGAAACGACTGAGGAAACATCAGATTTAGCCACTTTGCTCGACCACGCCGACTCTGCTTTGTACGCAGCCAAACAAGCCGGCCGCAACTGTGTAAAGGTCAGCGAGTAGCAGCGGGATTTCAATCGAAGTGGAACTCGGTAAAGTGCCGTGTCCCTCCACGAAGCGATTCCCGTCGGCATCTTTGATGCGTGAATCCAAACTGCGGGGCGATATCGATTTGGGGTGTTATGGTCGGGGTTTGAGCGGGTTCAGTAGAAAGCTCTATCAGGAGAGTTTGTGTGGGCGAGAATGTCTGTGTGGGCAGTGGGGCAGCATCCGTTGAACAGGCGCAGATGCCCAGCGTGATGATGAGTCTAATCATGCGCTGTTGCTTGCACGCTTGCAGCGGGCGCCGGCCAAGCTGGAGATTTGTGGACGTGTACCACCTGCCATCCACCCTCGAGTTTGACCATCACCCGGCTCTCGTTGTGCGAGGCCACTTTGACGCCATCCGCGAGACCTGTACTCAGCAATAGGGTATAGCTGGCGATGGCTGTATCCCCATAGCGCTGGATGTGCAGGTTGGCAAGATCGAAGCGGGCAGGAAGTTTTTTAGTATCCCCTGCCTGTTCAGCTTCGGAGCCAAAGACTGCCCCGCGGCGTTCGTTTTCCGTCATCATAAAATCATGGAAAGGAAGCCCGTCAATGCGATGGGGAGTGACCCACCACTCGTAAAGGGTCAGGTTAGCGCTGGTGGTTGTGTGATAGGCCTCGATATCATTGTCCATGATGGCTTGAAGATGCCGGGTCAGGAAGGTGTAGATTTCAGGGTCGTGAGACATAGCAATTCTTACTCCTCGCGGTTGATACTGCGTTCCTCGCTGAACCCTTCTGGGTAGCGCTTACGAAGTTTGTCCACATTGTTTTGGGCGATCTCGCCGAGGGGGATGCCAATAGCTGTAGCAGCTTCAGCTACATACCACATCACATCACCAAGTTCGTCTGCCAAGATATCGGGAGAGATATCGTGTCCGTGGGCGGTAAGTTTTTTGACGATATTGGCGAACTCGCCGGCTTCACCGGCCAGCCCCAGGGCTGCGATGATCAAACGTCGTTGTCCATCACCACCAGCGCCAGCAGTGCGAGATGCCAGGGATTGATATTCGTTGAGGGTTAGTTTACTCATGATTTTTATCTGTGTTCATCTTATCGCCTACGGCGCGCCGGCCGCAGGCCCGCCTTTGGCGTTGGCGTCTGTGGTTGGTTTTGCCAGCCATTCGATCTCGATAACGACTCGTTCGAGCTCATCTACCATGAAGTTGTTATTGTCAATGCTCATAAAGGAATCCAACAGGGTGCGGTAATACCACAATGTGCCTTCCTTGCCCCCGTTGAATTTATCCCAGGTACCCTCCCCCTCAAGCCGAAGATCCCGTAGGATCGAACGCGCGTTGTGGAGCTTATCGGCCAGGGAGACGCGCCTGGCTTCCGGGGAAGCTTTTAGTAAGTGAGCGATATAAGATTCCTTTCGTTGTCGCCAGGGAGGTTTAGGGAATAAATATGCATCTGTGCAGCTCTCGACGATATTAGCTACTTCGTCTCCGAAACGCTGCTGGATCTCTTTCAATGTCTTCTTGCCACCTTGATCTTCAACGGCGTCATGGAGCAGGGCGGCTATGGCTTCGTCTTCGCCCCCGCCTGACTCCAGCACCAGGGCGGTTACGCTCAAGAGATGAGCTACGTATGGGGTGCTAGCCCTTTTCCGAGTTTGGCGTGCGTGAAGCCGCGTTGCGTAAATCAGCGCTTCTTCAAAGCGGGAAGAGAGTTTTGGAGAGGGTGTCATGCTTTCTGTGGTAGCGGTTGTGTAAGCTAAAGTCCCCTTGTAGGAGGGGACTTTAGGTTTCGCATATTATAGCCGCTTCTGCAACTTCGTGTGATTTTTGTACAAATGGTATGTGTTCAGTTCAAATAGTGACGTTTTAGTTCCGATGCGTAGCGCGTGCCAACCTCGTCAGTGTTTTCGTGCAGCCACTCTTTGAGTTCTTTCTGCCCCGTTGGTACTCCATCCGAGATCAACAGGTTGGCCATTAATCCCCGCACTTCATTATGTGTTAGAACCACATCCCCAACTACGAGCCCCAATAACCTCGACATGGTCAATGCCAGTAACGGTGGGATGTGGATGAGCAATGCCCGGCCTCCAACAGCTTCTCGGATTTCCTTCACCAACTCCTTGAAAGTGTAGATTTTAGGGCCAACGGCGTCAATGACCAGATCATCAGAACGCTCCCCGGCTTTGACGGCGATATCGGCCAGATCCTTTGCAAAGATGGGTTGCAGGCGGTAATCTCCGGAGCCAGGGATGGCGAAAATGGGAAAACGCCGCAGCAGATAAGCGATATTGTTGATCAAGATATCTTCCTTCCCAAAAATAACCGTAGGCCTGATGATGGCGTAAGATAAGCCCAAAGCCTGTAGATCTGCCTCCAATTGGGCTTTTCCTTGGAAGTAGGGCAGGGGGGAGTCGATCTCTGGGTTGGTGATGCTGACATGTACAACCCGACGGACACCAGCTTGTTTGGCTGCATTGAAAAGTGTGCGAGTATTGTTTACTGCTTTTTCGAAGGTCGTACCCCCATGAGAGAAGCGCACCCAGTAAGTGTTGTAGAGCGTATCCACACCGTGGAGGGTTTCGATGAGCTTGTCTGGGTCATCAAAGTGAAAGGGGTAAGCTTGCACCTGGTCACCGAAAGGGTTTTCCCGATCTGGATGCCCGGTCAGCGTGATGACTTTGTGACCCTGCGCCAATAAGCGTGTAGTGATGTATTTCCCGCTGTATCCAAAAGCACCTGTAATCGCAATAACCTTAGACATTTTCATCTCCTGTTATCGAATGTGCCAAGCGTCCACCCAGGATGCTGGCATACCAATAATTAACTGTTCGTATCTTCACTCCCGAACAACCTTTGAACAGCGCTTAGACGGAATTCATCTAAGGTCAGGACAGCGGCCACAAGGTTGTCGAGTTTGTGGAAGAAACGCTGAATATTTCCTAATCGTTGTTGGTAGAAGGCGGCTAATTCGGCCTCCTCTGGGGAAATCTCGCTGGATTGAGCCATTTCCAAGCTGAGACCAACGGTTTTAAGGGCAGTGTCGAATTCTTGCTTTTCGCGTTCGCGCAGAATCCCCTTGATGATTTTCCAGAAATCGGTCTCCGCGGTGTAATAATTTTTGCGGTCACCGATACGGATATGTTTGTAAACCATCCCCAAGCGTTCAAGTTGACGTACGTTGGTGCTCACGGCTCCTTTGGTCACGCCGGATTGTTCGACCAAAACGTCGAGTGAGATTGGTTCCGGGGAGAGGTAAATGGCGCCAAAAAGGGCGCCCATAGCCCTGGGGAAACCCCAGAAGAGACTGATCCGGCTCATCCCTTGGATGAAGTTTTCGCGGGCATGTGTGAGCGTATTTTCCATAATCCAAATCCTTTAGTGCCTGATCGTTTAGAATGAACTAAACGTAGTGTACAAAATATATCCTTAGATGTCAAGGGCGTTTTCTGTCGTTTAGTGTTGTCGCAAGACGCTGGAGCATCACACAAGCGTTCCACCGCTGTACCCACGGGCATGCTTCGCGAAGCAGTGGAACGAGCCGTCATTGATTTCTTCGCTATTACCAAAATTTGAATGGATGCGATGGAGCGATTCCCCTCTATTTGTTGGAACACTGATTACGCTGAAAGGGTATTTTATGCTTTAGTGAATTAGCGTTGCCTGATCGTGTGCAGCAAAGCGAAATTTGCAGGCCCCCTGGTCCCAATGGGGAATCCCGCGATCAGCACAACTTCCTGGCCTGGGTGGATAGAAGTCTCAGCGATCATGGCTGCCTCGACGTGTGCCAGCATATCTTCGACTGTTTCAGAGGGTGGCACCAGGTGGGGGGTTACACCCCACATCATGCTCATTTGTTGATAGGTGTATTCCACCGGCGTGAAGGCGATAATTGGCACCCCGGGCCGCGCTTTGGACATCAGGCGCGCAGTGCGGCCGCTCTGGGTAAAAACTGCGATGGCAGCCACATCTTTATCGCGCGCCATTTCATTGGCAGCGCGGGTGATGAAGATCGCATTATCGTGGGGCAGATCATTGCTGAGCTGGATATCAGCATGGCCCCATTCAGGCATGTGCGCTTCAGCCTGGCAGATGATCGAACTCATCATCTCGACGGATTTGATCGGGTAGCACCCCACGGCGGTCTCACCAGATAACATCACGGCGTCGCTGCCATCAAAGATGGCATTGGCTACATCAGAAGCCTCCGCTCTGGTCGGGCGCGGATTGTGGATCATCGATTCGAGCATTTGCGTTGCTGTAATGACCATCTTGGCATGGCGGTTGGCCATCTGGATGATGCGTTTCTGCTCGATGGGCACCCTCTCTGGGAGCATCTCTACCCCCAAATCTCCGCGCGCCACCATAACCCCGTCCGCTGCATGGATGATCTCATGCAGGTTGTCTAAGGCCTCTGGGCGTTCTAATTTGGCAATAATGGGGATATTGGATTGATCAGCCGCTTGGTTTGCAATCGTCTGGCGTAAACGGCTGATATCCATTGGCGATCTCACGAAAGATAAGGCGATTGCGTCCACGCCTTGTTTCAGGCCGAATGCCAGGTCAGCCTTGTCTTTCTCAGTGAAAGCCCGGATGTTCAGATCTGCGCCGGGGAGGTTGACTCCTTTATGGGGTTTAAGCTTGCCTCCCAGGATCACCTCGGTCTCTACGGACTCATTTCCCACAGATGTCACTTCCAATTCAAGGTTGCCATCATCGAGCAAAATCTGTCCCCCGACTTGCACACTTTTGGGCAGATCAAGGTAATCCACCGAGACGCGCTGCGCGTCCCCAGGAACTTCTTCTGTTGTCAGGATGAGCGTTTGCCCTGCAATCAGATCGACTTCTCCCTCGGCCAATTCGCCGGTGCGGATTTTAGGGCCTTGTAAATCTTGTAAGATGGTGATCGGATGGTCGAGTTGTTGGGATGCCCGACGCAAACGCTCGATGGATTGGGCGTGATCTTCATAATTGCCATGCGAGAAATTAATCCGGGCGACGTTCATTCCAGCGGAGATCAAGCGCTGGATGGTCTGCTCATCTTGACTGGCAGGGCCGATTGTAGCGACGATTTTTGCGCGACGGTTCATGCGTATCTCCGTTAGAGCGTTACACGTTTGAACGTTGCAACGCTAGATATAATGCAGTTCCCGAGCCCGTTTATTCAAGTCAGCGCGGAAATCTGGATGGGCTACATCGATCAGAGCCTGTGCTCGTCGACGAATGGTCTTGCCATACAGGTCAGCGACGCCGTATTCCGTCACCACATAGTGCACATGATTTCGAGATGTGACAACGCCCGCGCCATGCTTGAGCAGAGGCACAATGCGGCTGAAATCCTTAGCTTTGCTGGGCAGCGCAATGATCGGCACACCCCCCTTGGAGAGCGAAGCCCCGTAGATGAAATCTAATTGACCGCCAACGCCGCTGTACAATTTAGGACCAATGCTGTCCGCGCAGACTTGTCCGGTAAGATCAATCTCGATAGCCGAATTGACCGCCACCATACGCTCGTTTTTGGCAATGACGAAGGGGTCGTTGACATATTCCGTGCGGTGGAACTCGATCAGCGGGTTGTTGTGAACCCAATTATAGAGTTTCTTGGTTCCCAAAATAAAGCCAGCGATGATCTTACCCTGATGGAGGGTCTTTCGTGCGTTGGTCAGCACCCCGGCATTGACCAGATCGATGATGCCGTCAGAGAATAGCTCAGTGTGAACGCCTAAATCCTTTTTGTCGTAGAGGTATTTGAGCACTGCATCGGGGATCGCGCCGATGCCCATTTGCATAGTTGCGCCGTCGGGGATCAATTCTGCAATGTGGCTGGCGATGCTCTCAACGATATCACTGGGGCTTTCCCCTCCCATACCCAGTTCTGGAAGGTCGTAGTTGACCGGGACGATATAATCCAACTTGCTGACATGGATGAAGGAGTCGCCTAAGGTGCGGGGCATCTGCTCGTTGACCTCGGCGATGATGATCTTGGCCGACTCCGCCGGGCTTTTGCTCAACCCCACTTCAACGCTAAAGCTGCAAAAGCCGTGTTCATCTGGAGGGGAAAGGTGTACCAGGGCAACGTCCACGGGTAAGCGCCCTTCTTTGAAGAGCAGAGTAAACTCCGAGAGCAGTACCGGTGTGAAGTCCGCCCGACCAGCCTGAACGGCCTCCCGATTGTTGGGGCTGATGAACATGGTATTCACCCGCAGGTGTCCTTCCATCTCAGGTTTCACATAATCAGCCGAACCGATGGTCAGCGCCTGGCAGATTTCCACATCTTCTAGATTAGGAGCATAGTCAACCAAAGCTGCCAGGACGGTTGAAGGGACGGAGCAATTTCCAGTCAGGAAGATGCGGTTCCCGGATTGGACGGCTTTGACAGCTTCCTCAGCAGTGACAACTTTGTTTTTATATTGTTCGACCCAACTCATAGTGTTATCGTCTCCCTTCCAGCGAGTCTTGCAGTGTCGATTGCAGAATCTCACCTTGATGGGTGTACAGGCCGCGTTTCAGACTGGGGCTTTCATCCAAGGCTTTCTCTAATCCAATCTCGGCGATCATTTGCACGAAAGGCCAGGAAGCGTTGTTCAATGCGTGGGTTGCAGTCCGCCCTAAGACGCCGGTCATGTTGGGAACGCAATAGTGGATGACATCTTCTTCAAGGTATGTGGGGTTGCTGTGGGTGGTTGGCCGGCTGGTCTCGATGCAGCCGCCCTGGTCAATGGAGAGGTCGATAATCACAGAGCGAGGCCGCATCGACTTAACCATATCCCGGTTTACGAGCAAGGGTGCGCGCTCTCCGGGGATCAATACTGCGCCAACTAAAACATCTGCAAAGCGGCACACCCTCTCTATGTTGAACGGGTGAGAGACCATAGTGACCACCTGACCCTGGAATCTGCGGTCCAATTCTCGTAATCTTTCGAGATTTCGGTCAAGGATATAGACAGCTGCTCCCAGGCCGATGAAATTACGCGCAGCGGCAGTTCCAGCGGTGCCGCCCCCCAGGATGACGACCTCCGCGGGGGGGACGCCGGGTACCCCTCCGAGCAGGATTCCTTTGCCTCCGAAGTTGTTCTGTGATAATTTTGCCGCTACCTGAGGGACCATCCGCCCTCCAGCCTGACTCACCGGAATCATGACTGGCAGAGTCCCATCTTCCTCTTGGATGATTTCTAACCCAATGGCAGCGATATTCTTATCTAGCAGCGATTTGATTTTATCTGATTGCCCCGCGGCCAGGTGCAAAAATCCAGCCACGGTTTGCCCCTCGCGCATCCAATTGAATTCGACCTGGGTTGGCCGGGCGACTTTGATGAGAAAATCAGCCCGCCCATAAATCTCTTCGCCGCTGTAAACGATTTGGCCGCCAGCTTGTTGGTAAGCATAGTCGCTGAACCCGCTACCTAATCCAGCCTCGTGTTCAATATAACAGGTATGTCCAGCATCGTTGAGCAAACGGACAGCTGCGGGGGTCAATCCGACGCGGTATTCGGAGTCACGGCGTTCCTTGGGTATGCAAATGTTCATAACATGCCTCACGTTTAATTCCTC
>JADHXE010000070.1 GCA_016783125.1 Anaerolineales bacterium
AAAGAGCCATATTCTTTTTAATATGCTAATTTTACCTGACAAAAGGGGGGAATATCAAGCCTTATGTGATTTTCTTGACAAATGTCAAGGCGAGAACCTTTACGATCAAGTATCATCTTGATGATAAATATCACAAGTTGGAATTGTAATCCAACTACTTTCTATTATTTTCATAAGGAGAAGAAAATGTCGAAGAAATCTAAAGTTGTCATTGGCATAGTGCTTATCGCAGCCATCTTAATGATTGCTGTGGTGCCATTCATGGCTTTCAAAATGGTAAACCCGATTCTCGGTTACCAATTAGAACGCATCGAACAATTTAAAGCTGACGGGAATGCCAAATGGCACCTGCTGACCCTCACTACATGGTTAGTCAGTTTCTTCTATCCCTTCTGGGGCACAATGAGCGTTCTCGCAGGCATCATTGTCCTCGGGGTCACCAAAGCGCTTTACAGAGGTGAAGTTTGGGCACGCGCAGTAGCATTGGTCTGCCTGGCAGTTCCATCGATGGGCGGGGCTTATATGATCGTCCCGTGGATGAATTTTGTAGGCACCAAAGAGGGTGGTTTCCCTCCGGCGGTCATTATTATGATGGTCGGTTTGATACCTTATTTCGCAATCTTACTGGCTGACAAAGGCGACATGAAGCAGAAATTTGTTGATTTCTGTGCGTTCATGATGCTCGGCGTTACGGCTGCATACAGTTTTGCCAATGGACATGCGGCCTTCCGCGTACTCTATGGACACCCCTCACGCCCAATGTTTGGAGAAGGCATCGCCATCACCTACTTTGGTTGGGTTGGACTGTGGTTTGCCGTGGGCCTGTTGGTTGCTGCAATCTATAAACTCGGTAAGCGAAAAGAATCTGGCTGGTACCTGATGCTTATCGGCGGCGCGATTGCCATGGTCGTCAGTGGCGCAGTGCATTACGTCCGCCACGCCACCGTTGACTACCTCTTTGGTTCCCTTATGGGGCTGAGCTTGGTGGTCATGGCGCTCATTCCTCTCTTCAAGGAACGTCTGCTCGCAGCATACGAAGAGTAAACCTGAAGCACTAAATCTCCAACGCACCAGAAAGCCCGAAGTAGTACTACTTCGGGCTTCTTTCTGCGCAGGTGCGTAAGTCCTATTGCTATTTCACTTGCTTGAAATAGATGATAATCGTACTCTTATCACATTCCTGGTAGGTATCAAAGAAAATCTGATCAGACATAGGCAATCCAGCCTGATCTAAGAGCTGCACCCATAGTGAAAAGGATGATGCCGTAGGCTCATTCACAATATCTGTCAGGTCAAACTCGTATCCCGCGGGGCCATATTTTGTGGCGATACCGGATACAGTCACCTTTTCGACCTCTTGGCCTGCCAACTGCCCGCCCAATTTAACGACAACGCCAGTCACCGGCGCGCCATTTAGACTGAGCACCTGCCCACCCACGCCCATCCAATTGCAGCCCAACTCCGCATGATAGAGGTTGGGAATGTACTGGGGGTTACCATCATGCAGTACAAAGGGCATGTCGCTTTCTACCGCGTCCTCTGTGGTTTCCGTAGCTGTGGCCTCATTGATAGGCGCGAGCGTCACTGTTGGCTCTGGCGTATTGGTAATCGTTGGAACCAAAGTGTTGGTTGGGGTGAGTGTCCAGGTCGGGGGTAAAATCTGTTTCGGCGTGGGTGTAAGCGTATCTAACTCCATTGCCACAGGCATGGTAGGAGGCGGGAAAGGATTTATCCCACCGGTAGGATTGACGAAAACAGTCAAGAAAACTACGCCAATGCAGAGCGCCACCACCAACACAACAATCGTCAGGATATTCCAAATCAGATCGGTACGTTGTGCCGAATCATCTTCTTCATCGATATAATCAAAGACATCCTTTTCCATATTTCTCTCCCTTTCCATCGGGGTTGATCGTTGTTTGATCGTTATGGCGAGTAAATAACGATTTCGCTTTGAGCCCATCGATCCAATAACCATTGTTCAAGAGCCTGAGTCTGCACAACCCGGTATGTATTGGGATTCAAAGGGTAAGCAGAATCTTGTTCAACAACCTGGACAATATGGTAACCTAACATCGTTTCGACAATCGGACTGTACCCTCCAGGTGAGAGGCTAAAAATCACATCATCCAGTTCTGGAACTGTGAGGTAACCCCGAGGGAACCAACCCAAATCGCCTTTTAGCAGCGGATCATACTGTTCTGCCAGCGTTTCGAAATCCGCGCCGGCTTCTAGTTGGGTGAATACACCATCAGCTTCCTCTGAATTATATAGCAAAATTTGACGAGCGTGCACTTGTTCAACAGTTTTGGGTACCTCGGCGATGATCCGGTCACGCATCCAGGCGGCGGCAATCGAGCGCGCTAAAGCGTCTCTGAAACTTTCATCAGTATAACCGTGCGTGTCCAGCCAATCCTGCAAAGCCTGCTCTCCGATATCCAACTGCTCAATACGGCTTTGCAACATCGCTTCATCGACCACAAATCCGGCTTCCGCGGCTGCCTGTGCCAACAAAAGCTGGTCGATCATATCCTGGATGACAAAGTCTTCATCCTCAGTTGCCAATTCCGTGCCAGCTGCGGCACGATAGCGCGCCAACTCAGCTTGATATTCAGCTTTCGTAACCCCCGCTCCATTGACTTGTACAGCCAAATCGACAGGAGTCACCGAAGGCTCAAGAGGTGCCGGTGCATCTGTATCCTGTTGCTCGGAAGAAGGGCGTAATATCGGTATGATCTCTTCAGAGGTTTCTGGTGGTGCTGGTTGACATCCTGAAAATAAAAACAGAATCAGAAACCCCACAAGCATTATGAAGCGCCAAAAATAAGTATTAGACATTAGCCCCAATTATACTGGCAACAGCCCAGGGAGAGAAGCATCGGGGGATAACCCCTTTTTTCGGAAATCCTCATGACTAAGTTATAATATGATGTAGTACTCTCAACCAAGGAGAGAACCATGCAATCTAATCAACAATTGATTCGTACCTTACGTTCGGCTAATGCATCTCTCAAAGATGAAATAGGGGAATTGCAAGCCGAGACTAAAAAACTACGCCAGATCATCCACGCGCTCAACACGTTGCAATACAATATAGATGCCATCACAGCGAAGACGGATGTATTGAGCTTGATCGGCAATATCCTCTCAGCCGCGCTCGAAGCCGTCAATTCAGAAAACGGCTCATTGCTGCTCTTGAGTCCCAGGGAGAATCAACTCGTCTTTGTTGAAATATTGGGCCAAAGTCGTGAGCAGTTGCTTGGGTATCGTATGCCAGCAAACCAGGGCATTGCCGGTTGGATACTCGCTAATAATAGCCCGATCCTGATACCCGATGTGCGCAGGGACAAACGCTGGTTCCCCGAAATCGATGAGGCTACCGGTTTCCATACTGCTTCTCTCCTCGGTGTGCCCCTGTATGACGATGACCGCCCCTTGGGCGTCATAGAAGCGGTCAACACGCTCACTGGAGAACCATTCCATGAAGGCGACCTAGATATCCTTATTCTCGTTGCTCGTCTGGCCTCCCTGGCGCTCGTGCGCGCTGAAGAAACGACAACAGATTAGCACACGATTTTCTACCGTACATTTGGGGCTAGAAGGGCCAAATGGCGTTATTTACGCTAAAAATTGACCACAGATGAATAGGATCGCTTCGCTTTGCGTACCTTCGGTATGACGTGCCGTTGGCAAACACAGATTTTTTATCTTTTCATCCAATTTATCTGTATTCATCTGTGGCTATTTGCCAGATGTACAGTAGAGAAGCACGCGATACCAAACGGGACTTTAAGGGGATTGTTTTCAGCATCGCTTGTGCTAGAATGAACTAAATTCAAATATTAGCGGGGAACACATTAATTTTCAATATCGGCCCGGTTTTTCCAACTCACCAGGAGGTACCCATGGTTACTCGGCGGCTATTGGCAGGCTTTTTCTTACTTCTTACACTTTCTATTTTCATTTCAAGCTGTGAAATGCCGACAACAGCGGCAGCTACAAGCGTCTGGATCGATGTGCCCGTGGATGGCTTGACCATCTCTGAGGGGCAAACCATCCCCATCGAGGGACACGCGGCCAGCCCCGGGGGAGTCAGCAAAGTCGAAATCTGGGTTAACGGGGAACTCCAATTTGAAGTCAACAATCCCCCCGCCACCGACAATTTAGCCAGCTTTTCTCAACTATGGACTCCCCCCGGAACCGGCGAATACACTATTCAAGTTTTAGCCTTGGGTGGAGATGGCACTGCCAGTGAGCCGGACAATGCCAGGGTTCAAGTTGGCGCGCCGGTTCCCGATGACCAACCTGCCCCCGAGGAAGAACCCCCTCCCCAGGAAGAAACTCCTGACACCCCAACCCCAACTGCCACGCTAACTTCAACACCTACACCCACATCTCCCCCAAATGTGGTCATCGATTTCTGGGCCGACCCAGGCACCATCAATGCCGGAGAGCGCTTCACCATCTACTGGCATGTGGAGAACGTCAGCAAAGTCATCTTCGGAGGCAGCGAACAGCCCTTCGACGGCTCCTACTCCGATGACCTGTGCAAGAACGAGCGCTACACGCTGACCGTGACTCACACCGATGGCAGCGAAGAAAAGCGCACCGTAGACATCACCGTAACCGGAAGCTGCACCACGGCCACCTTCACCGCTACCGCGACGGCCACCTTCACCCCCGTGCCCGTCGATAACACCGCACCGCCCGCGCCCAACCAGCTCAAGCCGGTCAACGGGCAGGATATGGGCTGCATCAGCAGCGTGATGATGCGATGGGAAGCCGTTTCAGACCCCAGTGGAATCGCCCAATACCAGGTCGAAGTGCAGCGCCATCCTGGCGACAACAACTGGAGCAGCGCCCCCGGCAGCCCCTTCAGCGGAATTGGTGGAACCGAAAAGGAAATGTCAGTAGAGTGCGGCTGGGAATACCGCTGGCGTGTGCGCGCTATCGATGGCGCAGGCAACACCGGCAACTGGTCTGGCTGGTTCACTTTTAACATCCCGCTGATATAAGGAGAGTACCAAAATGAAAATGACCAACCGAAAATTCGCTATCGCGCTGGGCGCTCTCTTGTTGATCGGCATCTGCGTCGCTGCAGCAATTCTGTTGTATTTTCCCAAAAAAGCGCGTGCGTTCTATTCGCGCCCGCTGGTTCTCATCCACGATCCCCTCAACAGGGAACATATCACCCTGGGTGATCGGGCCTTGGTCACTGCCACTGCCCGCAATACAAGCGGCATTAAACGAGTTGAACTTTGGGTAAACGGAGGCTTCTATTTCGCCCAAGAAGCCCCAGTCGGTGAAACCCTGCAAACTCTATCCTTATTGACCCCCTGGGAACCCAGCAGTGAAGGTGAACACACACTGATAGTACGCGCCTTCTCGAATCACGACATTGCTGGGCAGGCCAGCATCCGTATATGGGTGGAAAAGTCGCAGCCCACAGCGCACACGGTAACGGAAGGCGAAACGCTGGAATCGATTGCTGAAGAATATGGCGTCAGCGTGGATGATATTTTGGATGAAAACCCCGGCATGGCCCCAGGAGGCCCGGCAGCCGACGAGACGATTGACATCCCCGGCGGGGGGGGCGGCCCGGGAGCAGGATCACCCCCGGCGGGCGGCGCGCCAGCCCCACCTCCAGATGATGCCCCTCCCGCTCCATCAGACTCTGTTCCGGGCGGCGTATCCGATGTGGTTGAAGAACTCGGCATAGATCTGCCTGATCCTGCCGACGAACTTTCGCCGGACCCCGTCAGCGTGCAAGTCGAAGCCCTGGCTCTGCAATCCGGCGCGGCGTATGAGTCGCTGCACTGCTATGCCAGCATGGGACATCTGGAGCCGCAATGGTATCCCGATTCTGATCGCGATCAAACCACCGACGAATCCTTCGCCTCGCTAGGCGGCACAGACTGGGATGTGGCCGCTCACCTCGGCGGGGATCATGCCCCAGTGTTCACCTGGCCGGGCAATGAGCCAATGCCCTTCGACATCACCTGTGTGGGTATCACCGGCGGGGGCACCGACAGCGTTGAGCTGGGCCGCGTAGAAATTCTAGACACGCCAGAAACTTGGGGCAGCATCCGCCGCGCTGAGAGCACAGGCGGTGAGGGGGGCTTTGAGATGGAATACCGCATTGGCCGGAGCGCAGGAGGGATGGGCTTCCCGACGATTTTGGACAGTTCGATCCCTCCACCTACCAACCTGCGCATCGAGGGGCTTGAACTGCTTTGGGACTGGGAGCCTGATCCCGAAGATGAATCCACAGAGCCGATTGACGGATTCTACGTTTATGTCAACAACACGCTGCAATTTACTATCTACGGCGCTGATGAACGTTCAATTTTCTTGCCCCCAGAGTGGTTGAACCCGCCCTGCAGCCTGGATTACAGCATCACCATGGCCGCCTGGCGCTCAGATCCCGAAAACCCCTTCGGAGAACCATTCTGGTCTTATCCCTCCGAGCCACTGGTGATCGAACGAGAAGACGCCCTAGAAGAATGTGATATCACCGCCTATGTTTCCTTTGATACCCTCACCATAAATCATTATGGGGAAGACGAGATAGGCCCAATATTGATGTATATGAATGTCAATAGCGAAGGAGCGTCAAACACTCTTGCTCTTGATGGTTCCTGCAGAGGCGGTGATCCTGGCTGTGTAGGGTTGATATTAGAGCCTGATTCGGAATACAGCATTGGCTGGTTGATGATCTTGAGCGATGATCCCAACTACGTGCAAGTGCCGCTGACTACAGAAGGCTTAGGACTGAGCGTGGGCATCTACGATCTAGGCGACGGTGGAGACGTGATATGCGAAGGAACCATTCATATTCCAGGAGAGGAACTGTATGATCCTGAGGGCGAGACGGATTACACCGGCACACTGATCTCCCGCATACCGGACGAGCGCTGCCAGGTGGAATTCAGCATCAGTTCTGAGATGGCGGAAACCTCTTATGAAGGTATCAGCTTCCCACCACTGCCTCAGCTAGGCATTGAAGAGATCACCACCGAAGGAAATCGTTACTGGATAAACGTACACAATTACAGCCCAGGCACTTGGACCTTCGATCTTGAAGTATCGATGACCCGCAACAACCTCGATATGGTCAGCTTTTTCACCTTGCCTGATTTCGCACTCTTCTCAGGGGATGAGAGAGATATCTACGATCCCGATATGCCCAGCATCGAGCGCCCTGAAGATTTGTGTGTAACCCTGGATCCGCATGACCTGGTAGAGGAAAGCGTGGAGCGCGACAACCCCGGCTGGACTGCGCCTCCCTACTGTATCGATATCCCCGATCTGGTTATCGAGAATGCGGGGTTCGATCTAGACTCCAATATGGTCATAACGATCCAGAATCGCGGTACAGGCCCCATTGAATCCAATGAAATTCGCATCAAAGTTATCAATTCCCTTGGATTAGAAAGAATCTTCGTTACTTATCTCAGGTCTTCGGGTCTGTATCCATGGGAGAGCGCACCCATTGAAATCGCTATGTCTGGATTGGATGGCTTAGTATCATCCCATGAAGACCGCTATGGGCTCACACTGATAGTTGACCCCACTGACGAGATTGTCGAATCAGATGAATCCAACAACAGATTCGCATTTGGCGAAGGCCCAGGTCGGGTGCGATTGATCTGGAGCGGATTCGATTACAGCATCCTTGAGGAACACCTGGGAGGGTATACCTACACCGGCTTGTCGGTGTCTTACTACCCGGTCGAGGATGCGCACAACTACGATTATTTCCATGCCCGCGTCTATGTCGAGGACGGCGTTGAGTCACGCTTAATCACCCAATTTGACATCGCCTGTACGGTTGTGCGCGGTATTGAATATGGTGGTTATGAACATACCTGCCTGGGTCATGTAGACGAACGCGCCCCTAGCGCTGAATTCTATCTTGCCAATGGAGAAGGGGTCACCGTAACCGTCAGCGGTGAGATCTACGACGACGAAGCTGAACTCAGCGGCAGCAGGGAAGAACCTCACGATCTGGGCAGCATGACGTTTTATTTTGCCGCCGAAGAAATTGCCGGTCGGTCCGGCTGCAGAGAGCGTCATCCCATGGGCGTCCGCAAACATTTGTATATCTACCCGTCAGGATACGGGGTTCCCTGGTACGCCGGCTTCACGCTGTGCAGCGTTGGAGAATGATACAGGAGCATAACGATGAAATTGCATCCCAATTTACTCAAAATATTTTTCGTCATGATTTTGACGATCATGACGGGGACGCTTTCCTCCTGCGTCCGCGAGACGACAGCCCCCCTGCGGGTATGGATTGACTATCCCCGGGAGGGATCTGTTATCTCCCTTGGAGAAACCGTCACTGTAATGTCTCACGTTTACGCCCGCGAGGGCGTGGCCGATGTGATCCTGGCAGTGAACGGTGAAGCCTACCGGCGTGATGCTCCCCTCGAAGCTGGTATAAATTTCACTGAAATCAATCAAGAATGGCTGCCCGCCGAAGCGGGAGTCTACACTTTGCAGGTTTGGGTATACGACACGTCAGGCGAATCCAGCAACCCCGCCACAGTCTCCGTGAGCGTAACTGATGAAGTGATAGCCGAAGAAGTCATCGATGCAGCAGCCGAAGAACCCATCACACCACCTACAGAAACCTTTACGCCTGTAGTATCTGACACACCGACGCTCACGCTGGTCATCTCAGATACGCCCACTCTGACGCCTACATTTACAGCCACATTGCCGCCAACGGACACACCGACATTGCATCCCCCCACCTACACGCCCACCTTCACCCCTACGGCCAGCGCAACCCCGGTGCCCGTCGATACCACGCCACCCCCCGCGCCAGTTCCTGTGGTTCCCGCCGATGGGTTAGTAGTCTCTTGCCGGGCATCGCAAACCCTGGCCTGGACCCCCGTCACCGATCCCATCGGCATCAATGGTTACTACGTTGAACTTGAAAAAGAGATCACCGCCGGATCATGGCAAAACGCTGGCGCATGGGGTCCCATCAGCGGCAAGCAACTCGATGTACCCGTTGACTGCGGAATCCGCTACCGCTGGGTGGTGAGAGCCGAGGACGGCGCTGGTAATTTCAGCGACTGGTCTTCAATCTCCCACTTCGGGGTAAATTTGGATTAGTCAGGGCCTTGGAGGCTGAACTATGCACACACCTAATTACTCACGACCTGCTGCCCGCCGCCCCAGGCCCCAGCGTTCCTGGCAGCGCAGGCTGCCGGTCATCATGGGAATCATCGGCGCGCTGAGCTGCATCATTGCCCTGGCAATTCTTGCCGGTTACTACTTCTTGCGCCCACAGGATGTTGTCAGTAAACCATTGGTGCTGATCCACACCCCGAACTATGGACAGCAGCTTGAAGTAGGTCAGGTAACATCTGTGCACGCCGTTGCCCGCGATGCCAATAAGATTGTGCGCTTCGAGTTATGGGTAGACGGACAATTGCATAAAACCGATACTAGCAGCATACCTGGGGGCATCTCTCCCTTCCCCATGCTGATCGACTGGCAGCCCCTGACCCCTGGCAGCCACACGCTGACGGTCAGGGCTTTCAACAGCCACGGAGATCGCTCGCGAGCTTCGGTTAATGTAGAGAGTGTCGAAATCCTCGATCAAGACAATGACGGCGTGGCCGATGACAGCGATGCCTGCCCAGACCAACCCGGTTTTTCTGTAACCGAAGGATGTCCCGACCGCGATCTGGATGGAGTCGCCGATGGCGTTGATCTCTGCCCCGATGAAAGCAGCCTGGCCGGAACCGACGGCTGCCCATCGGTCAGTGAGGGCGACCGCGATGGCGATGGCATTCTCGACGAGGATGATGCCTGTCCCGATGAGATTGGCCCCGGCCTGACCGAAGGATGCCCCGACTCCGATGGCGATCTCGTGCCCGATGCCGAAGACGTCTGCCCCGATGAAGCTGGCTGGGATGATCACGAGGGCTGCCCTACCCCCGGCGATTCCGACGGCGACGGCCTGCTCGATGCCGATGATGCCTGCCCAGATGTATGGGGATTGCCCGAACATAGCGGCTGCCCCGATGAAGATGGCGATGGCATAATCGACAGCGAAGATGCCTGTCCCTCTGAACCAGGGCCGGCAGAAACCGAGGGCTGCCCCGACGCCGATGGTGATACTGTCCCCGATGGCGACGATCTGGTTCCCGGCGAACCCGGCCTTCCCGAGGGCGGCGGCGCCCCTCCAGGCCCCGACAGCGACGGCGACGGCGCACCCGATGACGCCGACCCCTGCCCCGGCGAATACGGCGAAGCCGAAGACGGCTTCTGCCCCCCGCCAGAAGATGACATCGCAGCAGAAGACAGCTCCTTCTTCGAAATCCCCCCATTCGGGATGGATGCTATGGGAATACCGGTGGAATTCCAGGCGCTGGAATTTAGCATCGACGATCATTTTGAAGATGTCTGGTGCTATATCGGCGTTGGGCCGCGCCATAGCGATATATTCTATCGGGTTATCGAATTCACCCCAGAACCGGGCGAACGCAACTGGGACCTGCGGACGTCGTTTGGAGAAGAAGCTATCAGCCAAGTTATTTGGATGCCGGAAGACCAAGACATCTACGTTTTCACAGATTGTTATGGTGCAAATCCTGGTGGTGGAAGCCCCATTTGGCTTTATGCTTACCAGGAATACCACGGTTCATCAGATTGGAATGGAGAAGACATCACGTCCACTAATCGGCATGCGCAATCTACATACCGTCTCTGCCGGGGCGGGTGTGAGAATGACTATCTGCCTCCACCCCTCCTGTTTGATGCAGGCTTCAGCAGGAGTAATTTCTATTGGGGTTGGGATTGGCCCAGGGAAAGAGCCGGCGAAATCCGCGGCTTCAAGCTGTATGTGGACGGCAATTTTGTGGCTTCCGCGACGACAGACCACCGCTGGTTCGAGATACCCCTGACTGAACCGAATTGCGGCGAACGCGTAACCCTGCAAGTTTCCGCCTGGACTGGCGCTGACGCACGCGCTCCTGAGATCGAGTCTCCGCTCAGCAACCCCCTCGTTTGGGCGGCAGAAGCCTGTCCGAGAACTGTCCGGGTTACGTTTATAACTCTGGCTGTTCACAACCGCCCGGGGGACGAACGTGGGCAAGAAAGCGTCGGCCCTATTTATGGCGATTTCTTCGTCGTATCAGGCTCTTCGCTAAAAAGCCTGCGCTTTGACGGGGCACATATCCTGCCACCTGGGCCTTGGAACCCCCTCCGTGGACTTCGATTAGCTGAGATAGAATACGATATTCTGAACATATTCAATTGGATACGCAGGCAAGAACGTTACCACCCGCTTTACTCATACAGCGCGCCTTCTACAAATAGTTTGGTGATTGAATTAGGCTCATGGGACGATCTGGTCATTGGCGGCGATATTATGGACACGGATCTTCGAAACAGCAACGATGTGATATTCGACGAACAAGAAACGGTAAGGGTTGGGGGCACGAGTTTAGATCCTCCTCTCACCGTCACCATCAGTGGTCGATATCTTGATTTGATCGTTAAAATCGAACCAGCGACTCCTGAACCATAAAAGGCTGCCAGAGAGATTTCCGAAAAGGGATGTGGGCGTGCCGCCGCAGGCGCGCAAAGCGAGTACACCCCACATCCCTTTTTCGGATTATCCTTGACAGAGACGCCGTTTCGCAGATAATTAGGCCCAACAATCGAAAACCCAACCCAAAAGGCAACGACGGAGAAAAGTACGTCTGCGAAAGTACTCTCGCAGAAACCATCAGAGAGGCGCTGGGCACAGGCTGAAACCCCCGCCAGGCGAAAACTGACCGAAGTTCCCTCCCGAGCCGCCCAGGGGAAAGGGGTGTTGGTAAATTAGTAGACTGGAAAAGTTGGTAGTTAGTGAGAAGTATTTACAACAAATTACTAATTCCCAATTTCCCAATTTCCCAATATACCAGCCCCAAGTAGTCTGAGCCGTGACCCCAACGTTATATGGGGAGATGATCGCCTGGAGACATCAGGCCGTCAGCCACAGAGTGGGCCGCCAACGCGGCCAAGAAGGGTGGTACCGCGGGAAAACCTTCCCGTCCCTTGGTGGGGCGGGCGTTTTTGTTTAATAGTCAATTGTGAATTGTCAATGATCAATGGTTAATGAAAGCCCCATAATTCATAATTCACCATTCATCATTATCTTCGGAGGTGGACGTGTTAGACAAGTTAGATCAAATCAAGCAAGATGCGCTCGACGCTCTGGCATCTGCGCAGGATGAGGACGCCCTCGAAAGCTGGCGCGTGGCATACCTGGGGCGCAGTTCTGCCATCATGGATGTGTTCAAAAATATGGGTGGAGTTCCCCAGGAAGAACGCGGCGCTGTGGGCCGCGCGGCCAACCAGGTCAAACAAGCCCTGGAAGCAGCATTCACCGAGAAAACGGTAACCCTCCGCGAGGTCGCGCTGCAGCATTCCCTAAGCGAAGAACGCCTGGATGTAACCTTGCCCGGGCGTGCCATCCCGCGCGGACGCTTGCATCCAACAACCCAAACCTTGCGTGAAATATACCGTGTCTTCGCTGATATGGGTTTTCAGATCTACCTGTCGAGGGAAGTAGAAACCGATGAATACAACTTCCAGCTACTAAACTTCCCTCTCCATCATCCAGCCCGGGAAATGCAAGATACATTCCACATCGTCAGCGAAGAGGACCGAGGAGATAATCCCCTCTTGCTGCGTGCTCACACATCACCCGGGCAAATCCATGCCATGCGCGAATACGCCGCCACAGACCCTGATAACCCGCCACCTGTGCGTATTATCCTGCCGGGCATGTGCTACCGCTACGAACAGGTCAGCGCCCGCTATGAATCTCAATTCACCCAGGTGGAGGGGCTGGCTGTGGGGCACAATATCACCTTCAGCGATCTCAAAGGCACGCTGTCTGACTTCGCCCGGCGCATATTCGGCCAGGAAGTGCGCTCGCGTTTCCGGGCTTCTCACTTCCCCTTCACGGAACCCAGCGCTGAGATGGATATCGAATGTTTCCTATGCGGCGGCGATGGCTGCTCTGTTTGCAAGGATGCCGGATGGTTGGAGATCTTGGGCTGCGGTATGGTGCATCCCATCGTGCTAGAAAACGGCGGCTACGATCCTGAGCGCTATACCGGCTTCGCTTTCGGCATGGGGCCCGAACGCATCACCATGCTGCGTCACCGTATCGAAGATATTCGATATTTTTGGGCCAATGATATGCGCTTTTTAGAGCAGTTTTGATTTTTTGCCACTGAGTACACAGAGAACTCTGAGAGAACAAAATATTACTCTGTGAACTCGGTGTTCTCTGTGGCAATTAGGAGAAAATGATGACTGAACAACCCCAACCCGATCTGACTTCCCAGTTCCGCGAGCTGGGCGAGAACCTGAAGGATATCATGCAAACTGCCTGGGAAAGCGAAGAAGCTCAAAAGCTGCGCCAAGATATCAAAACCGGACTCTCCGAATTGGGCAAAGCCGCCAATGATGCTGTGGACGAATTCAATGCCAGCGAGGCCGGGCAGCGTCTCAAGGAAGAAACCCAGGATTTGAAGGCCCGCGTGGTGAGTGGCGAAGCTGAAACTAAAGCGCGCCAGGAGATTTCCAAAGTTCTGCACACGATCAACGCTGAGCTGCAAAAAACCATCGACCAGATACCCAAGGCTGAAACCGCGGACGACGTTGCGGACACTGACCCGGACACTTGATTTGCTACCATCGCACAGATGAAGAGAAGCGAGTAACTCGTAAATTGGTAGATTGGGAAACTGGTATTTAGACTCATCCCAATCTACCAATCACCAATTTACCAATCTACTACCCACGGACTAACATATGAAAGTACCTCTATCCTGGATCAAAGAATACGTTGATATCGATCTATCCATCGAAGAGTTGGGCCGCCGCATGACCTTGGCCGGATTGGAAGTGGAAGAAATCCAATATGTGGGATATCCTCTTCTCGAAGGGGATCAGCGCCGTGAGGCTAAGATTTCGGGTTTCGCCTGGGGGCCAGATCAGATTGTGGTGGGTGCCATACTCGAGGTGATGCCTCATCCCGATGCCGACAAACTGGTGCTCTGCAAGCTCGATGATGGCGAACAAGTTCACACCGTGCTGACCGGCGCGCCCAACCTGTATGAGTTCAAAGGCGCAGGCCCATTAGATACCCCACTCAAGGTGGCCTACGCCCGCGAAGGAGCCACCATCATCAATGCCTACGAGCCTGGGAATAACCCCACCACCCTCAAACGCAAGAAAATCCGCGGCGTGGAGTCCTACTCGATGGCTTGCTCTGAGCGTGAATTGGGCATTTCCGACGAGCACGAAGGCATCATCATTCTGGACGATGATGCTCCCGTCGGGGCACCCCTGGTGGATTATATGGGTGATGTGGTTTTCGATATCGCCATTACCCCGAATTTCGCCCGTGATGCCAATGTGATTGGTGTGGCGCGTGAGATCGCGGCCATCACTGGGGCAGAGCTGAGCTACCCGGATTTGGATATTCCCATGGATGGGCCGCCTCTTGAGGGGCGCGTAAAAATCGAGATCACCGACCCCAACCTCAACCCCCGTTTTGTCTTCGGCCTGATCGAGAACGTGGTAATTAAACCCAGCCCCTACAAAGTTCAACTGCGGCTCAAATTGGCCGGGATGCGCCCCATCGATGCCCTGGTCGACGCCACCAATTACGCCATGCTCGAGTTAGGCGAACCGCTGCACGCCTTCGATTACGATGTGCTCGTAAGGCGGGCCGTAAGACAGGTTGCCAACCTGTCCTACCCCACCATCATCACCCGCCCCGCCGAGCAAGGCGAAAAACTGGTCACCCTCGATGATGTCGAACGCACCCTGGATGACTTCACCGTGATGGTCTGCGACCAGTCTGGCTCGCTGGCCTTGGCGGGCGTGATGGGCGGCGCTGAGTCTGAGATCAGCGAGAACACCACCAACATCCTCCTGGAAGGTGCGGCCTGGAATATCATCAACACCCGCCGCACGGTGATCTCCCAAAACCTGCCATCCGAGGCGGCCTACCGCTTCTCGCGCGGCGTACATCCCGAGATGGCTCCCAAGGGTGTGCTGCGCGGCCTCAAGCTGATGCACGAGTGGGCTGGCGGCACAATTGCTCAAGGCTTGGTCGATGAGTACCCCTTGCCCCCCGAGGATCCCACCGTAGAGATCACCGCCGATGATGTGCGCCGCTGGCTGGGCATTGAGTTAAGTGTCAAAGAAATTGTTGGCATATTAGAATCTCTTGAGTTCACCTGTCAATTAGGTATTAGGTATCAGGAATCAGGAACAAGTGACAAAACCCTAATACCTGATACCCAATCACTAATTACCGTTACCACCCCTGACCACCGCCTCGACATCAGCACCGGAGTCATCGGCAAAGCCGACCTGATGGAAGAGATCGCCCGCGTGTATGGATACGACCGCATCCCTGAGACGCGCCTGTCCGATGATCTGCCCCCTCAAAGAGGGAATGACGAACTTGAAATTGAAGAGGCTCTGCGGGACCTGTTGGCTGGTCTTGGCCTTCAAGAGGTCATCACTCACCGCATGACTTCCTCCGAGCGCGAAACCCGCCGCTTATCTCCGGATACCCCACCAGACGATGCGCCTTATTTCACGCTGGCCAACCCCATCACCCCTGAGCGCTCGGTGCTGCGGCACAGTTTGCTGGCCTCTGTGTTGGAAATCGTCGAGCGCAACGCCCGCATTCGTGAGCGCATCGCCATCTTCGAGATCAATCCAGTATTCCTGGCCTCCGAAGACGGAGATTTGCCAGACGAGACCAAACAACTGGTCATCGTCCTTACAGGCCCGCGCGCTTTGGCTGACTGGGCCGGTGCTGACACATCCCCGATGGATTTCTTCGACCTAAAAGGCATCGTCGACTCCACCTTGCGAGGCCTGCACCTGGAAGACATCCGTTATGAAAACGCCGAACATCCCAGCTTTCACCCTGGAAAGTGCGCCCGCGTGACCCTAGGGGGGAACCAAATCGGCGTCATGGGTGAGCTGCACCCCCAGGTCAAGGGTAATTACGACCTCCCCGAAACCCCGTTACTGGCCGCTGACTTCGATGTGACTGCTATCATCAACGCCGTCCCCACACTCTTCGATGTAACATCTATCCCCAGCCAGCCTCCGATGCTGGAGGACATCGCCCTGATCGTGGATGAAAGCCTCCCTGCAGCCAAAGTAGAAGCGCTGATCCGTCAGACTGGTGGCCGCACTGTCACCAACCTGCGTTTGTTCGATATCTACCGCGGTGAGCAGATTGGGGCTGGTAAGAAGTCCCTGGCCTACAGCCTGACTTATCAAAACCCTGAACGCACCCTGACAGATAAAGATGCCGCCAAGCTGCGCAACAAAATAATCAAACGGTTAGAACGAGAGCTGGGCGCGCAGTTGCGAGGATAAATTTTGCCTCTTGAACTGGCAGTTGTTTTGATCTACACTCTAAGAAACTCAAAGGTTCTTTGAAAATCGATGGGGAGGCCACCAGATTTGGGGGTATGGGGCGTGCGGAGCACGCCTCATACCCCCAAATCTGGACATTCCCACGGTAGTGCCCAAAGACCCAATTCAAAGATAGTATCGAGGAGAGTGCTATGGATAAGAAAACGCAAGGTATGATCGCTACCGTCGCAGCCGTGATCCTGTGCGGCTGCCCCGGCCTGGTAGGTTTGTGTTCAGGCGCTATTTTCGCTTTCGCCGGTGTTGTGCCTGGCTCAGAAATTGACGTGTTTGGCAGCAGTGAACCTGCCGCGGCCATCACCACTGGAATCGTTACGCTATGTATCAGCATCATTTTTATCGCCATCCCCATCGTAGTCGGTTTCCTGATGCTGCGCGAAAAGCCAGAGGATGTCATCGAAGGAGAAGTGATTGAGGAACCCATCCCTGGTGAGGATTTATAGCATCATCCCAACACAAAACAAGACCTCCGTAGTTCAATACACGGAGGTCTTCTCATTTTAGACAAAGGGGGATTAGACATGTTCCTGAAAAACTAAGAGAAAAATGGGACACGGATTTCCACGGATTTCAGGGATTTTGGGAGAAAAACAAAAAAGAATCCGTGTTCATCCGTGGTATCCGTGTCCAAATTTCTTGTTGACCTTATTGAGGGACAACTCTATTAACTATCTGGCTCATTCCCTAAAACGGTTTCGATTTCGTCAAGCAAGTCATCGCTCAACAACTCGATTGCATCCGCAGCGCCCAGATTATCTTCCAATTGCTTCAGCCGCGTCGCGCCGGTGATCACGCTGCTGACCTCCTTGCGGCGTAACAACCAGGCAATCGCCAATTGGGCCTGAGTAATGCCCAAATCAGCAGCGATCAACCCCAAATCCTGGACAATGTCCAACCGCTCAGGGGTGAGATAATTTTGAACCCAGGCCATGCTGTCCAGGGATGCGCGGCTCCCCTTAGGGATGCCGCCATTATACTTTCCAGTCAAGATGCCAAAATACAACGGACTAAAGGTGGTCAAGCCCAAGCCGAGTTCCTTGGCCAGAGGCGCGATTTCCGCCTCCACGCGGTCACGGTGTAACATGCTATATTGCGGCTGCTCCATCGTAGGTGGAATGAGATTGTACTGGCGCGCCACCCCGAAGGCCTGCGAGATTTGGGCAGCCGTCCACTCAGAAGTGCCCCAATACAGGATTTTGCCCTGTTGAATGAGATTATTCATGGTAAAGACAACTTCCTCGATGGGCGTGTCCGGATCGTAGCGATGGCAGAAATATAGATCGACGTAATCGGTATCCAAACGTTTCAACGAAGCGTGGATCGACTCCATGACATGTTTACGCGACAGCCCGCGCCCATTGGGGCCGGGCATGGTAGGCCAAAACACTTTACTGGATATCACCAGGGCTTCTCGAGGCAAATCCTTGATAGCACTGCCCATGAAAATTTCCGCGGTTCCATTGCCATAGGCATCTGCATTATCGAAATAGTTGACCCCCTGATCATACGCCGCGTGGATAAGGTCGCTGGCTGTATCTTCATCGAGCTGGCTGCCAAAGGTCACCCAGGCCCCATACGAGATCTCACTGACTTTCAATCCGGATCGTCCTAAACGTCGGTAGTGCATATTTGCTCCTATTATTTTCGATGTACTCATTGTACACAACCAAAGCATCAGATTCAACAGGCAATTCCATTAAACTATTATGACTTACGCACTGGCGATGGAAAAAGCCCGAAAATAAGGGGTGTGCCGGGTTTCGGAGCAACCCCGCACACCCCATATTTTGGGGCTTTTTCC
>JADHXE010000071.1 GCA_016783125.1 Anaerolineales bacterium
CAACCCGGCACGCCCCTTATTTTCGGTATATTTCTCATTCATCTGCGTAAGTCCTGTATGATTGACTGATAACGGTTTACTGTTCACTGATTACTTCTATCTGCCCCGTACTTCCGTTCATCCGAATACGCTGCCCCGTCTCCAGCCGCGTCGTCGCCTGATGCACCCCCACTACGGCGGGGATGCCGTACTCGCGCGCCACTACGGAACCATGGGTCATCATGCCGCCGACTTCCATGATCAACCCGCCCGCGGCCAAGAAGAGCGGGGTCCAGGCCGGGTCGGTGCCGGGGCAGACCAGGATTTCGCCGGGTTTGAGCTGAGTCTCGTGGGGATTGAGCACAACCCTGACGTTTCCTTCTACAACGCCAGGGGAAACGGGGTCGCCGACGATGGCGTTGTCGTCTCCATCGGGGGCTGCGACACCTTCATAGAAGGCCGTGCCGTCGCTGAGCAGAACACGCGGGATTTGTTTGCGCAGCATCTCGCGTTTGCGCAGCACCCGACGTTCAGCGATGCGCGTACGAATATCAGGGGGGAATTGCGCTTGCTGGACAATCTCATTGAGTTCGCGGATATAGAGGAAGAAAAGATCGTCTGCTTGATCCAGCAAGCCAGCATCTACAAAGTTTTGCCCACTTTCTAACAAACCCTGCCGGATGATGCCCATCATGCGGATGGCGAAGAATTTTGGGGCTTCGCGCATCCCGCCCACAGCCCGGTAGCGGTTGGCAGCAAAACGCACCAGCCGCGCCTTGATGCGCCCACCTGGTAATTTGCGCACTTCTTGCTCCAGCAGAACAGCAGCCTCTTGGGCGGCTATTGCCCCGCGCTCGAAAACCACATCGGGGGCCAGGGCTGGATCATCGATGGCCAGATAGCTCAATAAAACTTGCATGATATGCGTAGGGTCTTCCCCCCAGCGTTTCCGTCCCAGGTCGATTTCGGCCAGGCCGCGGGCGCCGAATTTATCCATAAAATCAGCAATGGTTTTTTGAGCCAGGGGGGGAAGGCTCCCTGCTAAATAGCTGGCTGCTAAGGCCGCGGCAGGTGTGTTATCGAAAGCTTTGGATGAATCCGGGTCATTGCGCAGCGTTTGGGCAGTACCCCATAAAACCAGGTCCATCTCTGTGGTGACGTTATCAGGCATGCCGCGCGAAATTTCCAGAAAAATGGTTTTGAAGCGCTCAATACCGGTGGCTGCAGCTGCTTCGAGGCTGAAGCGTTCCAAAATCCCGAAAAATGGGGCCATCCCTGCCACGATGGGGGGGATACCCTTGGGGATGACGAAATCGGGGAACAGGTCTTTGGCTTCATGGAGCAATTGCATACTTTGGGAGAAATCTTCCCACATATCCCCGCTGGATATTTGGCGAGCTTTTGTTACGGCAACTTTATCATCAAAAGCCTGCATGATTTCTGCTTTTCTACGTTCGGGGTTGCGAAAAACACGGATGACCTGCCCCACAAAGGGCAACATGAAACCTGCAAAGCGCCTGATGGTGCTCAGGCTGGGCCTGTGGTGAATGGGCGCGAAGCGGGGATCTTTGACAAGTTCTGCCGTCGCCTGGGCAACACCGGGATCAATAGCCTTGATAACTTTCGGATAGACTTTATTCCCCTGGGGCGTGCGCAGGATGGGGGTCATGTTGATGAAAATGCGTTCCGCAGCGATATAAAAAGCCGTCTGCGTCTCAATGGTATGTTCCAGCTTGAACGCGCTCCCGCCGCCGGTGAGCACCAACATCATCAGGTCTTGGCCCAAGGGAGTGAATGGATCGACGACCCCCTGAACAGCCTGAAAGCCGATCATGAATTTCAGCGGTTCAGGTCCCATGCCCTCGGGTAATGGAAAGAGCGAAGTGATCGGGCGGGATTGAAGGAGGTAGAGACCCCCCTCATCCCCCCCGGCCCCCCTTCTCCCCCCGACCCTTCGACTCTGCTCAGGGCGAGCTTCGGGGGGAGAAGGGGGGGGCAATATGTAAGCCCATTCGATGTCTTGGGGGAAGTTGTAGAGTTCTGCGACGCGCTGGCCCATTTCGGCCAATTGCAAAATGATTTTATCGGGGATGGCTTGTTGTGAGGATCGATCTGCTTCTTGGGTGATGACTCCGCCCTCAGCTTTGCCTGTTATGGTGATGGACTTACTCCCCTGGAATTTGTGGGTGATACGCGCTTTTGAGGGCCCAAGGAGGTGGGGTGCACTTCGCTTTGCGCGCCTCCGGCGGAAGTGCACCCCACCTCCTTGGGTTGCTACCACGTAGTGGTCTGGTTCCACATACCCGCCGACCAGGGCTTCTCCCAGCCCCAGGGTAGCGTCGATGGCCGTCTCCGTGCGGCATCCGGTGAGCGGGTTGGCCGTGAACATCACGCCCGAAGCATCAGATGGAACCATATTTTGCACGATCACACACAGGGCCACATCTTGATGGGAGATATTGTTGCGCGCCCGATAGCCGATAGCGCGCGTCGTCCATAAACTGCTCCAACACTTGACCACCGCTTCGCGCAGCGCTTCATCACCGACGATGTTTAAGAATGTGTCTTGCTGCCCGGCAAAGGACATATCGGGCAGGTCTTCGGCGGTGGCGGAGGAGCGCACTGCCACTGGATGCGCGCTCAGCCAGCGCCAGGCGATCTCCAGGGCGGAGGCTATCTTCGGGGAAATCGCGCCACGCTCGAACTGAGTCCGAATCTCCGCTGAGGCAGCAGATAAGGCCTCGGGCGAAGTGGAATCTAAACTCTTGAGCGCATCTTGAATGAAGGAATCCAAAAGATTCTCATTCACGAATTCCCAATAGCATTCGGTTGGGATCAGAAATGCATTCGTAACGGGGAATCCGGTGCGGGCGAGTTTGATCAGATTGAGCCCTTTGCCGCCGACTTGTTCCAAGGAGGCATTAGGGGTAAATAAAGGGATGAAAAGTTGGGGAAGGGGTTCGGGAGTCACCATGCGATAAGTATACCTTAGGGAATCGAACAGGGACGACCGAGTGGCCGTCCCTGAAAGCGTGGGCAAATCTCAGTCCTACCGCAGTTCCCTACCGAAGGGGAATAACGCTAAGGGGATCAACTTGAAGTGCTGTTTGGCAAATGGGATGCCAACTATCGTGATGCCCAAGATTATCCCATGCACGAAATGAGAGATAGCAATCTCCCAACCGAATAGTATCGCCCAGATGATGTTGAAGATCAGGTTCAGGGGGTTGTCAAATTCCTCATTGACCTCGATCTCCCGCCCAAAGGGGGTCATTGTGGCCGCGCCTAGTTTGATGGCCTGCTTCCCAAAAGGGATGCCCACAACCGTGAGGCTGACCAGAAGTCCGCCAAGGATATATCCAAGCCCAGAGATAAAGCCACCAAAAATCAACCAGATTAAATTACCTAGAAAATTCATCGAATCGACTCCTTATTTACTTCGAATTTCATCTTTGGATATGTATCTTTTTTGATTGGAAATTACTTATGCAAACGTTCAGGTTTAGAAAATCCGTGCGATCCGTGTACCGCGCCCCATAATATCTCAAAGAGCCAATTTTCTTCCTGCATTCCTGGGTTCCTTATGAAATGCAGCGTGATGCCTGAGTGTTCAAGCTATTCTTGACCTTTGCGCGATCACCAATATTCTATACGAAAATCAAGGAATCTGGTTGTAGATGTTCTTACCGTGAGCTATTTTGATGATCAATTTGCTGGACTCTAATCGCAACCGGTTGGCGGGCTGTGCGGTAGATGATGACATTGTCAAAGTAGTACCCTATTTGTCATGCTACAATGATGATGTAAGATTCACCACACTGAGTTGGTCAATGTGTCAGAAACTATTTTAGGAGGCTGACTAAGATGAGCAACCAAGTAGAGATACCCAAGACGGATACAATTATTGTTTACAGCACGGTCTGGTGTCCAGATTGTAAGCGGGCCAAGAAGTTCTTTGGCGAACAACGTATCCCCTATCAGAATGTAGATATCGAAAAAGACCCTGAAGCGATGGCCTTTGTCGAGCAGATCAATAACGGTATGAGGGTCGTCCCGACGATCATCTTTCCGGATGGGTCGATCTTGACCGAACCATCCAATGCCGAATTGGCGAGCAAATTAGGCCTGCAGACCAAAGCCCAACGTCAGTTCTATGACTCAATTGTGATTGGTAGCGGACCCGCGGGGTTGACCGCGGCGCTCTACATGGCCCGCGAGGGCAAGGATGTGCTGGTTATCGAGAAGGGCGGTCTGGGCGGTCAGGTGGGTATCACCCAAATGCTGGATAATTTCCCTGGCTTCGACGAAGGCATCCCTGGGGCGGAGTTCGCTGACCGCGTCGTCCGGCAAGCGCGTCGTTTTGGCGTGGAGATCTTGCAGGCCCAAGATGTCGTCCGTCTTACCGAAGATTGCGATTATCAGTGTGTCATCACCGGGGACGGCTCTGAGTATGGCACCAAAGCAGTGTTGTTGGCGACTGGGGCCAGCTATCGGAAATTAGATGTGCCCGGAGAAGATAGCCTGATTGGCAGCAATATCCATTTCTGCGCCACTTGTGATGGGGCCTTTTATAAAGGAAAGAAGGTGCTGGTGATCGGCGGCGGCAACAGCGGCTTCGAAGAGGGTCTCTTCCTGACCAAGTTCGCCGACCAGGTCGATATCGTCGAGTTTTTGCCCGAGGTCAAGGCCAGCCAAATTTTGCAGGATAAGGTGGCTGCCCGCGCAGATATGTCGGTGACGGTGAATCATGCGGTCAAAGAATTCCGCGGAAAGAATGAATTGGAAGCCGTGATGGTAGAGGATCGCGCCAGCGGTGAGATCAAAGAGTGGCACTACGATGGCGTCTTCGTTTTTATTGGCTTGTCGCCTAATGCTGAGCTGGTGAAAGATAAAGCTGAGATCGACCAGTATGGTTTTGTAAAAACCGCCGCATCATTGATGACTACGGTGCCGGGTGTTTTCGCCGCGGGTGATGTGCGTTCCGGTTCGACAAAACAGGTCGCCTCGGCTGCCGGCGAGGGAGCTACTGCGGCCCTGAACATCCGCGAATACTTGAAGACTGTCTAACAGCAGAGTTATTACACCGTGAACTAAGTTTTTACACAAACAGCTCCCTGAGCGGAGGAGCAGAAGCCTCCTGAGCGGAACTTGTGAAGTCGAAGGAGGCTTCTGCTCCAAAGTCGAAGGGGCGGCGATTTAACTTCAAGATACTTTGTTTACGCTGTAGTTATTCTGATTATCTCTGTGTGCTCTGTGGCAAATCCTTTAGGAGGAGTCTGATGAAGCGAGCTGTGAGTGTCAGTTTGGGGAGTTCCACCCGGGATAAAAAGGTTATCGTCAATTTCAAGGGCCAGCAAATCAGCGTCGAGCGCATTGGCACGAATGGCGATATCGAAAAGGCTAAACAACTCTATACTGAGCTGGATAGCCAGGTGGATGCCTTTGGGGTGGGGGGCGTTGACCTTTATCTTCGTTTGGAGGGGCGCGAGTATCCCTTGCGGGCAGCGCTGAAACTGGTCGAAGGGGTCAAACAAACCCCCGTGGTGGACGGGAGGGGATTGAAGCATACATTAGAGAGGCGCGTCTTCGAGTTGGCAGCCCCGGCGCTGCACAATACCCTCAGTGGCACCGAAAGGGAGGTTCAGGGCTTGATTTTGGAGGGGGTGCCGCACTTCAGGCGTGCTTTTATCCCCGTGGCAGTTGACCGGATTGGTCTTTCGCAAGCCGTGACTGAGGTATCCGACGAAGTCATCTTTGGGGATTTGATGGTTGCCTTAGGGATTCCCATCCCTGTGCGTGGTATCCGAAACTTCAAGCGTGTTGCCAGGGTGATGCTGCCCTTTGTCAGCTATTTCCCGATGAGTATGCTTTATTATGGCAGTAGCGGCTCGGAGCATGAACCCAAGTATCAGAAATATTGGCTAGAGTCCGACCTCTTGGCGGGGGATTTCCTCTTCATGCGTAAATACCTTCCCGATGATTTAAGCGGTAAAACTGTCATCACTAATACGACAACAGAAGAAAATGTCCAGTTCCTGCGGGAGCGCGGCGTGCGTTTGATGATCACCACCACCCCGCGCTATGAGGGCCGTTCCTTCGGCACCAATATGATGGAAGCCGCCCTGACTGCGTATGCTGGTAAAGGCCGCCCGCTCAGTGATGATGAATTAAACGCCCTGATCGATGAGTTAGATCTGCGCCCCAGCGTACAAGTTCTGAATACAGATTGAAGATTGGGATACGGATTTTTCCCTTTATTATTTCGCTTTTGCCGAAGGCACGCAGAGCGTCCGTAAAATCCGTGCGAATCCGTGTACAAAAAAAAGTTACTCTATACCCGTTGCGAGTATGAAGATGCTTGTGATCGATCAAATAGAGTTAGATTGCAAGTAGTGGGAAAGCATGACGAAGCACTAAAAAAACCTAAATCTCTGACAATTCTTGAGTGTGCAACAAAAAGCCCCGGCTGTTTGAACTGGGGCTTTTGTGTAGTTCTTGTGATATCTGAACTTATCGAAAGCAGGATGTTATGCAGACGGATTTTGTTTCTTTTCTTTTTTCAGTTTCCTTTTTTCTTTTGGTGTAAGCTTCGCCTTTTTTTGAGTTTCACGTTTGCCCTTATCTTTTTTACCTTTGTCGCCCATATCAACACCTTTTCACTAAAAAATGGATATTATCAAAACCTAACGGCATAGGTTATCTATAATTATACACAATTTTTCTGAGGAAACGGGGGAAGATGTGCACCTGGCTGGATTTGAACCAGCAGCCTGCGGCTTGGCGATTTCGGGTTTTATTCCTAACAGGGGCTACGTTTTTGCTAATTGGAGCAATAGTGTTACGTGCGGACTTGAACCCTCGACCTCACGGACATGTCCGTTAGTCGAGAGGAGATACGTATTTTTTGACTAAAAAGGGGGATTATGTTAGGCTATAAAAAGTATCAGGTGACGGCGCAAAAATGCGGACTTGGTCAACAGGTTGGAGTTTTCGGAAACGGCGTGAAATGCCAAGTCCCTAAGCCGCACACGCCCCCGTTTTGTGAATAAGGATCAATCTATGAGTCATTCTAAACCTTTTCATCGGAATTACAGAGGATTTGTAGACTGCCCCAATTCCGGCTACAGCCAATGGGCCTACATTGTGGACAGGAGTTACGCGGATTCACCTGAACACTACATTCGGGCATTCATCATAATCCAAAGCGATCTTCAAAGGCTTTTTGAGTTCATTGAACCTTCAGATCAGAATCTGATTGTCTATTCCTATCGCATCCACGAATTATTCATGCGTACATGCATGGAAGTCGAAGCCAATTTTAAGGCGATACTAAGAGAGAATATATACAACCCAATTGACAAAAAAGGTAAGGTGCGGCCCGAAAAAAGGTGGAATATTCACGATTACAGGAAAGTGAATAGTACCCACCACTTATCAGCGTATAAGGTTTATGTTCCTATCTGGGATGGAGAAAGTTCGATCTTCGAGCCTTTCAAACAGTGGGCAGACTCTACCGAATTATCATGGTACCAAGCATACAATAAAAGTAAGCATGACAGAAGGAATGAGTTTAAGGAAGCGAATTTAGAAAATCTACTAAGCTCTTTTGCAGGTCTTCTTGTGTTACTTTCGTCTCAATTCAGAACGGAAGACTTTTCTCCTGGAAGCAGTTCGATATCTGGGAACACTGATAGTTACTACTTTACAAAACCTGCTCTTGGCGGCTATTTCCACATTGAATTCCCAAATGACTGGGATGATAGTGAGCAGTATGAATTTAACTGGAGTGAATTAAAAAATGAATCTGACAGATTTCAGAAAATTAATTATGACAGTCTTTAGATCCTAAGGGTCACATAACCAATGCGGTGTACTGCATTGACTTTTAGAATAATAAATCCCTGCTTTATAGCAAGGATTTTTTGTAAAGGATACTTGTGGTAATGTCGGTTACAGAAATCCAATCTTAAACGCAAATAACCGTGCAATACTTCTCCCGGTTATCATCACCTATCACGTATTGATTATACAATAATTAGGATTCATTGGGATAAACGACGCCCCAATTCATTTATCTTTGACTGGACAAAACCCGGATGCCTGCATGGTATAATCGCGCCGCGATTTTTAAGCAAGATCGAGTATTTAGCCATGGAACGTGTCCCCCGAAAAACGGCTGAATAGTCACGAAGCAAGAATAATTTCCCAGGGAGAAGCACGTTTATGAAACTGCATGAGTATCAATCAAAACTAATTTTCGCAGAGTATGGTGTACCTATCCCGCAAGGGAGAGTAGCGGCTACCGCAAGCGAGGCAAAACAAATTGCCCATGAGCTAGGTGGCCGCGTTGTGGTTAAATCACAAGTGCTCGTCGGCGGTCGAGGCAAAGCTGGCGGCATCCGCCTGGCGAAAAATCCCGGCGAAGCCGAAGAACTGGCCACTCAAATCCTGTCCATGGAGATCAAAGGCCTGCCTGTCCGCAAAGTGCTGGTCGATGAAGCCGCGGACATCGAAAAAGAAATCTACCTGGGGATCACCAACGACCGCGCTGCCCGGCGGCCAGTGATGATGGCTTCATCTGAAGGCGGCGTTGACATCGAAGAGGTCGCCCGCGTGACGCCAGAGAAAATCATCAAGGCGCACATCGACCCATTGCTGGGACTGCAAGGTTACCAGGCCCGCGATATCGCCGCCGGGATCGATCTGCCCCGTGAGCACTGGCGCGCCTTTGGGGTGATCGCTGCTGGCCTGTGGCAGGCTTATAAGAAAAGCGACGCCAACCTGGCCGAGATCAACCCCCTGGTAATCACCGCTGACAGCAAACTGCTGGCGGTAGATGGCAAGATGGTATTGGATGATAATGCCCTCTTCCGCCACCCCGATCTGGCTGATAAGCGCGATCTCGACATCGAAGACGATTCTGAAATCGAAGCTCGCAAATACGGCCTCTCCTATATCAAGCTCGATGGGGATATCGGCTGTATGGTCAATGGGGCTGGGCTGGCAATGACCACCATGGATGTGATCAAGCACTTCGGCGGCGAACCGGCCAACTTCCTGGATATCGGTGGGGGCGCCAATGCCGAAAAGGTCGCCGCGGCCTTCCGTATTATTCTCTCAGACAAAAATATCAAAGCCGTGCTGATCAATATTTTCGGCGGTATCACCCGCGGTGACGAAGTAGCCCGCGGCATTTTGGCAGCCATGGAAGAAATCAAGCCTGAGGTGCCGATGGTTGTCCGCCTGGTAGGCACCAACGCCGAAGAAGGCCGTCAGCTAATAGCCGATGCCGACATGATCACGGCTGAAACCCTGGCTGGCGCAGCCCAAAAAGCTGTCGCAGCGGCAGAGGGAGGCAAATAAGATGAGTATTTTCGTTGACAAAAACACAAAACTGATTGGCCAGGGCATCACCGGCCGGGAAGGCCTTTTCCACGCCCAAAGAATGCTGGAATATGGCACCAATCTTGTCGCCGGTGTTACACCGGGAAAAGGTGGTGAATGGATCCTGGACGGCAAAGTCCCCGTTTTCGACTCGGTTAAATTGGCCCAGGAAGCCACGGGCGCTAATGCCAGCGTGATCTTTGTGCCCTCCCGTTTCGCGTCCGATGCTATTTTCGAAGCTGCCGATGCGGGCATCGAACTGATCGTCTGCATTGCTGAGGGCATCCCGGTTCTGGATATGATGCGAGTGCGCAACTATTTAGACCAAAAGGGCGTCCGCCTGGTAGGCCCCAACTGCCCGGGTTTGTTGACACCTGGTGAAGCCAAAGTAGGCATCATCCCCGGCGATATCGCCATCTCCGGAGATGTGGGTGTGGTTTCCCGCTCCGGCACGCTGACCTATGAAGTGCTCTATGCTCTCAAAGAGAAAGGTATGGGCGTGAGTACTTGCGTAGGTATCGGTGGTGACCCCATCAATGGCACAAATTTCATCGACTGCCTGCGCCTGTTCGAAGAGGACCCAAAGACCAAGAAAATAGTGCTCATCGGTGAAATCGGTGGCACGGATGAAGAGCAGGCGGCTGAGTTCATCACGAATAATGTTACAAAACCCGTGGCTGGATTCATCGCCGGGCAAACCGCCCCTCCCGGCAAACGTATGGGTCACGCCGGGGCGATCGTCCAAGGCGGTACCGGTTTAGCGGTAGATAAAATCAAAGCGTTGGAAGATGCCGGGGTACGCGTTGCAAAACACCCTGAGGAGATTCCAAAACTTCTATAGGATTAACGAACGCCTTTTGGGTTGGTTCCATTATTCAAGACCTACAACCCCCAAACACGATCAATACAAAAAGCGCAGTACTCGACTGCGTTTTTTGCGTTATTCAAGTTAGAAAAAAATCAGATCAGCACTACGTCTGCTTGGAGACGTATTTGACGGCTTCGCCAACAGTGGTGATCTTCTGAGCGTCTTCATCAGAGATTTCGCTGCCAAAGGCCTCTTCGAATTCCATAATCAGCTCGACCAGGTCGAGGGAGTCGGCTTCGAGATCTTCGCGAAAGCGGGATTCAGCTGTAATTTCTCCAGCATCGATATCCAACAACTCAGCAATGATTGCTTTTACTTTTTCAAGTACTTCTTCGTTCATGGGAGATCCTCCTCGGGTTTGATTTTCTTATACTAATCTGGGTAATTTTACAGCCCAGTTCGCGCTCCTGTCAAGCTAAGTTGACAGGCCAGAATCAGACTGGTAAGATAGCCTCACTTCAAAGGAACACTGATCGATGCCAAGAGTTACGCCAACAAGTGCCCGAAAAGCAGATCATATTCGGATCAACTTAGACGAAGATGTACGTTCCGGCCTGACCACGGGGCTGGAACGTTATCATTTTGTGCACCAGGCTTTACCTGAGTTAGATTTAGAAGAAATCGATCTCAGCCTGTCACTTTTTGGCCGATCTTTGAAAGCACCAATCCTGATCTCATCAATGACAGGGGGAACCGATGAAGCTGGCGCGATCAACCGCGTCCTGGCGAGGGCTGCCCAAGAGACAGGTATTGCTATGGGTTTAGGTTCCCAGCGCGCCGCCATCGAACACCCTGAACTGGCCGACTCCTTCAAAATTAGAGATGTAGCCCCAGATATCCTGCTTTTGGCAAATTTAGGGGCTATCCAACTCAACTACGGTTACGGTGTAGAACACTGCCAGCGCGCTGTGGAGATGGTCGATGCTGACGCCTTGATCTTGCACCTGAACCCCCTTCAGGAAGCAGTCCAACCTGAAGGAGATACAAATTTTGCGGGATTATTGAAGAAGATCGAAACTGTATGTCATAAACTGACAGTTCCGGTGATTGCTAAAGAAGTTGGCTGGGGCATCTCTGAACAGGCTGCTCAGCAACTTGTAAATGCAGGCATCGCGGCAATTGATGTCGCCGGAGCTGGGGGCACCTCCTGGGCCCAGGTCGAGATGCACCGCGCCCAAAACGATAGCCAGGCGCGGCTGGCGGCTGCTTTCATCAATTGGGGTATCCCTACGGCGGATTCTATCACCCAGGTTCGCGGGATAGCGCCTGATATGCCTATTTTCGCATCAGGAGGGTTGCGCACCGGCCTTGATATCGCCAAATGTATTGCCCTGGACGCCTCCCTTGGCGGCATGGCTGGACCTTTCCTCAAAGCTGCCACTCGCTCATTGGATGATACAATTTTAGCCATTCAAGAAGTAGCGCGAGAAATTCAGGTCACCATGTTCGTTGCAGGGGTGGGGAATCTAGAAGAACTCAGCAATACTCCACTAGTTGAGAAAACAGAATAAGGTAAATATGGAAGCACAGGAAAGGTGTGCATGATGTCAAATACGAAGTTAAATCCGATTCTCAGAGAGTTGCGTAACGAATTCTCAAAAGTTTTGGAAGATCAATGCGAAGATATTATCCTTTACGGCTCTCATGCTCGAGGAGATGCAAGTTCTTCTTCTGATGTTGATGTATTAGTGATCATCAAAGGGGTATTTGACTACGGTGATCTGATCGAAAAAACATCAGCAGTTGTAGCAAAAATTTCCCTTAGAAATGATATTGTCATTTCACGAGCTTTTGTGTCCAAAGAGCAATTCGAAAATGCGCGCACTCCTTTTCTGATGAATGTGCGCCGTGAGGGGGTTCCTGTATGACACCCGAGGTTCAGGGTCTATTAGAGAAATCCAAAGAGAGCATTGATGCTGCCAAGCTTCTCAAAGGTGAGAGCTATTATAGCTTCTCTGCAAGCAGAGCCTATTATGCCATGTTCTACGCGGCTGAGGCTCTTTTGCTAACACTGGGATACTCATTTTCGAGTCATGCTGCGGTTATTGCTGCTTTCGGACATGAATTTGTTAAAACACAAAAACTCGATCCTAAATATCATCGTTATCTTTTAGATGCACAGGATTTGCGCAATGTGGGGGACTACGATATCGGCCATGGAATCACTAAAGACCAAGCTGAACTTCTCTTGCTTTGGGCGGATGATTTTTTAGCGGCTACTGAAAAATATTTAACAACCTAACCCCAACATTTATGGCACTTCAACAATTTATCGACACATACCTTCCCGCGATTGAATCTGAACTTCAGCAGGCTGTAGGCCTTGCCAGGGAGCCTCATTACGAGGGTTTGCATGAGATGATGAGCTACCACATGGGCTGGGAGGGTGAAGGTGCTGGCCCGAAAGCGCGTGGTAAACGGGTGCGTCCGCTGCTAGTGCTGCTTTCAACTGCGTCCGCGGGGAGCGAGTGGGAAGATGCCTTGCCCGCGGCCGCGGCTGTCGAGCTGGTGCATAATTTCTCCTTGATCCACGATGATATCGAGGACAACAGCCCATTGCGGCGGGGTCGCCCGACGGTGTGGAAAATTTGGGGCCTGGCACAGGCCATCAACACCGGGGATACGATGTTCACCCTGGCGCATTTAGCCGTGATGGGCTTAAAAGAAATTACATCCCCGATCATCGCCCTCCGAGCAACCCACCTGCTTCAACATACCTGTATGCATCTCACCCAAGGTCAATATCTTGATATTTCTTATGAAGATAAAACTGATCTGGCGATTGAGGATTACTGGCCCATGGTGGGTGGAAAAACCGGCGCGCTTTTGGCTGCTTGCACTGAACTGGGGGCTTTGGTAGCAGATGTCGACGAAGAGACGCTCACTGCCTACAGGAATTTCGGGCGCGACCTGGGGTTGGCCTTTCAAGCCTTGGACGATTATCTTGGCATTTGGGGTGACGCGCATCGGACAGGTAAATCGGTTGCCAGCGACCTGGTCGAGGGCAAGAAATCGCTGCCTGTGCTGTACGGGTTGGGAAAAAACGGTGCCTTTGCTGAGCGCTGGCGGCAGGGTCCCATTACGCAAGATGAAGTGCCCGAAATAGCGACACAACTTGAGGCCGAAGGTGGGAGAACTTTCACAAAAGATGAAGCTGAAAAGTTGACTGCACGCGCCCTGCAAGCCCTTGAAGATGCCAACCCACAAGGCGAGGCGGGGGATGCACTGGCTGAGTTAGCGAATCAGCTGCTCAAAAGAGATGTTTAACGTTGAACGTGATACGTTAGACGAAATGCATGAACACTTGATTTCCGAGCAACCGCCCCCTGGGAGTCAAACGTAGAATTTCCCCCACCCACTCGAGTAATCCCCACTTCACTAACTCACTAATCTCATCCCCGAAAACTTCGTTTATTGAGATCCCGAACCGCGTTCGAAATCTCTCATCCGAGACCCCTGCGCGGGTCAGGCGCAGCCCCATCAGCATAGTTTCGCGCATCTCGGTATCGCGGTCAATGGGGTTGGCTTCAATGGTGGCGGGGGCGCGGGGGAAAGAGTTTGCAGGTTGCAAGTTGCAGGTTGAAAAACGCTGAATATAAGACCTTGGGGATAATACGTTGATGGTGCGTATTCCATCGGCGAAACCGTGCGCGCCGGCGCCGAGTCCCAAATAGGGTCGGTTGCGCCAGTACTGCAAATTGTGTTGGCAGGCTAAAGGAGGAGAGGAGCGTGGAGCGTGAAGCGTGGAGAGACATTCGCTTGACGCTCCACGCTCGACGCTCGACGAATACGCCCAATTTGAGATTTCATATTGTACATATCCGGCACCGGAAAGGGTCTCGCAGGCCAGTTCGTACATGTCGGCGGCCATATCGGGGTCAGGTTCGGGGATCAGGCCGCGATCAGCCCAATGCCCCAAGGGGGTGCCATGCTCAATCGTCAGGGCATACAGCGAGAAATGCTCCGGGGTTAGTCTCAAAGCTAAATCAAGGGTATCACGCCAAACGTCGATTTGCTGCTCCGGCAGCCCAAAGATCAAATCCAGACTCAAATTATCAAATCCAGCCTGCCGGGCCCACTTGACCGCTTCGACAACATCCACATAATCATGAAGCCGTTCTAAGAAAACCAGCTCGTCCGGATGCGCGGATTGCATCCCCAGGCTAATGCGGTTGAACCCTATCTCTTTCAAGGCTCGAAGATAGGGAAGGGAGAGCGTTCCGGGATTGGCTTCGAGGTTGATTTCGATGGGAATTTCAAGGTCAAAGGCCGCATCTAGGGTTTGGAGGATCTTCTCGAAAGCATGTGCAGGGAGCAGTGATGGCGTGCCACCCCCAAAGTAGATCGTGTGAACAGGGAGAGGCTGACCCAGGCCAGCAGCCAGGATTTGAATTTCTTTGATCAAAGCATCCACGTAGCCAGGGATAAGCTTTTCCAGTCTGGCATAGGTGTTGAAATCACAATAATTACAGCGATGCTGGCAAAAAGGGATGTGCAAATAGATGCTGTGCGGGGTCATCGAAGGGAGTATACCAGTTATCAGTATGCGGTGAACAGTAAGCAGTAAGCAGTGAACAGTGAACAGTGAACAGTAAGCAGTAAGCAGGATGCAGTGAACAGTGGGCAGTATGCTGAAAGATGGTTGTTTTTTTTTGCCGTAGCGGCTTGTGTTCAGCGGTCGGCTGAAGCCAAAATCGATTCGCAAGGCTAAAAAAAGGCTGGTATAATCATCGCCGCTGTTTGGAAGCAAGCTCGCTGCTTGCAAAGAATATATTAGCTTATGACCACTGAAAATTCAGCAACTTCGACAAAACTCTGCCCAACTTGCGGAACTCGCCTCAGCAATGATGCAACGCGTTGCCTGGTTTGCGGGAGCGAACTGACAACCAATGGGGAAAGCCCCGCTAAAGCATCTAAAGCACTGCGGGGCAGCCGCATGCCGAAAATTACCCTTAGCTTGCCTGCTGCCATCGGTCTCCTGGCCGTCTTCCTGGTGATTGGCGCGGTGATGGTCTTTTTCGCCTTGCAGCGTACTGGACGCGTGGTCGAACCGACCCAAACTCCCACATTAACGCTCACGGTGACGCCCTCGGTGACCCCTACGCCAATGACTCCCACCACCACCCCAACACCTTTGCCGTCGCCCACTCCCTTTACCTATATCGTCCAATCTGGGGATACGTGCGGCGGCATTGCTGTAGCATTTGATATTTCGGTGCAGAGCATTGTTCGTAACAATAACCTGCCAGCAGATTGCGCGACCCTTTACGATGGGCAAGAATTGTTGATTCCCCATCCAACGCCAACCGTGACGCCTTTTCCAACAGCTACGTTGAGCGGTCCAGAAGCGACCTACGCTGCCTGTGAGAAGATTCTGTATTCAGTTCAGGAGAACGACACCCTGAGCAGCATCTCTGCGAATTATGCCATTCCGATGGATGCGATCAAAGAGTTTAATGGCATGGTTAGTAACACGGTTTATATGGGGATGAACCTGGTGATTCCTTTGTGTGAGCGGGCAGCAACACCCGGGCCGACTCCTACGCCCACAGCCCCGCCGCCCTATCCCGCCCCGAACTTGCTGCTGCCAGCCGATGGCTCATATTTCACCCTGGAAGATGATGTTGTCATCCTGCAATGGGCCGCGGTGGGCACACTGCGAGAGAACGAATCTTACGCTGTTACCGTGGAAGATATCACTGAAGGTCAGGGCCGCAAACTGGTGGATTATGTTGAAGATACAAAATTCATCATTCCAGCTTCCTTCCGAGCGGTGACCAGTGATCCCCATATTTATCGCTGGTGGGTAATGGCTGTGAGGCAGATCGGTACCGATGAAAACGGCGAGTCTATTTGGGATACAGCCGGGGCCGCCAGCGTAACGCGCGTCTTCACCTGGACTGGTGAGGCGCAAATAGTCACCCCCACTCCGTAAAAAACGAAACAAAAAAAAGTTGCGTTTCATTCAAATAAAAACGACCGGTGCGCAGTACTGGTCGTTTTTGTTGCGGGACAACTTATTCAGTAAGTTAGCAATGAAGCCCTTGCACAAAAAAAAGAAATTCGCTTCGCTCGCTATGCGCGCCCTTGGCGTGCGTGCATCGCATTGCGTGCCGTTGGCAACCGCATGCGAAGCACGCCTCCGGCGAGATGCACACTATGTGGCCCTTCGGGCAGGACGCGAAGATTTTATATATGTTTTTCTTTACGATCTCGCTCTGCGCGTCGTTGGCGGGCGTGCTTCGCGGCTCAAAGAAGACTGTTTGGTGGCCGCGCCACAGGCGTGCATAGCAAGGCCCGCAAAGCGCAGCTCGTCCGGGTTAGGTGTGTTTCAAATGAGTTGATGCGCCGCACGCAGGTTCCGTATTGCGGATTACGTATTACGTAGGCCAATTTACGGAATACGTAATACGCAATACGGATCGGCTTCAACTGAAACGAAACGCACCCAAATGAAATACACCTATTTTATTTTGCTTGTGAAACGATATCTTCAAGCATTTTCGTGGTAAGTGATTTGGGCCGTTCAAGAGGCTGACCCAAAGCCCGCGCCCATACAGCGTTGGAAGTCACACCGAGGATACGGCTGACCCCGAAGAGTACAGTATAGAAATCGAACTCGCACATACCGTAGTGGTATTGCAGGGTTCCGCTGACGGCATCCACATTGGGCCAGGGGTTCTTTACTTTGCCGGTCTCTCCAAGCACCTTAGGGATGACCTCGAACGCCAGTTCAACCAATTGGAAGAGTTCATCATCCGGCATGAACTCCTGACCGAATTTGAATTGGGCGGTGTAGCGAGGGTCGGGTTGGCGCAGGACTGCATGACCATAGCCTGGGATAACTTGCCCGGAATTGAGCGTATCCCAGCAATATTTCTCGAACTGCTCCCTGGTTGGCAAACCACCAAATTCATCTCGTACGCTCAACAACCATTTGAGACTCATCTGGTTTGCCAGGCCATGCAGAGGGCCAGCCAGCGCGTGGATCCCGGCAGAGCAGGCATAATAGACATCTGCCAACGTTGATCCTACAAGATGGGTGGCGTGGGCGCTGGCGTTGCCGCTTTCGTGATCTGAGTGCAGGAAGAAATACAAACGAGTCAGGTCTTGATAGGCCTGGGTATCTTTACCAACCATATGGGCAAAATTGCCCGCCCAATCTAAATTTGCACGCGGGGGTACGAACTCTCCATTACCAAACTTTCGATTGTAGATAAAAGCTGCAATGGCAGGTAATTTGGCCGTTAAATTGAGGGAGTCTTCCAGCGTGGCTTCCCAATAGTCAGCTTTTGGCATGCCTTCTTGATAGCCCTTGGCGAAAACAGAGTCATTCTGCAACGCCAAAATGGCCTGAGAGAACATGGTCATGGGGTGCGAATCAGCCGGCATGGATTTGATCACATCTAAAACGTAAGCCGGAATTTCGCCACGGGCTTTCCACTCTTCCTCGACTGCCATGGCCTCTTCAAAGGTGGGAATCTCGCCGATCAACAGCAAATAGAATAAGCCACCCGACAATGGGAAATTAGAATTCTCTGCTTTGGGAAGCAGTTCTAAAAGTTCGGGAATAGTATATCCTCGAAAGCGGATGCCCTCCTCGGGGTCCACGTAGGAGATATCCGTCACCAATACTTTGGCGCCGCGCATTCCGCCATAAACCTGATTTACGTTCACTTCCCCAACGATTACATCCCCATTTTCTTTGACGAGTTTACGAACCCGGGCCTGCCATTCCGGCAGTTGTGCAGCAATCTTTTCTTTCAGTATCATCTTGATCCTTTCAACCAATAAATATGCCGTCACTCGCTTGAGTTTTGGCTAAGTAAATATGTGTGCTCAACCCAAGAGAAAGTTCCCGAAAAAAGGGTGTGCGGGGGGGGTACCCCCCCCCG
>JADHXE010000072.1 GCA_016783125.1 Anaerolineales bacterium
CGCCATATAGGGTAAGCAGTGATGACTTTTTCCCATATATGGCGCAAATCCGTTCACACTACCCCATTATGACCGGCGATAGCATTACCGGAATCCGCCATTTCTAATGGCAAAGTGTCCCGGCTTAAGTTGATAGCCTTCCGATGTAAGCAGGGTGGCAAAGTCAATCATTCTGTTAGAGCCTCCGATTGAAAAACTAGCTATCTGACACTTTCGACGTGAGGTTGAACACCTGCAGCGATCACGAATGGATACGAATTTTCCGAATGACACGAATAAAATTGTGTTTTATTTGATCTTCAAAGCACATTCGTGCCATCACCGAAGGTGTGCTGCGCATGTGTCATTCGTTATTATTCGTGATCGCCACAGGCGTGCAGAGCAAAAACTGTCAGGTGGCTAGATTGAAAAATAAGTTACGGGTGCATTTCAAATGAGTTGGAGATGTTATTTCGCTGACTACTCTGTGCTGTTGCTGGCAATGAACACCTCTACTGAATGATCGATAAGGGCAGCGCGGGCATTTTCATCCAGGCCATCGTCGGTGATCAAGCGATCAATCTGGTCGATGTGGGGAACTTCGAAGTTTGAAACCATACCCCATTTAGTATGGTCAGCCACCACAATAATGGGGCCACGGGTGCGCTCCATCATGCGCTGTACCACCTCCGCCTCGGCGCTGGTGGGAAACGTACAGCCATATTTGATACTGATACCATCGACTCCGATAAAAATTTTATCGGCATATATATTGCCAAGATTTTCGATGGCAAAGCGGCCACCGACGGAATTGGACACCGGCTGATATGTCCCGCCGAGTAAGATGAGTTCGAAATCAACCGCGCCGACTTCTAAAGCAGCGATCAAATTATTGGTGATGACAGTGATATTGGGGTTGGCCGGAATATGTCGGATGATTTCGGTTGTGGTCGTGCCGCTGTTGATAAAGACAATATCGCCGTTCTCGATCATGGAGGCTGCTGAGGCACCGATCCAGCGTTTTTCGTCAGGGGCGCGTTGCGCCCGTTGGGCGTAATCCTGTTCGAGATTTATCCGTTGGCTGAGAATAGCGCCCCCATGCGTGCGTTCAAGATAGCCCTGTTTTTCAAGCCGCTCAAGGTCGCGCCGAATCGTCGCTTCCGAGGTATCAAGCATCTTGCTTAAATCATCAATGCGAACAATACGATGAAGTTCTAGATATTCCCGGATGCGCTCTCGTCTCTGAGCAGGGATGAGTGGTTTATTCATTTACAACAAAACCCCGTCCCCTTATGAACATTGATGGCAGAAATTGATTTATTCAGCGCAATTAGTATAGCAAACTTTGCAAAACTTTGCAAAGTGTTACTTTCAAAGTATAATTCCGGAAAATTATGACTTCCCGGCCATGGAACTGATTACCCTGCCTGGCTGAGCAGTTTCGAAACAAGCATTGGAGAACACAATGTCGAATGATGCGATTGGGATGGGCTTTCAAGACAGGGAAACCCGTGATAAGTATGAAACTGAGTTAACCCGGATCATCGAGGCCAGCAACGATAGGGGCATCATCTTGCGAGTGATCGGATCACTCGCTTTCCAAATCCATTGCCCTGAGTTTGGTTATGTTCAGGAGGCGCTGGGCCGGTCATATACGGACATCGATTTTGCGGCCTACCGCAATCAGACCAGTGATGTGCAGGCTCTCATGGCAGATTTAGGCTATACCGAGCGAAAGAATATCCTGCTATTCAGCGAAGGTGACCGCTCGATCTTCGACAATCCCACGACGGGATTATACGTTGATGTGTTTTACGACAAATTAGACTTTTGTCATGTCATCCGTTGGAATGGACGTTTGGAAGTTGATTCACCAACCATACCTTTGGCAGAGATGCTGCTCGAAAAGATGCAAATCGTAGAGATCAACGAAAAAGACATCATCGATACGATCATGCTCTTACTAGAACACCCACTGGGCAATGGTGATGTGGAAACAATCAATATACCCCGCATAGCAGAATTTTGCGCAAAGGATTGGGGGTTATGGCGCACAACCACAATGAATTTAGAAAAGGTAAAAGCGCTGTCCCAAAGTTACGAAAGTCTAAGCGATGAACACAAAGCCCAAATCGCTGCTCAGGTCGAATCTGCTCTAACACGCATCGAGGATGAGCCCAAGTCTCTGGCCTGGCGGATGCGTGCCCGCCTGGGTGACCGGGTGAAGTGGTACAAAGAAGTAGATGATGTCCACTAATTATGAAAGGAAATACTCTTTAGGAGCAAAACAATATGTCTGAACTTCCCACCCAAGCACAAGTCGTCATCATTGGTGGAGGTGTCGGGGGATGCAGCATTGCGTATCACCTGGCCGACCTGGGCTGGACAGACGTGGTTGTCCTGGAACGCCACGAACTGACCGCCGGTTCCACATGGCACTCCGCTGGTCTCGTCGGCCAGTTACGCTCGGATGCCAATCTCACCCGCATGATGTCCTACAGCACCGACCTTTACCGCCGCCTGAAAGCCGAAACCGAACAGGATACCGGTTGGCGCGAGGTCGGCGGCATCCGTCTGGCTTCTTCCACGGAACGTATGGAAGACTTAAAAAAGCTGGTAGGCATGGCACGCTCATTCGACGTGCCCATTGAACTGATCTCTCCCAAAGAAGCCTACGATATGTTCCCCCTCATGTCGCTGGATGGCGTGCTCGGGGCGGCATATACACCTAACGACGGGGTGATCGACCCCACCGGTCTGACCATGGCCCTGGCCAAAGGCGCTAAGAAGCGCGGCGTGAAATTCTTCGATGAGACTGATGTGACGGCTATTAACTTGAAAGATGGCCGCATCGACGAGGTGGTCACCAGCAACGGCACGATCAAGACCGAGATTGTGATCAACGCTACCGGACAATGGGGCGGCGAAGTCGGCAAGATGGTCGGCCTGAACCTGCCGGTTGTACCCATGGCGCACCTGTATATCATCACAAAACCCATCGATGGCGTGGGGCATAACTTCCCCACCCTGCGCGACCCTGATCTGCTGGTCTACTGGCGCGAAGAAGTCGGCGGCCTGATCACTGGCGGTTACGAGCGCGATCCAATCCCCTTTGGGTTGGATGGCATCCCCAAGGATTTCAAATACAAATTGCTGCCCCCGGATTGGGATCGTTTCACTCCCTTGATAGAAAACTCCATCCAGCGCGTCCCCGCTGTGGAGACGGCCGAGATCATCCAACTGCTCAACGGCCCCGAGGGCTTCACCCCCGATGGCGAGTTCCTGCTGGGTCCCACCGAGGTGAAAGGTTTCTGGGTGGCCTGCGCCTTCTGCGCCCATGGACTGGCCGGAGCCGGGGGCATCGGCAAAACCATGGCCGAGTGGATCACCCATGGCACCCCCGAATGGGATGTCTGGCGTCTGGATGTGCGCCGCTTTGGCTCGAATTACGCCAGCCAGGATTATATTGTCAAGCGTACCATTGAAACCTACTCGAAGTATTACGACATCAGCTATCCACAGAGTGAACGCATCTCCGGGCGCAACCTGCGTCTCTCTCCCACCTATCATCGCTTGCGCGATCTGCGCGCCTCCTTCGGCGAAAAATCCGGCTGGGAGCGACCCAATTGGTTCTCTGTCTATGAAGAAAAGGCCAACCACGGCCACGAACCTAAGGGCTGGGCCAAACGCAACTGGTCGCGTGCCATTGGCTATGAACACTTGCAAACCCGGGAAAATGCAGGTTTGTTCGATGAGACTTCCTTCAACAAGCTCGAAGTGCGCGGCCCCGGGGCGTTGGCCTTCCTGAATTACATTTGCGCCAACCAGATCGATGTTCCGGCCGGCACAGTGGTGTATACCGAGTGCCTCAACTCGCGCGGCGGCATTGAGTGTGATTTCACCGTCACCCGCCTGGAAGCAGAACGCTTCTTGATCATCACGGGCACCGCCTTCGGTCAGCACGACCTCTCCTGGCTGCGTCTCAACATGCCTGAGGATGGCAGCGTCGAGATCGAAGATGTCAGTTCGGCATACGCCTGTATCGGTCTGTGGGGGCCAAAAGCCCGCACAATCCTGGAGCAGGTGACCAAAGCCGATGTCTCTAACGAAAGCTTCCCCTATATGACAACCAGGCAGATCACCATTGGAGATGTACACGCGCTGGCGATGCGGGTCACCTATGTGGGTGAGCTGGGCTGGGAGTTCTACGCCCCCATGGAATATGGCCTGCGTCTGTGGGACACCCTATGGGAGGCTGGGCAACCCGAAGGGCTGGTGGCCGCCGGCTACCGCGCTATTGATACGCTGCGTTTGGAGAAAGGCTACCGCTATTGGAGCGGCGAAATCACCCCCGATTACACCCCCTACGAAGCGGGTCTGGGCTTCGCCGTCAAGCTGGATAAAGGCGATTTCATCGGGCGCGAGGCTTTGCTCAAACAAAAAGATGCCGGCCTGCAACAAAAGCTGTGCTGCATGACGCTTGAAAATGATCGGGTGATTGCCTTTGGTAACGAGCCGATCCGCACCCGCAATGGCGATGAGATTATCGGATGGGTCGTATCAGGAGGATACGGTTATTCCATCGCTAAGAGCATCGTTTATGGTTATTTGCCAATCGAATACGCCAAGGTTGGCACTGAATTAGAAATCGAATATTTTGGCGAGCCTGTCGGCGCAGTAGTCGAACGTGAACCCCTGTGGGATCCCAAAGGAGAGCGTATCAGATCATAGAACCAGAATTCTCGTTCCGTCGCTTGCGAAGCATACCCTTTGGTACAGCGGTGGAACGCCTGCCTGCCGCTCCGCGGCGAGTATCAACGCAGAACGTTGTCACCAGGAAATGTCACCAATAACAATCTTATCCATACCGATTAGGAGGTTGCTATGTCAATCGTAACTGCAAAAGAAATACTTATGGATGCCGCCGAAAACAAATATGCTGTCGGCGCGTTCAATATTACCAATCTCATCCAGATGGAGGCGGTTGTCGAAACTGCCATCGAGAAGAAAGCCCCACTTATCATACAGGTCTCGGTTACTCCCTCCAAATTTTTGGGGCCTGATGTGCTGGTAGCCATCTACCGTACTTTAGCCGAGTCTGCCCCAATACCGATTTGTTTGCACCTGGATCACAGCACCAACATTGAGTTTTGCAAACAATGCGCCGATTCTGGTTATACAAATATTATGGTCGATGCATCCAAACAGCCCTACGAGGAAAATATCAGCCAGACTAAAGAGGTGGTCGATTATTGCCACAGTCTTGGCGGCATCTCGGTTGAGGGTGAGTTGGGTACAGTTTCCGGCGTGGAAGACCAGATCAAAGTCGCTGAGGATGAGGCTGCCCTGGCTAACCCTGAGCAGTCCGTGGAATTTGTTGAAAGAACGGGCGTGGACCTTTTCGCCCCTGCCATTGGTACCGCCCACGGGGTTTATAAAACCAAAAACCCCATAGTGGATTTCGACCGCCTGGGCAAGATCAACGAAATGCTCAACGGCAATGGCGTTAAAACCCCGCTGGTCGTCCACGGGGGTACCGGCCTTAGCAAAGAATACGCCGTCAAGCTGGTTGCCATGGGAGGCGCCAAATTCAACGTTTCCACCGAACTGAAGCACGCCCTCATCGACAGTACCTACGGCTATATCTCGGAAAATCGGGAGCAATACAATCCCGGCAAGATCGATATCGTTGTCAAAGCTGCCATCCGCGAGGTAGTCAGCCGCTGGATCGACATCCTGGGAAGCACGGGAAAGGCGTAGTGCGTGAAGCGAAGCGCGTGAACGCACAAAGAATACGAAATACGCAATACGGAATATGAATTGCGGAGCATCACAACTTCCCAAATAATTAGAAAAGGACAAACTACCATGAAACCAATCCAAGATTACTTCGTCCCCTGGGTCAAGGGGATCCCCATGTACATTTCCTCACACATCGAGCTGGCCTGGCAAGAGCCAGAATTGCACCGCATGATGTCTAACGAGAACCCGATGCCGCCCTCAGCTAAGGTTATGGAAGCGATTCAACAATACGGGCAAAAGGCCAACCGCTACCCGGACCAGGGTTTGGTGATACGCTCGAAAATCGCTGAGATCAACGGGCTGGATGGGCCGGAGAATGTGATGTTGGGCAATGGTTCTAGCGAAGTCTTCGATAACATTTTTAGATGTTTCCTCCAAACCGGTGATGAGGTTATTCAACATACACCCTGTTTCGGCATTTATAAGTTGCGCTGCAATATCCTGGGCGGGAAGCTCATTTCTGTGCCGATGCCGTATGAAAACGAGAAGTTGGTGTTTGATCCCGATGCCGTCCTGGATGCAGTGACTGACAAAACCAAGATTATTGTGATTGCGAACCCGAACAACCCCTCGGGAAACTTTATGTCTACCGAGGATTTTGCCAGGATCGCCGATTCCGGAATCCCCTTCATTGTGGACGAGGCCTATATCGAGTATTCCGGCCTGGGGATGTCGCAGGTTGACTTGATCAAAAAATACAAAAACGTCATCGTCACTCGCACCCTTTCCAAGGCTTACGGCCTGGCCGGGATGCGCTTCGGTTATGCGCTGGGGCACGAGGATGTCATTGGACAGATCTCGGCGGCATTGCTCCCCTGGAATGTGGGAACCATCATCATGTGGGCCGCCCTGGCTGCCTTCGAAGACGTTGACGGTTTGGAAGAGAGGGTGAAATTTAATAATCGCGAGGCTGACTTCATTGAAGAATCGCTCAGTGATATTCCTGGCATGATTATCTTCCATTCTCACGCCAATTACATCCTCTTCGACGGAACCAACACCGGCAAGCCCGGCAACGATATGGTAGCCCTCGCCCAGGAAAAAGGCTTGATCTTCCGTCCCCAAAACGTCATGTATGGGCGCGATGGCTGGTTCCGCCTCACCCTGGGCAGCAAAGAAGAAAACCGCATGGCGGTCGAGGCCATTCGGGAGTTTTATACAAAATAAAAAGGGATCAGGAATCAGGTACAAGTTTGCTCCCCCTGCTCCCTGATCCCCAATCCCTAATCCCTATTTTCAGAGGAGAACCAACATGTCTAAAATCAAAGCAGTATTTTTCGATCAGGATGGCGTCATCATCGATACCGAGCGAGACGGACACCGGATCGCTTTCAACCGGACATTTAAGGAGTTCGGCTATGATTTCGAGTGGGATGTGGAGTTTTACCACGAGCTGCTGCAAGTAGCGGGCGGCAAAGAGAGGATGAAACACCATTTACTCACCAAAGGCTTCGGCGTCGAAATCAAGCCCGAAGATGTAGACGAACATATCAAGAAAATGCACCTGCGCAAGACAGCCATCTTCGTGGGGATGATCGAAAGCGGCGAACTGCCCCTGCGCCCTGGCGTGAAGCGGCTGATGCAAGAAGTCAATGATTCTGGCCTGATCCTTGGGGTTTGTACAACTTCCAATGAGCGTTCTGCAAAAGCGGTTGCCTATGGCGTCCTCAAGGACATCAATTTCGAGTTCGTCCTGGCCGGTGACGTGGTCAGCAAGAAAAAGCCTGATCCCGCGATCTACAACCTGGCCCTGGAGAAGACGGGCTTCAAACCTGAAGAGTGTATCGTTATGGAAGACTCGCGCAATGGCGTTTTAGCTGCCCACGCCGCCGGGTTGAATATCGTCGCCACAACCAATATCTACACCGCCAGGGAAGACCTTTCGGATTCCGATATCATCGTCACCACGCTGGGCGACCCGGATGGTGAGAAGGGCGAACTGAAAAAAGGCGGGCCTGGCCTGGATTATGATGGCGTCCTCCGCCTCGACCAGCTCGTGGCCTATTTTTCGTAATGCAACTTTTGCCACAATGCGAAAAACTTTGCGACTTGGCGTCTCATCATGCCCGAAGGGTATTGCGTGATAAATTTGCCGGTTGTATGAAGCAAAACTATCAGGTGGCTAATATTCAAATGGGTGCGTTGCATTTCGGTTGAAGAGAGTCCGGGAATTGGGGTGTGCGGGGGGCGTCCGCCCCCGCACACCCCAATTTCCGGAACTTCTCAACTCGTTTGAAACACACCCTATTCAAATACCCCACGTCATGCCCGGTTGATGTTATGAGAAGACCACAGGGTATTATTCTTGACATCGATGGCACCGTTTTGCGGAGCAACCAGGTCATCCCTGGCGCGGAGGAAGTCATTGCCGACCTTCGCCGCCAGGGTTACCCGCTCGTTTTCGTCACCAATGCCCTGGAAAATCCCGATGAGCAGTCTGCCCGGCTGACTTCGGCGGGTATCGAGGTTTCACCCGACGAGATCATCACGGCCCCACAGGTACTCGAAGCATATCTCTCGCAGCACATGTCGGAAGCGGTCATTTACGTCATCAGCACCCCCCCTCTGGCAGAAAGGCTGGGCAAAGATTTCCGCATCAGCAAAGACCCGCAAGAGATCGATGCCGTGATTGTCAGTTGCGACCGTAATTTCACCTTCCATAAACTGAATATTGGCTTCCAGGCTTTGCGCCGCGGGGCGCGCTTTTTAGCTGTAAATGCTGATGCTACCTGACCGCTTCCCGACGGCGAGATTCCCGACGCGGGCGCGGTGATCGGCTCATTACAGGGTTGCAGCAAACGCTCCGCCGAGTTGGTTTTTGGAAAACCATCCCACCTCATAGCAGAAGTTGCCCTAAAGCAGCTAAACCGATCTGCAGAGGAATGTCTCATCATTGGAGATAGCCTCGCATCGGATATGGTGATGGGCCACCGCATCGGCATGACAACAGTTTTGGTTCTCAGCGGCGTGACTCGGCGTGATGACTTAGCCCATGCCCCAGTACAACCCGATCACGTGCTGGAAAGCATAACTGATGTATTCCATATGATAACCATTCATAAAAGAACATATCAAGATAGTCATACCGAATAAAACACACAAAAAAATACATTGACATACAAATATGCTCAGCCTATAATAGTTAAAAAGCTGTTCACCTTTTTTCGGAGCGATATTTTTGTAATGGCCAACTCGGAGACCGGGTTAATACCCGCAGAACGGCGCAATCGCATCCAGGAGATCATCAGGGATCAGGGGATCGTCCGGGTTTCTACGCTTAGCGACCTGTTAGGTGTCGCTGAGGTTACTATCCGACGCGATTTAGAACAACTTGAACGAGATAGCCATCTCGAAAGAACACATGGGGGTGCTGTATACAGCCGCCGCATGCGATTGGAACCGTCTTATACTGAGAAAGACCAGATTCATCGCCAAGAGAAGCAGCAGATAGGCATTGCAGCCGCCGCGCTCGTAGAAGATGGGGATATCCTTCTGATCAATAGCGGTTCAACAACGCTGCAAATATTCCGTCATTTAGCTGATCGAAAAAATTTACGCGTAATCACCAGCAATATGGGGGCCTTCAGAGAGACTCACGGGCCAGATCTCGAGTTAATTCTTATTGGGGGTGAATACCGGGATGAGTCGAATTCTCTGGTTGGGCCATTAGCCGCGCTCAGTTTGCAACAAGTCTATGGAAGTAAGTGTTTCATTGGCGTCGACGGCGTCAGTATAAAGTATGGTTTGACGACACCGGTTCTGCTCGAAGCAGAGGTTGCGCGTTCTATGATAGAACGCACACGCGGACAAGTGATCGTTGTGGCCGACCACCATAAGTTAGGCGTAGTAGCCGACTTTCAGACCGCCCCCATTGAAAAAGTAGACATTCTTGTCGTAGACAGCGGCTTTGACGAGAGTTATCGCGAAGAATTAGAAGAATTGGGTATTGAGATCGTGGTTACTGCCCGACCACGTGCTTGAAAGCATCACCGAATACCCACAGTTTAGGCAGGAAAGGATGTAACTGCTTACCAGACGGGAAATCCGTTCCGTTGCTTAGTAGTTACGAAAGGAGGTGATTATCGGAGATAATTACTACCAAGCACAAAAGATTGCCCTGGCAGTATTTTGCCACCCATGCAAATAAACATTAGACATAGAAGGAGAGAAATACAATGAAACGTTTTATCTGGCTACTAGCCTTAGTTTCTATCCTAGCTCTAGCCCTGGTTGCCTGCCAACCAGCTGCGTCAGAGCCTGTTGAGGAAGCCGCACCAGCCGAAGAAGCAGCTCCCGCAGAAGAAGCCGAAGAAGCAGCTCCTGCCGAGGAAGCAGCACCAGCCGAAGAAGCTGGCTGCCCAGCCGTTACCATTGCTGACCGTGCCGGGGTTGCTGCTGGTGAGTACGCGCGTCTCTATGAATTGGCCGATTTCGAAGCTGCGGCCGATTGCACCATGACTTTCCAAGAGAACCCGGCCATAGCCGAACTTAACGCCCAAATCACCAACAACCCTGACCTGCCGCCGGTAGAAGAGCGCGTCCCGTCTGAACCAATGGTCGTTGTGCCTTACGAAGCGATCGGCCAATACGGTGGTACATTCAATGCACTTTCGAACGCAACCGAGTCTGGCACCTCCGACTTTTTGGCCGTTCGTCATGTGAACCTTGTTCGCTTCAGCGATGACTATCTCACATTCGAACCAAACGTAGCCAAGAGCTGGGCGTGGAACGACGATTTTACAGAGATTACTTTCTCCCTGCGCGCGGGCCACAAGTGGTCTGATGGTGCGCCATTTACCACGGCAGATGTTGCGTTCTGGTTGAATGATCTTGTGCTGAACCCCGAAGTTTATGGCAACACACCTGGCTGGGTTACCTTTGGCAACTCACTTATGGGAGTTGAAGTAATTGATGAAACCACCTTCAAATTCACCTTCTCTGAGCCAACCCCGGGGATCCTGAGCTTCTTTGCAGTCAGCTATATCCAACCCTTCCAACCCAAACATTTCTTTGACGCGAAAATTGCTGAAGGGATGACAATATCTGAAGTAGCCGAGGGTTACTACGGTAATAGCGACTGGACGGATACCCCCTCGCTGCTGTTAGGAGGTAGCGCGGACGATGTTATACCCACGCTTGAGTCTCATATCCTGGTTGAAGAAACCACCGAAGGACGTCGTTTGGTTGCCAACCCCTACTACTTTGTGGTTGACACTGTGGGTAACCAACTACCCTACATCAACGAGCAAAGCGAGGTATACGTCCCTGAATCAGAAGTTCGCAACTTGAAAATCACCAATGGTGAAGTTGACTACAAAGTTCAGTCGATCGGTATCGAAGATTTCACGCTCTACAAAGAGCATGAAGCAGACGGCAACTACACCGTTGACCTGGGTGCTGGTGTCGGCCTTACCATTTTCTATGGCTTTAACTTGACCCACGAGGATGAAGGCTTGCGTGAGATCTTCAATGACCTGCGCTTCCGGCAGGCCATGTCCTTAGCCATAAACCGGGCAGAGATCGTCGAATTGGTTTATCTTGGTCAGGCTTCACCGGTCCAAGCCTCCCCGGCAGATCCCAATACGGTTGGCTTTGTCACTGAAGCGCACAAGACTGCCTTCATTGAGTATGATGTCGCTGGTGCCAACACTCTTCTCGACGACATGGGCCTGGTTGATGTTGACGGCGATGGCTTCCGCGATCGTTTGGATGGGTCAAACCTGACCCTTGATCTTCAATTCTCCAACCAGGGTGGACCCGCTGCTATGCACGAGTTGGTAAATAGTTATTGGGCTGCAGTTGGCATTGCTAGCAATGTCAAAGAAGTCTCCTCTGACGAGTACCGCGAGCGATCAACTACGAACGGATCGGATGTCCTCACCTGGAAGTTTGATGGCACATCTGGTGTAGTCATCGTGGCTAACGACGAGATGCTGGTGCCGCCCTTTGGCGAGCCTTTCAATCCTGGTGTGGCTTACCTATGGGCTGAATGGGTCAGCTCGGATGGCGCTTCAGGTATTGAGCCGCCAGCCGATGCCCTCGAACTCTATGATCTTGCCGCGCAATTCCAACAATACCCACTCGGTTCAGCGGAAAGCGATGCCATAGGCGCGCAGATTGTTGATATTCATGTCGCCAATTTATGGAAGATCGGGATAGCTGGTGACATTAAGACGCCGATTATCCACCACAACACCTTGGGCAACTGGGGACCTTACACCATAGTGAGCTACGACTACTATCGTCCCTACCCCATGATCCCCGCTCAGTGGTTCTTCACCTCTGATCGATAGGAAACCACACGAAACCCTCACCCCGTCGCTAACGCGACTCCCCTCTTCTCGCGAAGCATCCCCATAGGGGAACGAGGAGAGGGGTTGGGGAAGAGGATAGTTCACAATCAAGTTGGAGTCCAAAGCATGCTTTGGACTCCAACAGGTCTATTTGCAGAGAAGTAAGCAATAAGCAAGCAGTTAGAGCCTTCTTACTTCCTACTCCTTACTCCCTACTTCTTGTTGCTTCAATCAACCACAAAAGAGGAAGAAGAGATGATCAAATTTCTATTTCAGCGTACCATCGGCATGGCTGTAACCATGTTCTTCGTGTCGATTATGGTATTTATTATCATGGAACTTCCTCCTGGCGACTATGCCGAGCGATGGGCGTTCCGTAAGTTTTCGGGGACTGGCACTGAGATCACCGAAGCGGACATCGACAATATTCGGGCAGAGTTTGGTCTTGATAAGCCAGCCCCAGAGCGCTATCTCAAATGGATCGGCGGCATTATCCTGCACGGTGATTTTGGTGAGGCCTTTGCTTTTCAAACCTCGGTCAACATCGTCATTGGGCAAAAAATCTGGTTAACCCTGACAATCCTTTTCTCCACGCTGATCGTAACCTATCTAATTTCGATACCGGTTGGCATGTACGCCGCCATCAGGCGGAATTCCATTGAAGATTACACCTTGACCGTGTTTAGCTACCTGGGGTTTGCCCTGCCTAATTTTTTGCTGGCCCTGATCTTATTATATGTTTCTATTACTTATTTTGACTCTACTGTTGGAGGTCTTTTTTCACCAGAGTACGCTGATGCCCCTTGGAGTATAGAGAAAGCGTTAGACCTGCTCAGTCACCTTATCATTCCGGCCATTGTCTTGGCCTGGTCAGCAACTGCATTTCAACTGCAAACGGTGCGAGCCACCATGCTCGATGAGATTAACAACCTGTCTGTGACTGCGGCTCGCGCCCGCGGCGTCCCTGAGTGGAAGCTGCTGATCAAATACCCGGCCCGGCTGGCAATCAACCCCGTTGTCAGCACCATGAGCTTTGACGCTAACCGCATCTTCTCCGAGCTGCCGATTGTAGCCCTGGTCTTGGGCCTGCCAGAACTGGGAGAACTGCTGCTTAAATCCTATCTCGATTTAGATATGTTTGTGGCCGGCGCAATCCTGCTCATCCTGACTTTTATGATCGTCTTTATGAATTTTCTCTCAGATATTGCACTCGCGATCTTAGACCCGCGTGTTAAGCTAATAGAAGGTTAGAGAAATGACAACTACCGATTTATCCCCAACAGCAATACAAACGCCCGTTAGCCAAACAGAGTCAGACGAGGCGCTGCGTTATTATTCAGCCACCCAAGTTCAGCTTATATGGTGGCGTTTTCGCAAACACCGGGTCGCCCAAGCCGGGGCGCTCATTCTGATCACAATGGCACTGATAGGGCTTTTTGCCGAATTCCTTGGTCCATACACGGGCACTACCCGAACTAGCGGCGTTGTTTTAGTCGGCCCCCAAATGCCCCATTTTTGCAATGACGACGGCTGCACCTTACGCCCCTTTCTCTACGGAGTTAAATCAGAGCGAAACCCGGAAACCTTAGGGATGGAAGTCAAAATCGACACATCCGTTCGCCGGGATATTCACTTCTTTGTCCAAGGCGAACCCTACAAATTATTGGGTTTCATAGACCTGCAAACACATCTGTTTGGCGTTAGTGAAGGGTCGATTCATCTCTTTGGCACCGACAGTCTCGGGCGAGACATCTTCACCCGTATCCTGCTTGCCACTCGAACTTCATTGTCAATCGGCATAATAGGGGTATTGATAGCTTTCGTATTGGCTTTGATTATTGGTGGGGCGGCCGGCTATTTCGGAGGCTGGATTGACTATGTTATCCAACGATTAACTGAAATAGTGCGTGTCGTTCCGGTGATTCCACTGTACATGGGTCTGGCAGCGGCCTTTCCTGTAGAATGGTCATCTTCCCAAGTTTATTTCGCCATGACGCTGATTTTGGCAATCGTTGGTTGGCCGACTTTAGCCCGACGTATTCGAGGAAAGCTGTTAAGCCTGCGCGGTGAGGATTATGTGGTAGCTGCCACGCTGTCTGGGGCTGGCCCCAGTCGCATTATTGGTCGCCATTTGCTGCCAGCTTTTATGAGTTATATCATCGTTGATCTGGTGATTTCATTCCCCTACATGCTCTTGAGCGAAACCGCGCTTAGCTTCGTTGGGCTGGGTCTGCGCCCCCCGACAGTCAGTTGGGGCGTCCTCTTACAAGATGCGCAAACGGTGCGCGCCATCGAGCAAGCTCCCTGGCTGTTCATACCGGCAGCTTTTGTGGTCATCGCCGTACTGTCCTTTACCGTGCTGGGTGACGGGCTGCGGGATGCCGCGGACCCATACCAGATAAGCGAATGACCGTGATATGGAGATAATTTCATGACAAGCACTACAAACGAAACTATCAATGGACCTGACCTGCTAGATGTCAAAGATCTCAAAATTTCTTTCAAGACAGACGAAGGGATCATCACTGCTGTTGACGGCATTAATTTCTCCGTAAAGCGCGGCCAAACACTGGGCATCGTAGGTGAAAGCGGATCAGGCAAGAGCGTGAGTACCTGGTCTATTATGCGACTCTTACCTAAGAACTCAATCATTGACAAATCCTCATCGATTCAGTTTCATCGTAAGGATGGCAAAAAAGTTGAAATAACACGGCTCAAACCAAATGGCCGCGAGCTTCGTGAAATTCGCGGCGGTGAAGTGGCGCTGATATTTCAGGAACCCATGAGTTCTTTCTCGCCAGTCTACACGATTGGTAATCAAATTATAGAAGCGGTTTTACAGCATCGCAATGTCAGCAAGGATGAAGCCAAGGAGATTGCCATTGATATGCTGGACAAGGTGGGCATTTCCAATCCCCGACAGCGTTTCAAGCAGTTTCCTTTCGAACTCTCAGGCGGCATGCGCCAACGGGCCATGATTGCGGTGGCACTGTCGATGAATCCATCGCTGTTGATTGCTGATGAGCCAACCACCTCGTTGGATGTAACCATCCAGGCTCAAATTCTGAAACTAATGCGGGATTTGCAGCAAGACCTTGGGATGGCAATCATCTTCATCACGCATAACCTGGGTGTTATAGCCCAAGTTGCTGACGAAGTAGAAGTGATGTACCTGGGAAAAATTCTGGAGCGAGGTACGGCAAAAGAGATTATTCACCGGTCACAGCACCCTTATACGCAAGCCTTGTTAAAAGCTATCCCGCAGTTGGATAGTACCGGGGAACGGTTGACAGCCATCAGCGGCGATATTCCCAGTCCGTTGTCGCGACCGGCTGGTTGCCCATTCCACACCCGCTGCGAAAAAGTGATGCCAGGCATCTGCGATGTCGAAATGCCAAACCCGACCCAGCTCAGCGATACCCATACCGTATATTGCTTCTTACACGAGGAAAAAGATGTCTGATACCTTACTTGAAATCAAGGATTTGAAAGTTCATTTCCCCATTCGTAGCAAACATTTATTTGGCGGGGTCACGAAATATGTAAAAGCGGTTGACGGTGTCAGTTTTTATATCGAGAAAGGCGAAACGCTGGGTCTGGTTGGAGAAAGCGGTTCTGGGAAAACCACCGTAGGCCGCTCTATCCTGCGGGCGATCGAGCCGACAGAAGGGCAGGTCACTTTTAATGTTGACGGTAAAATGCTGGATTTAGCCCAATTAACAGATAAAGAAATGCGGACATTCCGCAAGCATATGCAATTGATCTTTCAGGATCCATACTCTTCGCTGAACCCACGCATGACTGTGCGGGATATTATTGCCGAACCCCTGGTCGCTCAAGAATTGGCTAAGGGTAAGGAAGTAGATGAACGCGTGCGTGATGCGGCCGCGCTTTGCAAGCTCAACCTGGAATATTTGCGCCGTTTTCCCCATGCCTTCAGCGGTGGGCAGCGGCAGCGCATCGGCATTGCCCGCGCCCTCATCTCCCAGCCACAGTTTGTGGTTTGTGACGAGTCTGTATCGGCGCTCGATGTATCCATTCAGGCAGAAATTCTCAATTTGCTAATGGATTTGCAGGCGGAATTCGGGTTTACCTATCTGTTCATTGCTCACGATTTAAGCGTGGTAGCCCATATTTCCAAACGGGTAGCTGTTATGTATCTGGGACAGTTTGTTGAATTGGCTCCCACGAAAGAACTTTTCTATGCACCAAAGCACCCTTATACCGAGGCGCTGATGTCAGCCATCCCAGAAGTGGACCCAGATCAGGAGATGACTCCGGTCCATCTGGAAGGCGAAATTCCAAGCCCAATCAATCCACCATCTGGCTGCCGTTTCCACACCCGCTGCCCTTACGTGCAAGATATATGTAAAACGGAAATACCAAAGTGGCAGGAAATTGAAAAAGAGCATTTTGTAGGCTGCCATTTTGCTAACACATTGACGTTGAACGGTGTGGAAATACCTGATACGATAGCGGCAGCAGACTGACTTGAGCTAAGTAAAATGGAGAGCGTTCGATGACGAAGAATATCCTGGTTCCCCTGACAAAATCGGCATTCAGTCAAAAAATATTGGGTGAGATCAAGAAATTCATCCCGCCTGAAGATAGCAAACTTATCCTGTATTATGTAACCAAACCGCCCAAAGGGACGGGATTTGCTGCTACTGATTATCGGTCTGATTATGCGCTTGAATCTGACGGAGAACCATTGGGGCCAAAGGCACATCCTGTTTTCCCCAGTCAAGAAGAAGACAGCATACAATCCGATGTCGAAGTTGCTTTACTTTCTGTTACCAACAAACTAAAGCAACAGGGATACGATGTCTCCACCCAGGTTTGCTTTGTAGATGATGTGGTCGGCGAAATTGTGCGCATCGTGAAACGTGACAAAATCGACATGATCGCCATGTCTACGCGAGCGCGTGTAGGCATGCTGCGTTTCTTCTTCGGCGACATTGCTGAGAAGGTTATGCAGCGGGTGGATATTCCCGTTTTGCTGATTCACCCCAAGGGATGATGCAGTTCCAAACTCTGTAAATTTCAGAATTTCTAACTGATTATATGAACGCCGAGTTGTCGAACCGATTTCAGCAATTGGTGGATATTAATTTACAGAACGCGGAGCCAATTGTTTTTGACGCGGCACTTCCCAGAGAGCCTTATTCCTTTATCCACAATCTGGCTCATGGATCGTTCAGACCAGCAAATGTCCTTGAATTTGCATATCAGCACAAATTGCACGGTCTCGATATCCATGTGGATGATGGGGGAGAACACAGTCTTACGCACAGCACCCCAAAACAATTAGCCCAGTTTAAAACTTACGCCCAATGGCTGAAGAGAAGATTGCCCCGAAATTGGGGGGGGCTTTCCTCGCTAAGTTGACATTGTCGAAATAGTTACAACATGGAGATTTCTCATTATGCATAATAAGGTTGTCCTGGTTCTATCTGACGCCTTGCGCTACGACGTCGCCGTTGCGCAAATGGGCTTTCTGGGGCATTTGGTCGAAGTTAAACTCGCCAGTCTCTACAAGGTGATTGGCGAACTGCCTTCCATGTCGCGCCCGATGTATGAAACGGTGCACACCGGACTACCGGTGATAGAGCATGGCGTGGTCTCCAATCAGGTGGTGCGCCGTTCCAAAATGCCCAACATCTTCCAGGCCGCGCGAGAAGCCGGGAAAACCACCGCAGCTGTGGC
>JADHXE010000073.1 GCA_016783125.1 Anaerolineales bacterium
GGTTGGAACCCCGCTCGCACCCCAAAATTCCGAGTATCTTGCTTGAAATGTGACATTGTCAAGGTAGGTACGGCAAAAATGGAGTGTTGGGGTTTCTGATATTTAGGGGCATATTTATCGAGCAATTTCAATGTGTTCGTCCGGGGCGCGGTATAATGCACTCACCGGTTACTGTTTACTGCTAACTGTTTACCACTTACTGCCCACCGTTCACTGAATATGACTGCCATTGATGAAATAAAGGCCCGGCTCGATATCGTCGATATCGTCTCTGAGAGCGTAGAACTCAGGCGTGCGGGCAAAAGCTACTCAGGCTTTTGTCCCTTCCACCACAACACGCGCACCCCGGCTTTCGCAGTCTTCCCGGATACGGGCACCTGGCGCTGTTTCGGCGAATGCAACGAGGGCGGCGACATCTTCAGCTATGTGATGAAGAAAGAGGGCTGGGACTTCCCCGCTGCCCTGCGCGAGCTGGCTGAACGGGCCGGTGTGCAGCTCGAACCGCTGACCCCTGAAAAACAAGAGTTATATGAAGAATATGATCGCCTGCGCGAACTGCTGGAAAGCGCAGTGACCTTCTTCCGTCACCAGTTGCTCAATTCACCGGCTGGGGAAAAAGCGCTCCAATATCTCCACGAGCGGGGGCTGAACGATGAAACTATCGAAGCCTTTGGCATCGGCTACTCCCCCGACTCCTGGGAAGCCGCCACCAACCACTTCAAGGCCAAGGGGTACACAGAGGCTGACCTGATCGATGCCGGATTAGTTTCAGAACGCGATTCGGGGGGTGTTTACGACCGTTTTCGGCACAGGATTGTGCTGCCCATCCGCGATGAACGCGGCCGCATGACCGGCTTTGGCGCCCGCGCCCTTGACCCTGAAGGACTGCCAAAGTATCTCAATTCGCCCCAAACCGATCTCTTCGACAAAGGTAAAATTCTATTTGGTTTGGATCAGGCGCGCAAATCCATCCGCACGGAAGATCAGGTGGTGATCGTCGAGGGCTATATGGGAGTGCTGGCCCCGCATCAACACGGCTATACTAACGTGGTAGCCACCATGGGTACCGCCCTGACTGAAGATCACCTGCGATTGATCAAACGCTTCTCCCGCCGCATCATTTTGGCGATGGACTCGGATGCCGCCGGAATCAAGGCCACGCTGAGGGGCGTGGAGGTCGCCCGGCAGACCCTGGACCGCGAGGGCGAAATCCGCTTCGACGCGCGCGGCCTGCTGCGTCAAGAGGGCCGCTTGAAGGCCGATATCCGTGTCAGCACGCTACCCCCGGGTATGGACCCGGACGATGTGATCAACCGTGATCCGGCCGAGTGGGAGGCAATTATCACCGGGGCCAAGCCCATCGTTGTGCATGTGATGGAAACATTGGCTGCAGAACGCGACCTGGAAGACCCAAAAACCAAGACGGAGATCGCCGCTCAGGTGATGCCATTGATCGAAGATGTGCCAAGTTCCATCGAGCGGGATACCTACCGGCAACGATTGGCCCGGCTGCTGCGGGTTGATGAGCGGTCTCTGCTGGAAGTGCGCGGGAGGCGTACCACCCCCAGGCGCAGGTACCCTGCCCAACGGCCTCCGTCCGTCCAGCCCACTCCACGAGTCATAACCACATCGCCGGTGGAGGCCATCTCCACCCGCGAGGTGCACCTGCTGGGCGTGCTGCTCCGCCGCCCTGACCTGATCTATCATATCGACCGCCAACTTCAAGAAGACGGTCTCAACCGGATCAATAATCAAGATTTCCAACACACCGATCATCAAGTGCTCTTCCGCCTGGTTCAAGACTCACTCCACCAGGGGGAAAGCGAACCGCTGCACTTCGTCCTGAACCACCTGCCGGAAGCGATGATGTCCCTGGCCGATATTATCCTGGCCCGCACGGAGAAGATCGACCCCCAGGGCAAGGATGTGCTGGAAGATTTGCTGCGGGCGCTGCTGCGGCTGCGTGCCACGGGAGTAAGCCAACAATTGGATCACCTTCGCTATTTACAGGAAACAGCCCAAGAGCAGGGAGATATTAGAGCCAAAGAATTTTCTAATGCTATGGTTCAGTATGTCACCCTGCTGAGTCGATTGCATCGAGCGCGAAATCGCTATACAAACCATTCGCTCACTAACTAATCGAGGCGAACGCTATGACCCATTCCGATCCTTATCCTGTCCCTGCTCCAGAGCCTACGGATGATCATACACCTTCAGATGAAGAAGAACTCTTATTGACTGAGGACGATCTATCCGTTGTAGAAGAGGATGATCCCCAGCCTGAAAACGCTTCTGAAAGTGCCGCTGAGGAAAAAGTAGTCGAAGCACAGGTTGTCAACGCGATGGCCGCGGCTCAGGAAGCTATGCCCCGGATGGAGAGCGATCCAATAAGATTGTACTTCAACGATATCGGCAAAGTAGATCTGCTCGGTGTCGATCAAGAATTTTGGCTTTCGGCGCGCATGTTGGCTGTTCGCCGATTGGATATCATCGGACGCCAACACCCCATCGCTCGCCGAGGCGTTTCCCCCGTTCAGAGCATGTACCGGGCGGTCTTCGCAGAAATGAAAACAGCCTGGGATCGGGTTCGAGATGATATCAAACGCTGGAAATTTGCATGTCCCGACTTATTGTCCATTCTCGATGAGTCCAGAAATCTTCGAGAAACCTGGGATATCGATCAAACATCCTATTTACGCAATTATCTGGATAATGGCATGTGGGGAAAAGATACTTTCTGGGATACGGTAGCCCGGTATGCTTTCACGATCTTCATTTCGCTTTATACCCTGCCAGAAGAAACCTCCGAAAAACTGCGCGTTTATTTAGCAAAACACCATAAGCTGCCTACAAAACGAACTTTTTCCCGCTATCTGCCTTCAGATGAAGTCCTAAACCAGAACGTGCAATATTTGCGCGATCTGTCTCGTGAAGCCCACAATACCATCATCCGCGCCAATCTTCGCCTGGTGGTCAGCGTAGCCAAGCGGTATACCGGCCGGGGCAACTCTTTTTTGGACTTGATCCAAGAGGGCAATGTGGGGCTGTTGCGGGCCGTCTCGAAATTCGACCCAACGCGGGGCTATAAATTCAGCACCTACGCCACCTGGTGGATCCGCCAGTCAGTCAGCCGCTCGATTGCCGATCAGGCCCGGACGATCCGCATTCCTGTGCACGTCCACGAGACCATCAACCGCCTGGCGCGCATTCAGCGTGATCTGATCCAGGAACTAAACCGTGAGCCTACGCATGAGGAAGTCGCTCTTCAATCCGGGTTCTTGAAACCGCAAGATGTGCTCATGATCCAACGCGCTGAGGTGGAGGGCACGACTTTGCCCCTGGAATTGAACCGCCGTCTCCAACGGGCAACTCGAAAAGTGACGCGCATCTTACAATCCTCAGAGTCGCCGCTCTCGTTGGACAGCCCGGTGGGCAACGATGAAGACAACAACCAATTGGGGGATTTCATCGAAGACGAGGAAGCCACGCAGCCTGTCGATGCGGCGGCGCGCGAGATGCTGCGCGAACAGGTCAAAAATGCTTTGGCAATCCTTTCCGAACGTGAGCGTCAGGTGTTAGAATTGCGCTTTGGTTTACTGGATGGCAAAGATCACACTTTAGAAGAGGTCGGCCAATATTTCAACGTTACGCGCGAGCGTATCCGTCAGATCGAGGCCAAGGCTTTACGAAAACTGCGCCACCCCACGCGCAGCCGCCATCTTCGAGATTACCTCGAGACTTAAAGTCCCGAAAAAAGGGTGTGTGAAGGGTTGCTGCCGCTTTGCGCCTTCACACACCCTTTTTTCGGAATATATATCAAGGAGAAACCATTTTATGACTTCTCACCGTTCTGTATATCCAATTAATATCGCCGGAGTATATCGAGAACTGACCCTCTTTGAAGTTCAGGCTGGATTGCGTATCGCTGTGCTCAACATCCTAGGCGATACTGAACTCGTCAGTGCCTGCGCCGAAGCTCTGACGGAAAAACTCGCCGCCTACAATTATGATGTTTTGGTGACAGCTGAGGCCAAGAGTATTCCCTTAGCCCATGCGCTTTCTCAGGTTAGCGGTAAACCTTATGTGGTGCTACGCAAACACTATCGCAGCTATATGGGTAAGACCATCCAGGCCGAAACGGTCTCTATTACTACCGGGCAATCCCAACATCTGTACCTGGATGAGAAAGACTTGGCCCTCATCCAGGGGAAAAACGTGGTGCTGCTCGATGATGTCATCAGCACAGGTTCTACCCTCGAAGGAATGCAGAAAATCATCCAGAAATCCGGCAGCCAGGTGGTTGCCCTGGCAGCTATCCTGACGGAGGGCGACCAGGAGAAATGGCAGGATGTGATCTCGCTGGGTCACCTGCCGTTATTCACTGATTAATTATTTGGGTGCGTTTCAAATGGAACGTATTGCGTACTGCGTATTGCGTAAGGCTTTACGTAATACGCAATAGGAGAACTTATGGGTACTTTTCAACTAACTTATGCGACCATGTTCGACCCACCCGAGGAGCTTCACACCCGCTTCGAAGAAGCGCTGAAGAAAGCTCAGGGTACACTGGGGTCAGAATATGGCATGATCATCAACGGTGAGGAGGCCTTCGCAAAACACAAATTCAAGAGCTACAATCCATCGAATACCGAAGAAGTACTGGGAATCTTCCAAACTGGCACCGCCAAAGATGCCAATGATGCCGTGGCGGCTGCCAAATCCGCTTTCCCAAGCTGGAGCCGCACTCCCTGGCAAGAACGGGTTTTATTGTTACGCAAAGCTGCCGATATCATGGATGAACGTTTATTCGATATCGCCGCGGCAACTTCCCTGGAAGTGGGCAAGAACCGCATGGAAGCCCTGGGAGATGTCGCTGAAACCCCTGCATTGATCCGCTGGGCCTGCGACGAGATGGAAGAGAATCAGGGTTTCGTGGTTCAAATGGGGAAAGACCCGCTGGTTGGCTACAATGGCACGAACCACTCGGTGCTGCGTCCCTATGGGGTGTGGTTGGTGATCAGCCCCTTCAACTTCCCCGCGGCGCTGACCGGTGGTCCCGTCGGCGCGGCTCTTGTAGCTGGCAACACGGTGGTGATGAAACCCGCCACCGATACCCCCTGGACTGTGCGCCTGCTGGCTGAGTGTTTCGTCGATGCCGGGCTGCCCGAGGGTGTTGTCAACTATATAACCGGCTCTGGCAGTGTGCTCGGGCAGGCACTGGTTGATAACTCCGCTGTGGACGGCTTGACCTTCACCGGCTCCTACGATGTCGGTATGGGCATCTTCCGCAACTTCGCCCAGGGCAACTATATTCGTCCCACCATCCTGGAAATGGGCGGCAAGAACCCCGCTATCGTCTCCCGTCATGCCGATGTAGAACGCGCCGCGCTTGGGATTGTGCGCTCGGCCTTCGGTCTGCAAGGGCAGAAGTGCTCGGCCTGCTCGCGAGTCTACATCGAGGAGCCGCTTTACGATCAGGTTGTCAACCGCGTCGTCGAACTCACCAGTGAGCTTAGGATTGGCAACCCCACTGACCGCTCTGTCTACCTGGGGCCGGTGGCGAACAGTTGGGCCTACCGGGATTTCCTGACATTCACCGATGAACTCAAAGAAGCCGGCACGGTGCTCACCGGGGGTGAGGTGCTCACAGAAGGCGAATTCATCAATGGTTATTTCTGCGCTCCCACTATTGCTGCCGACGTTCCCCTGAACCATCGCTTGTGGAAGCACGAGATGTTCCTGCCTATCACTATGGTGCACAAAGTGCAGAGTCTCGAAGATGCCATGGCTCTGGCCAATGATGTCGATTACGGGCTCACTTCCGGGTTCTATGGCACCAAAGAGGAAGCCCAATGGTTCTTCGACAACACCCAGGCGGGTGTAAACTACGCTAACCGCCCTCAAGGCGCTACCACCGGAGCCTGGCCAGGATACCAGCCTTTCGGCGGTTGGAAAGGTTCCGGCTCCAGCGGCAAGAACGCTGGCGGGCACTATTACCTTCAACTCTACATGCACGAGCAAATTCAAACTTTGATAGAATAAACGACGCTAGAGTGCCCCGAAAAAAGGGTGTGCGCAGGGGGCGCAGCCCCTGCGCACACCCTTTTTTCGGGTAAATCCATTTCCTATGGTTATAACTTGAACATGCTAGCACGTATCGGAATTTTTTTCTTCATCGTAGGCGCATTTTTGCTGTTGCTATTTGGCGCTTCGATTGGCACAGGGCAAGTGGTCATCCAATGGTTTTTATTGGGGATTCTGTTTTTTGTTTTCGGGGGGTACCTTTGGAACCGAAACTGGGAAAAACCATCCTCGCAGCGCTTTCGCACCATTCGCAAACTGATGTCTAGAGGGGATAAGAGAGAATAAGCCCAGATGCTAGTAGACAGTAAGCAGTGGACAGTAAACTGTTTACTGTTCACTGTTAACTGACTACTGAAAAACATCCCTATGGTAAAAATATTCATCACAACTGTCTTCATCAACCCCGCCGATGATCGACTGCGGGCCGGGTGGCGCTTGCTTGTTCATTTCTTCATCCTGGCGGCCTCGCTGGTTGCTTTTGGGGTTATCGTCTCGCCGCTCTTCATCTGGGCAGAACGGCAGGGTTTCTCTTTTTTATTCATCAACAGCCTGGTAGCATTGGGCGGCATCACTATCTCGGTCATTCTCGCTCGCCGTTTTGTGGATCAGCGTTCTTTTGTCAGCCTGGGGTTGAAAATAAACTGGAAAGCCTTGGGGGATTTGTTCTTCGGCTTTGCCCTCACCGCGGCGATGATGGGCTTGATCTATGCCATCGAGTGGGGTGCGGGCTGGTTGACCTTCGATGGCTTCGCCTGGGAGTTTCAAAACTCAGGTCGAGTTGCCCGCGAAGTGCTGATCATGCTGGCGATCTATATTTCCGTTGGCTGGCAAGAGGAGTTGGTGGCGCGCGGCTATTGGCTCCAAAACCTGGCAGAAGGCTTGACCCGTTCGGGAAGAAGCTCCTCAAGGCAGGGCCTGGATTGGGCCGTCTTCATCTCCTCGCTCTTCTTCTCTCTGGCCCATTACGCTAATCCCGGCTTCGCCTGGGCGCCCTTGTTGGGTTTGCTGGTTTCAGGTTATTTTTTGGCTTATGCCTACATCCGCACGCGCAGCTTATGGCTGCCCATCGGCCTGCATATCGGCTGGAACTTCTTCGAGGGTACTGTCTTCGGTTTCCAGGTCAGCGGTACAGAGTCTTATCGATTGGTCCTTCAAACGGTAAAGGGGCCTACCCTCTGGACAGGGGGCGCTTTTGGGCCTGAGGCCGGATTAGTATTGATTCCCGCACTGTTGTTGGGGACGTTGAGCATCTGGTGGTATACTCGCAGCCGTTAAGTGGTAAGATTTTGAAATTACGCTAAGCTACCCACACGCGGAGATCGTATCATGAAAGCACTGGAAAACATCCGAGTATTGGATATCACACGCGCCCTGGCAGGCCCTTACTGCACGATGATGTTAGGCGATCTGGGAGCGGACGTAATTAAGATAGAACGACCTGGAAGAGGAGATGAGAGTCGAGGTTGGGGGCCACCTTTTGTCGGCGAACCTTACGGCCCTTACCCAGGAGAATCAGCCTACTTCATTTCCACAAATCGCAATAAACTCAGCATCACGGTAAATCTGAAGAGCAGTGAGGGGCAAGATATCATCCATCGATTAGTCAAAATCTCTGACGTGATGGTTGAAAATTTTCGAACTGGCGTTTTAGATAAAATGGGGCTGGGGTATGAAGATGTACATGCGCTGAACCCGCGCCTGGTTTATTGCTCCATCAGCGGTTATGGACGCACCGGCCCTCACGCCGAACGCCCCGGTTACGATGCTATCCTCCAGGCCGAGGGAGGCATGATGAGTATCACCGGGCCGGTGGAGGGACCACCATCTCGAGTAGGGATACCCATCATAGACATCAATACCGGGATGTTTGCAGCAACAGCAATATTAGCGGCGTTGCGCGCCCGCGACACCACTGGAGAGGGACAATTGGTGGATATGTCATTGCTCGATGCGCATGTAGCCCTGCTGGCAAACGTAGCCTCCAACTGTCTAATCGGAGGGGAAGAACCCCGGCGTTACGGCAACGCCCATCCCAATCTCACTCCCTATGAGGCCTTTCAAGCCCGAGATCACTGGTTCGTCTTGGGGGCGGCCAACGACAGACAGTGGGGATTGTTGTGCGAAGTGATTGGTCATCCGGAGCTAAAAGACGACCCTCGTTTTGCAAAAAATAGTGATCGTCTGGCCAACCGAGATGCACTAATGGAAGTACTAAGCGAGACTCTTCTAACTCGCGATGCTGACGAGTGGCTTGCTGCTCTAAAGAAGGCTGGTCTTCCCTGCGGCCTCATCAACACAATACCTGATGTCTTTGCCCACCCTCAAGCCAAGGCGCGCAATCTGGCATTGGAGATAGAGCACCCCACAGCAGGTACTGTACAACTCACCGGCTTTCCTTATAAACTATCGCAGACCCCGGCGGAAGTGCACCATCCACCGCCTCTGCTTGGCGAACACACACAAGAAATACTGGTCGAGTTGCTGGGTTACTCCCCTGATGATGTATCCAAACTCAAAGAGCAGGGAGCAATCTAAATGATGGGTTCGTAGTAGGGCACGAGAGTGCCCGTTCGCCTACAGGGCGCGCACAGCGCAGGCGAGAACGCACTATCGTGCGCCACTACAAACACATCACTTTATAGGAGGCTTTTGATGAAAGAATTTATCGCTGCCTGTGTACAAATCTCCATCACCCCTAATGAAGTGCAGGCGAATATCGACAAGGGAGTTACATGGCTGAAAAAGGCCGTCGCTGAATATGATGCAGAATTAGTTGTTTTTCCAGAGACAGTGACCACAGGCTATGAGACTGGGCTGTCTGCGGAAGGATTATGGGATTTAGTCGATGAAGCACCCGGCCAGATCACAGAAAAAATTCAGAAAACCGCCCAGGAATTAAGCGTCCACGTCGTCTGGCCGTCATACCGTCGCTCTGGAGAGCGTGGATCAGTCTATAACTCTGCCATCCTGATCGGCCCCGATGGGGAAATTGTGGGCATCTACGATAAAACACACCCTGCCCCATGGGAACGACGCGATGGCGGCGGCTGGGCAGAGGTCGGTACACAGGCAGAGGTGTTCGAGACGCCCCTGGGGAATATCGGCATGATCATCTGCTATGACGGCGACTTCCCGGAGCTTTCACGCCTGCTGGCTGTCAAGGGTGCCGACATCATCGTCAGGGCCTCGGCTCTTCAACGCAGCTATGATATCTGGTACATAACCAATTGTGCGCGCGCCTATGATAACCATGTTTATGTGGTTGCCAGCAATCTGGTTGGGTCAGATGCCTGTGGCAATTACGGGTTCGGCCATAGTATGATCGTCACACCCATTGCCTGGCGATTGGCTCAGGCCCGAGGCACCGAGGAAATTATTGCTGCCAAACTCGATCCTGACCCATTACGATACATCACCTGGGGGAGCAAGAGTTTGCAAAACTTCGATCATTTGGAAGACCGTAACTTAGAACTCTATGAAGAAATTCTAAAAGAGGCTCGCTCTCGCTTCGAGCCGGGAATACGCTTTCCGCGCGAATAACACTGAGAATCACTTCATGTTGTATTCATCAAGAAAAAGTTGAACATTCACTCAACGCGATTATTTATGAGGAAATCAGGAAGCCAGGAATCTGGCTTCGCTCATTCCTGGCTTCCTCATAAAAATCAGATGTTCAATCTTCGATTGCCTATTCTAAAAACTCATCTATGTTCTTACTCGCTTTCACTCCCATCGCTATCATATTGGCCCTGATGGTCGGACTTCGTTGGGGCGCATCGAGGGCTGGCGCGGCAGGATATCTCAGCGCACTGGTCGTCGCCGTGGCTTTCTTTGGCGCCGGCCCAGATTTGCTGGCCGTTGCCCACACCAAAGCGCTACTGCTCACCATCGATGTGCTGTTCGTCATCTGGATGGCTTTTCTGCTCTTCCGGGTGGCTGATGAGTCCGGGGCCATAAAAGTGTTTGCCCAAGCTTTGCCCCATCTAACCGCCGACAAAGGTATGCAAGCCCTGATCATTGGCTGGGTCTTCGCATCCTTTATCCAGGGTGTAGGCGGCTTTGGCGTTCCCATCGCGGTGATCGCACCCATTATGGGTGGAATTGGCTTTGCGCCACTATCAGCTGTGGTGATCCCATCCATCGGTCACTCCTGGGCGGTGACCTTTGGCTCGCTGGGATCGTCGTTCAACGCCATGATGGCCGCAACGGGTCTGGATTGGCCCGTCCTGGCTTCACCTTCAGCATTATTCCTGGGAATCGCTGGCGTCGGGGTTGGCTTGATGGTAGCTCATGCTGCCGGAGGCTGGAGCGCGATGCGGCGTCTTATTGTCCCGGTTTTGGTTTTGGGCCTGGTTATGGGCACAGCTCAGTATCTGGCTGCCACATCAGGGCTATGGAATATCGGTGCTTTTTTGGGCAGCCTGGCCGGTCTGCTGGTGGCCTATCCTCTGGCGCGGCGTTATCGAGGTAAAGTGGAAGATAATGGGGAGTTGGATCTGCGCTCCTTGGGGATTGCCATCTCCGGGTACGCGGTGCTGATTGCGATCACTTTGGGGATACAGTTGATCCCCGGGGTCAGAAACACGCTCGGGGGAGTCAAGCTCAGCCTGAATTTTCCCGCGGTGGAAACCACATTAGGATATACCACAGCGGCGGATTCCGGGCGCGACATCCCCATTTTCCGCCATGCCGGAGCGATCCTTTTGTATTCATCCGTCCTGGCTTATCTGATCTACAAACGGGCTGGCTGGTACGCCGAAGGCGGCGCTGCGAAGCGCATCGTCAGCGGCACGGTGCGGCGGGTGATGTCATCCAGCGTGGGCATCGCCTCGATGGTTGCGATGGCCGTGGTGATGCAGCACGCCGGCATGACCGAAACCCTGGCGCGCGGTTTGGCAGAGGGCGTGGGAGCGGCTTTCCCGGCAGTCTCCCCCTGGATCGGGGCGCTGGGAGCCTTCATGACCGGCAGCAACACCAATTCCAACGTGGTCTTCGCCGCATTGCAGCAGCGCACCGCTGAGTTGTTGGGCTACAGCGTGGCCTTGATCCTGGCCGCGCAGACCTCGGGCGGAGCGCTGGGATCAGTAATCGCCCCCACGAAGATCGTGGTCGGCGCCAGCACCGGCGGCATGGCCGGACGAGAAGGCGAAGTCATGCGTAAGATGCTGGTTTATACCGGGTTGCTGATTTTATTAGTCAGCGTCCTATCCATATTTGGCACGTTTTTGATCTAACTTGCATTGGAGAAACCCGAAATTTGGGGTGTGGGGGGTGCGCCGCACCCCCCCCACCCCAAATTTCGGAATACTTTGTCTGTAGACATGGAGAGATAATGAGTACAACCGAAGACTACACAAAAATCCGCCGCAGAGAGCGCGGCAAAGACGATGCCTGGATCAAGGCATTTTTGGCTCGCTCCGAATTCGGCACAATGGCAACTGCGCAGGGCGACCAGCCCTTTCTGGTGACGCGCAACTTCGCCTACGATGAAACCGCCCACGCCATCTACATGCATGGAGCAATGAAAGGCCGCACCTTTGAGAACGCCGTTGAAGCCCCCAAAGTCTGCTTCACTGCCAATAAGGCGGGCCGCTTGCTCCCCGGGGAGCGCGCTATGAATTTCGGTACGGAATTCGCAGGCATGGTAGCTTTTGGGCGTCTGCACGTGGTTGAAGATTCCGACGAAGCCAAGCACGGCCTGCAATTATTGTGCGATAAGTACTTCCCTCACCTGAAGCCCAACGTGGATTACGAACCCACCACCGACACCGATATGAAAGTCACCGCTGTGCTGCGTATCAACATCGAGAGTTGGAGCGGTAAGGAGAGAAAAGTCGCCGACGATTTCCCCGGCGCTTTCTACTACGATGATGTTTTATAACCCCCCTCTATCCCCCCGTGAACGGGGGAACAAAGGCTCCCTCCCCGACATCGGGGAGGGCTGGGGAGGGGTCCAAGTAGTGAGGACAAGGATATAAAATGTTATCCTGGATACGTGAACACAAATTCGAATCCCACCTGACGGCCTTCTTGTTGATGGTCATCCCCTCCGCGGGGTTATATTTCACAACCCAAGGGGGGAATATACTCATCATCTGGGTTTTGCTAGGAGTATTCGTTGTCGGCAATGCATTGGCGATGATCATCAAATAATCTCACGCACGCCACGCTATGCGGCCCTTCGGGCAGCCGCTAAGACGCAAAATTAATAGAAAAAACTTGGCGTCTTTGCGGCTTCGCGTGAGCCTTCTCATACCGTAGACCGAGGGGAAATTACACCCCAGGGCCGATGTGCCCAGAGGGGTTTTCCAGTATCATGGGAGCAGAATCAGTGAGCAGTGGCCAGTGTTCAGTTACCAGTTGTGCATCTCCCCTACTCCCATACTCCCTACTCCTTACAAAGAGAGATTCTCATGTCCCCTAAAACCAAACCTTACTTTATCTTAGCTGCGCTCGTCGCCTTGATTATAACGATGGGCTGCGCCACAGTGGCTAATGCCCTGGATGTTGACAATGTTGCCGAAGAAGCCGCTCAACCTACAGAAGAATCTTCATTCCCTCCCACTGACGATGTTGAAGCCACCGCTCCAGCAACATCTAGTGATGTGGATGAAGATGCCGAGTCCGATGATTATGACGATTGCGAGGACTGTGACTGGGATGATTTCGAATTCGACGAATTCGACCGCCCCATTCTGAGCGGCGCAGAACAAACCCAGGACACAGAACATTTCCGCATCCACTACACCCAAGAAGGGCGCGATGCCGTGCTGTCAGACGATTATGTCAACACGATAGCTGAAACCCTGGAGCACGTCTGGGATGTAGAAATCGATCAATTTGGCTGGGCCGCCCCGCCCCCCGATGACGGCATCGGCGGCGATGACCGCTACGATGTCTACCTGCAAGATATCCTTTGGGATGGCACCTTCGGCTATGTCGAAGGCGGCAGCGGCGAACGCTACCGCCAAAACACCCAAATTGGAGATAACCCCAATACAGATGCTGTCGAAAGCCGCGCATCCGCCTCCTTCATGGTGCTGGACAACGACTATGCCGATATGGAAGAATTCGCCATCGAAAGCTATACCGTGCTGGATATCATACGCTCCACCGCGGCCCACGAGTTCAATCACGCCATCCAATTCGGCTACGATGGCGAAGAACCCGCCGACTGGCTCTGGGAAGCCACTGCCACCTGGATGCAGGACGAAGTATACGACGATTTAAACGATGCCAACGAAGAATTGCCGGCCGTCTTCAAAGCTCCTGATTCTTGCCAAATAACCTATGGCGGCGAAGAGCGCGTCGAAGATGAAAATCACTGGTACGGTGAGTGGATCTTCCTGCGCTATATCTCCGAACTTTACGGGCACGCAACCGTGCGCGCTATCTGGGAACACGCCCGTGACCTGGATGGCTACGAACCGCTGCAGACTGCCCTGGCCGATGCAGGCGCTACGCTGGATGACACCTTCCGGGGCTTTTCTGTAGCCCTGCTGACCCGCGGCTTCGAAGAGGGCGTTGACTACCCGACCGTACGTTTAGAGGGCCAGGCTGCCCCGGGGGAAGACTTCATCCCCAACGACGGCGTCGGTCAGATGGCCGCGGATTATGTTGAAGTTCTGGCAAATGGAATTACCTCCGTGGAACTAAACGCCGACTATCTGCAAGGGATGCTGGTCGGCCTCCGAGGAGATCAAGCCAAACTATTCTCCATGAGTGAAAACCTGGCGGTTGTAGATGCGAGTCAACTCGACCATCTCTACCTGGTCATCCTGAACATTGACCAGATAGACAATGAGAACGATTGTGAATTCTCACCTTATACCGTTAGCGTGTCCGCCGCCGGCCAGCCCCAAGAACCCGCCCAGACGCTCTCAGTTCCCAACTTCACGCCGCCGCAAGTAGAAGCCCTGCTTGATCCCGAAGAATACTGGGGCGAAGATTGGGACGAAAGAAGCTATGAAGAAGTTGAAGCTCCTGCCGAATTGATCCCATCCTACCTGCCCGAAGGTTACGAATTCATTGAAGCTTACCTGGTAGAAGCCGCGGATTTCGGCGAAGAAGCCATCTGGTACATCCCCGGCGGCGGAACAGCCACCGTGATCGACTTCTACGGCCCCGGCGAGGATGATTACATCGACATCACCGCCAGCGACAGCCCTTATGACACCCTGGACGACTGGCTTGATGCCGCCGACTACGAACCCTACGATGGTGAGTTGGTAACCATCAACGGTATCGACGCCTTGCTCGAAGATTGGACTGATGAATACGGCCCCTACAGCATCGCCACTTTCATCAAGAATGGGCAGTTCATCGTCGTAGAAGGCAACATCTCCACAGATGAAATGATCAAAGTTGTAGAAAGCTTACCTGTGTTACCATAAGAATGGAAAGAGGTGACAGTCACTTGGCTTCCTGCGGAAGTCCTTCGGAAAGTGACTGTCACCTACGGAACTAATATGCGCTTCGGACTGCAACTCAAACTCACTCTATCCCATCTTGTCGTCACCCTGATCTCCGTAGTCATCCTGGTCACATTAATCCTGGGCGGCTACTTGATTTACCTACGTACCGACTTCCCCGCGCTTTGGGTCGGCGATCAAGCTTACTATATCGCCGATGATATCGTCTTTTTCTTGGATGGCGATCCCCTGACCGATGAATTTGCCGAGGAACACATTTTCGATATCGGTTTTGCCCCCATCACCGACATAGACGATAGCGAAGATATCTATTACGAGGACTGGATCATCATCCTCGACCCAGATGGACGCGTGGCCGGCAGCAATGATGCGTAGCGTTATCCCGTAGGTTCATACCCTAAGTTGAGCCAACTTCCTGGGTTTGACCTGGATTTGTTCCAAACCGATACCAATGAACTCACTTCAGAATATCCATCTGATCTGGTTGCCTATTCTGTTGAAGGAAAAGATCATATCGGCCAGGCGGCTATCATCAGCGTCGATAACGAGCATTTGGGTTGGATCTATTACCGGGCTGGCGGCGTCGATGCCCCCTTCAGCTCCACCCAGACGATCACTGCGCTGGTCATCGTGCTGGTGGGTGCAGCGCTGATCGCCACCCTGATCTCAGGCGTCGCCGGGGGATGGCTGTCTTTATCTTTCAGCCGGCTCCTGCGTAAATTGAGCCAGGCCAGCGCAGCTCTGGCCGCCGGAAATCTGTCCAGCCGGGTTTCGGTTCAGGGCAGCGACGAGATCGACCAGCTTGGGATGCAGTTCAACGCCATGACCAACCAACTTGCGGCGCAAATGCACGATCTGCGCTCGTTGGCCGAACGCAACGCCATGCTGGCCGAGGAGGCGCGGGCTCTGGCATCAGTCGAGGAACGCAATCGATTGGCCCGCGAATTGCACGATGCCGTCAAACAACAAATCTTCGCCCTCAGCCTGACGGCCAACTCCATCCGTCAGTTGCTCGAAAAAGACACTGGCTTAGCAACCGAGCGACTGACTCAACTAGAGACTCAAGCCCGCGACGTCCACCTGGAGATGGATGCCCTCATCAAACAACTCCGGCCCGCATCCCTGAAAGATCAAGGATTAGCTCCTGCCATCACCGAGTTAACAAAAAAGTGGGCAGTACAGCACGAAATTCCCATCGATTTATCCATCCGCGGGGAACGGGAACTCCCCTTGAACATTGAGCAGGCCCTATACCGCATCACCCAGGAAACGCTCAACAATATCGCCCGCCACGCTGAGGCAAGTAAAGTCAGCCTCGTGCTGGAATACGCTATAGATCAAGTTGCCTTGCAGATCAGCGATGACGGGAAAGGCTTCAATACGGATGCGGGTGCATCTCCCCTCTCTTTGGGGCTGCGCAGTATGCAGGAAAGGGCGCAGGAAACCGGAGGCCGTTTGCTGATAGAAAGCACACCAGGGAAAGGAACAACGGTAGTAGCAAAGATCAGCCTTGAAGTTGATCAGTAACCAGCAGTTAACTCGCCTACTTCCATGCTGCTGAGATTATTGGGAACTTTATTCTGGTAGGAAAAGTCGAGCATTAGTTTGCTATAATCGTATTGAAGGAGAAAGAATATGTTATGGTCTGAAACACGAATAGCGTATCCGAATCAATGGCTGATCGTAGAAGCCTTAGAAGCGCATACCACTCAACAGCGACAAAGACAATTAGATCGCCTGGCAGTCATCGAAACTTGCAAAGATGGCAGTGCTGCGATGAGCCGTTACCGTGAGCTGCATCAAGAATATCCACAGCGGGACTTTTACTTTGTACATACCAGTCGCGAAGAAATAGAAATTCAAGAGCGGAAGTGGCATGGGATTCTGAGAAACAATGCAGTTGTTGCTCAAGGATGAACTTCCGTTTACAACAGTCATGATAAGTAATCAAGGGGAAGCAATCGAGATAGACAATGTGCTCGTAGATACAGGGTCAGCCAGTACGATATTTGCGGCGGATGTATTGGCAACAATAAACGTAACCCCTGAGCCAGATGATAAATTGTATGCAATTCGCGGAGTAGGTGGGAGCGAAACAGTTTTCAGTCGAGAAATAGATTTTGTACAAGTCGGGGAACAGCGATTAGATCATTTTGAGATAGAAATAGGCGGAATGGATTATGGCTTTGAGATCAATGGGATTTTAGGGATGAACTTCCTAGCGACAGTTGGAGCCATCATCAATTTGCGAGAGTTTCGGATTGAATCTAGGTAAATTATTCGGGCATTCAGATTGTGTTCGGGGCAAACGATTGGGGCGAGCTAACCCTTACGAATTACTTACACTGATGGACAATGAATTTTACGAGTAAAGCAGCCCAAACCATAACCGTCCTCATCGTCGATGATCACCCCATCGTACGCCAGGGATTGCGCCAGTTGCTTGAAGTTCAGGACGATCTTCAAATTGTTGGCGAGGCTGAAGATGGGGAGTCTGCCATAGAGAAAATCAGCGAACTGCTCCCCGATGTGGTGCTGATGGACTTAGTCATGCCCGGGATGACTGGCGTCGAAGCCACGCGGGAGATCCGCCAGATCAGCCCGCACACACAGGTAGTAGTGCTCACCAGCCTCCACGAGGATGCCCTGGTCTTCCCGGCTATCAAGGCTGGAGCACTGAGTTATTTGCTCAAGAGTTCGCTGCCCGAAGAAGTCATCGAGGCAGTGCGAGCCGCCTCCCGGCACGAGGCGCGTCTGCATCCCCGCATCGCCAAACGTCTAATGGAGGAAATCTCCGGGGACGCTCCCTCATTGGAGAGCCTGACCCCGCGCGAACCGGAGGTGCTGAAACTCATCGCCCAGGGACAGGATAACCGTGAGATCGCCGAATCCCTTGTAATCAGTGAAAAAACCGTCAAGACCCACGTCAGCAATATCCTCAGCAAATTACAGCTGGCCGACCGCACCCAGGCTGCTATCTTCGCCATCCGTCAACGCATCGTCCCTCTGAATGACGAGAGTTGATAGCTTTTGCAAGACGAATAGAAGATAATAAACAAGAATTCACCGCAGAGACGCTAAGAAAGATTTATAAACAGGACTTACACAGTTCGTTGAAAAAATACCGAAAATTGGGGGTGAGCGGGGTGTGAAACACCCCGCTCAC
>JADHXE010000074.1 GCA_016783125.1 Anaerolineales bacterium
CAGGGTTGCGGAGCAACCCTGCACACCCCTTATTTTCGGTATATTTTTCATTCATCTGCGTAAGTCCTGTTCTAACAAACCAGCAAGGCCTCTTTGAAGCTAAAACGGGGTAAGAATACTGGTTTTTCGTCAGTAGTTTTCTATTCTTTGTTGTTGTGGAGTTCGGGCTTATTTCTTCATCACCGCGGCGTAAATCCCCAGGCCGATTCCCGCTAACAAAACAATCCCCCCAATGATGCCTAACAAAGGAGACTTGCCTGTTCCGATGGGCGCTGGGGCTTCGGCCAATGTTTCCGAGTTGGGTTGGGCGCCAAAGTCCAGATAGGTTTCATCTCCGCCGTTCAAAATGATGCTGGCGTTGAAGGCTGTGGTGGGGTTATAGCCATCGGGGATGCCGACCGTGATATTGTATTCCCCTTCTTTAAGGTTTTCGGAGCAAAAATGATCTAAGCCACCAAGTGTATCCTCGGTGATCGATATCGATCCGTCAGCGTTGGCAATGCTGATTCTACCACCCGGAATAGACGGCTCCTCCTCTTGACGGATGGCGTCGCCGTTGACGTCATCATACAGGATCACACAGAGCGTGCCATAGCCGATTTCTGGGGTGGGCGTCGGGCCTGACGGCGTGGGCGTGACGGTTGGCTGGTCGGGGGGGATAGGGGTGGCTGGTCCGCCCAAACCGAGGAATATCTCATCCCCTGGGGCAATCACATCGTTAGCTGTAAGATTATTCAAAGCTCGTAATTGATCAATTGAAATATCTGCCAGGGCGGCAATGCGCCAGAGGGTATCCCCTGGTTGGACAAGATAAATGATCCGTCCGTCCGGGCCGGGGGTCGGCGAGGGGAAAACTGTCGCCTGAAGCGGGGGGGCAGCCATGGCTGGCAGCGTGAAGCCGAGCAGTATCAGGCAGATGGATAGGCTAAAAAGAATGCGTGATTTCATTGTGAAGATTATACAGGAATCGATGAACGTGGATAAGAGGACGATAGTACTCTCGGATGATATTCACCTGTGCAGTTAGACTTCGGAAGTTGGGCTAAATAGATTTGCTATGCACGCCTTCGGCGAAATCGACCCTGCCCTGCGAAACCGATCTGCGCTGGTTGATAATTCCAATCCACATAGGTGGATTTTGCAGGGCAGCTACGAATTCATTCGTTTGCCCCCGTAATTTTGAAGATATTCATTTGAGTGCGTTTCATTCCAGTGGAAGTAAACCCGGAAATAGGGGTGTGCGGGGGCGCTTTGCGACCCCCCGCACACCCCTATTTCCGGAACTTTTCCGCTCGTTTGAAACACACCCTATTCATTTCTGGTGCGATATTCGCAACGGGCATAGAGTAACATTTTTTTGTACACGGACGCCACAGGCGCGCCTGCCCGTAGGCCGCAAAGCGCGGCGACACGGATTTTACGGATAAAGTCCACCCGGAGATCAATCTCCGGGCTAGCAAAATCGGACTTTTTCGAACGTCACATGGCCCACAAGCCCCATTCATGGGGCGCCGCTTCCTAGCCCGGACACTTTCCCAAAGGGACGCAAAGCGTGTCCGGGCGGACGCCGGGGTGCGGAAGTCTGCGGCTGTCTATCATCATTGTTGACCATTGCAGATTTTACGGATAAAGCGAAATAATAAAGGGAAAAATCCGTGTTGCCGTAGGCACGTCATACCGAAGGTACGCAAAGCGAAGCGTCCGTGGCATCCGTGTCCTATTTTTAGATGCCGAATTGTTATTTTCTAACCGTGTTCAGTAGAAATCCCATTTTTCCTGCACAGGTCGGTGTCCCCGCCGCCGAGGAAGCTGGTACACGTTAGCAGAAGTTCACCGCGGTTTTGCTGTAACGATTTCAGTCGTTCAAAGAGCGATAAATCGCTCACTACGAACCGCTGGCGAATTTGTGCCAAGCAGTACTAGTCCACGGCTTCACGCACCCATCGTAGGGCCAGGATAGCCAGAAGATTGAAAATGATGGCTGCCCCCGCGCTGGCTCCGATCCCCCAGGCGAAAAGTGACGGCCCAATTAGTGCTCCGATAGCGCGCCCCAGGGATAGGCCAGCTACGTTGAAGGACATCAGTGTGGCCCGAGCGCCGGGCATCATCTCGGTCATCATGGGGATGCTGCTGACCAGCATAAACTCAAATGTGATGAAGAATAAAAATAAAGCCATCACGGCACCAGCGGCGCTATTCCCCACCAAGGGAAATATCAGCGCGGCAAAACAATTGGTGATCAAGCCCGCTCTAACTGCGCTTTCTTTTCCAATTCTATCTACCAACCCGCCCACCAGGGTTTCGCCCCCCAGTTCAGCCAAACCGATCACCGCGGCGGTGCCCCCCAAGGCGATGATCATCAACCCGAAGGAATCTTCCATCCAAACACCAAAGATCAAGTTGATGACTTCGTTGGCTACTGATCCCGATAGCCCAACAAATAGTCCGGCCAATGCCGGGGGATAACTGAGTACCTCTCGAAAGTTTCCTAAAAGATTGGTTTGACCCTCATTGGAGACAGTATCACGCGGAACAAGCCAGAGCAGCACAAACCCCGCCACGCACCCTAAGAGGGCCAGAATTAGAAAGGGGGATGTCCAGCCTCTGCGAGCAATCAAAAAACTGATCAGCGGAATTCCAAGGAAGAAACTAAGCGACCAGCCCAACTCCGTGATGGAAATCGGCAGGCCGCGTCGTTGGTAGGGGATGCGATCCCCCAGATAGGCCTGCATGGAGGGGTCGAAGCCGTATTTCCCCAAGGTGGTGAGAATCAGCATGATGACGAAGGCAGGGAAGGATGGCCAGATCACCATAATGATCACCCCGGCGATGAACATGCCTACCCCAAACAACATTCCAACTTTGCGCCCGCGGCGGTCGGCGATGGCAGCCAGGAATGGGCCTAACATGCCTACCAAAGAACGATTGGTCAACGCCAGCGATAGAGTGGAGATATCGACACCCAGGCCGCGGCTGAAAACCGGCAGGAAAGGATATACCATGCGGTACAGGGTGTTGAAGACCAGGCGGATGAAGGTGAAGATCAGGATCTGCACCCGCAGTGGGCGCTCGATGGCTTTGAAGTCTTGTGTAATTTGACGGGAGAAAGAACTCATCGGGTTGATTTCTCTCTGGCTAGCCACCAGCGACTCATCTGCCAGGCTGCCAGCATTGCCAGGATGGTCAACGTTGCGAAGTAAAGCTGAATACGCCAGGCATCTGATTCTAGCATTGGCGCGGGAGGGTGCATCACTTTGGTGGTAGTTTGCAGCGCAACGAGCAGCGCGATGACATATGCAAGATTGAAGCCCGAAGCCCAGATGGGGTTTTCAAGCAGTATCAGCCCGATTTGCAGCAGGATGCCGCCGATGGCAAAGACCAGGGCCACGCGCCAGCGCGGCTCAGCCAGGAAAAGGCCGTTCCAGTTGCTCTGCATGGCCCAGAGGGAGATGGGCAGATAAGTGATCCAGAAGAAAAGACCGGTACGGCCCAGGGAGCGGGACCAACGGTGGAGCGTGGAGCGTTGAGCGATGATGCCGACTAACCCGACCAGCCCGGCAGCGATCAGGGATGCCAGCGCCGCCCAGACCCAGGCGGCGTGCAGGTAAACTACGCGCACATTCGTGCCGAGGGTAGCTTCCGCCGGGCCAAGCAGGGTGTACCCGGTGATGATGAGCAAGAGAAGTGCGAACCAGAGGAGAGGGGATTTTTTCATAGATCAATCCACAAATAAATAAGACCCGAAAAAAGGGTGTGCATGGCGCTACGCGCCATGCACACCCTTTTTTCGGGATTCCACTAAATCCAGGTGGGTTCTTGATAGATACCGAAGACTTCTTTCATCACCCCCACGATCTCGCCCAGGGTGGCGTAGGCACGCACGGCTTCCAGGATGTGGGGCATGGTGTTCTCTGCCCCCTGGCAGGCGATGCGCAGGCGATCCAAGGTTTGCCCGACGCGGCCGTTATCGCGTTCTGCCCGCAGGGCATTCAAATGGGCTACCTGATGTTCGTAACCTTGCGGGTCCATTTCCAGGATGGGGATAGAGATGGGTTTGTCTTCAGCGTAGGCATTGACGCCCACGATCACCCGGTCGTCGAGATCGATCTCGCGTTGGTAACGATAGGCGGCATCGGAGATTTCGCCCTGGAAGAAACCCTTATCGATGGCGGGCAGCACGCCGCCTAATTCTTCTATTCGTCGGAAATAATCATAAGCCTGGGCTTCGATGCGGTCCGTCTGCGCCTCGACGAAGAAAGAACCGCCCAGGGGGTCGATGGTGTTGATTACACCCGATTCTTCGGCGATGATCTGCTGGGTGCGCAGGGCCACGGTGACGGCATGTTCGGAGGGCAGCGCCAGGGCTTCGTCCATGCTGTTAGTGTGCAGGGATTGCGTGCCGCCTAAAACCGCGGCCAGAGCCTGGATGGCGACCCGCACAATATTATTTTGCGGCTGCTGCGCGGTCAATGAGACACCAGCGGTCTGGGTATGGAAGCGCATCAGCCACGAGCGGGGATCCACCGCCCCAAAGGTCTCGCGCATCTCTCTGGCCCAGATGCGCCGCGCCGCCCGGTATTTGACGATCTCTTCGAAGAAGTCGTTATGGGCGTTGAAGAAGAAGGATAGGCGCGGGGCGAAAGTATCCACGTCCAGGCCGCGGTCTATAGCCCAGCGCACGTACTCCATGCCATCGGAGAGGGTGAAGGCCAGCTCCTGGGCAGCCGTAGAACCGGCCTCGCGGATATGGTAGCCGGAGATGCTGATGGTATTCCATTGGGGGAGTTCATTTGTGCCGAATTCGATGGTGTCGGTCACCAATCGCATGGAGGGTTCCGGTGGGAAGATATATTCTTTTTGTGCGATATATTCCTTGAGAATATCGTTCTGGGTCGTCCCGCGCAGTTGATCGTGACGCGCGCCTTGCTTCTCAGCGGCGGCGATATACATGGCCCAGATGATGGCCGCCGGGGAGTTGATGGTCATGCTGGTGGAGACTTTGTCCAGGGGGATGCCAGCGGTCAACATTTCCATATCTTTGAGAGAGGCGACAGCCACACCGCACTTGCCAAACTCGCCCAGGGCTTCGGAATCGTCAGAATCGTAGCCCATCAGGGTAGGCAGATCGAAGGCAATCGAGAGTCCCGTCTGGCCCTGTTCGAGCAGATACTTGAAGCGCTGGTTGGTCTCCTCGGCGGTGCCAAACCCGGCAAACATGCGCATCGTCCACAGGCGGCCGCGGTGCATGGTGGCATGCACGCCGCGCGTGTAGGGATACTCGCCCGGCATGCCCAGATCTTTGGCATAGTCCTGGTCGCTGACATCTTGCGGGGTGTAAATCCGCTCCACCGGCTCCGATGAAGTCGTGATGAACTGCTCCTGACGTTCCGGGAAACGGGACAGGGTTGGATTGAGGGTCTTCTCTTCCCACTGTTCGATTTCTTTAATAAGCTGTTCAAGTTCCTGGGGATCGTACATAGCTACTCCTGGGTGGGTTGCCGTGTTTGGGGCGGATTCTGCCGATAGGCGTTTTCTCGATAATGCCGTGAAATTATAGCATCCAACCAGCGAGATAACCAAGAAGCTCAACTTTTTGCGAAGCACCCCCGAACCCCGAAGGGGGCCAAAAAGTTGAGCTTCTAAATTCTAGACTTCTCTGGATGCGGACTTTTATTCCGTTTCCACATCCATCAGCACAGCTCTGACCGCCAAACGCAAATCGTACTCCCCACTGGACTCGTCGTAGCCCATGCAGGTGATCAGCGTCAGTACATCATATTCGTCATGCGGCAGGGCGCTCAGATTGTCGGGGCGGAACTCGGTGAGAGCGCGCACTTCGTAGATGTGCGTCAGCCCCCAGGCGTGGATGATGATCTCGTCGCCGTGTTGGAGGGTGTGCAAATCCACAAACGGGCCGGGGTTGTTGTCCGCATCCCAGACGTGGGCGGTGATGGCGGTGTTGCCGGCCCAGGTGGGGTAGGCTGTCCCTTCGAGATAACCAGCAGACTCTCCGAGCCAGGAAACGTCCCAGCCTTCCCCGGTCAGCGGAATCCCTACGATGGGCATTTCCACATCGAGGGCGGGAATCTCCAGGGTGAAATTGCTGTCAAGGTGTGCGGAAGTGGGGTGCACTTCGCGGTAAGTGCGCCCCACATCCGCACCTGCGAGATCAAAATACGCTTTTTCGGCAGGCTGATCACCAAGAGCAGTCACCACGCCAGGGGTAAATCCGGTGGCGGGCAGTTGTCCCACGCCGATGGCAAACAAGCTCAACTGCCCAATCTCCGCACACAGATAGCCGTCTTTCTCATAGGTGTTGTAGAGCGGATTCCATGGACCGCCCGCATGTTGGTGGAACATATTCAGATTGCTGAAGCTCCAGCCAGCGGCTTGCAGTTGGGCGTTGGCCGGTTTGATACACACCAACAGCGGCGGGGCGAAACTGGTTTTGTGCCCGCTCGCACAGATTATCTTGATATCGTAGATCCGCTCCCCGAGTTGGAAGTTGCCGTCCGAAGTTTCAGTGATCACCAACCGGCAGTCCGACTCCCCGGCCAACGCGCCGGAGCGCACAGTCACTTTCACCGGGCCGAAGGCATAACTGCCGCCTGTATTATTAGTATTGAATGTCCTTTTATCGCCGCCAGCAGCATCGCCACCAGCAGCAGCTGCTGCCGCAACCGTGACCGTATCGATGCAGTCGTTGTTGGTCTCGTCGCTTTCGGCCACGTGGCCGTCGGGGTCTACCCGGCAGACACCCGTTCCATCGGGATTGACCAGATCACCTGTCGCATTTGGAGTGACATCAAAGACTACATCGAATTTGCCGGTGTTGGCGCCGCTGGTGACATCGCCGCCGTACGCTTTGCAGGTGAGCGTGGTTCCGGTGATCTCGCATTTGACCGCGCCCGCGCCGGTGGTGTTGTCATTTTGCACCGCTGCCGCACCATGGGTCGCGCCGGCTGCAGGTAGATCGTCTTTGAAAATGGTTTGACCGGTTGTGAATGTTGCATCCAGGCCGCCGGTATTGGAGATCGCAGCCGTCCAGTTGAAGGCTGTGCCCACAAACCCCGCCCCGCCGGTGTCGTTGGTTTTGCTCGCTTCCAGATCAGGGTACTGCTTTTCGTAAGCCCCGACATCACAACTCCCGCCCGATGGGGCAGGGCACACTTTGCCGCGCTGGTCGTTGGTGTAATCTGTGCCGCAGCCGTTTGTCCCGTTAGGGATGGCGTCCAGCGCCGAGCTTTCATCGAATAAGGCATGAGTATGGGTGGGACCGCCGTTATCCTGCAAGGGGCCGAGTTTGGGGTCAGTAGTAGTCTGGTCGGTGGTTCCATTATCGGGGCAGCCGGTTCCTGTCCCCACCAGGTTGTATCCAGCGGACGTGATCGTGCCGCTGCAATCGTCGGTGGAGCCATCCCCACCCTGGTGATCGTTAGCAGTTACGATAGTGTTCTTGAGTTGCACTGTGCCGCCGTAATATAAATGACGGATACCCCCGCCGTAGCCAGTATTCCCGGTAACGGTGCAATGGGCCAGAGTCAGGGCCTTGCATTCGATACAATAAATACCACCGCCTACTTTTGCGGTATTGCCGCTGATGGTGACGTTCGTCAGGATGGCGCTGTCACCCCCGTGGATTACCCCGCCGCCGGAGCCAGCTTTCGTACTGGAAGAACCGGGACCGCCGTTCCCGGCGCGGTTGTCACTGAGCGTGCTGTCCGCGATGGTCAGCGTGCCTTCGTTATATACTCCGCCGCCGTCGCCGCCGTTTTGGACAGTCCCGTCAGCCCCATCAGGGGCTTTGCCATCCCTTATGGTCAGGCCGGAGAGGGTCACATCGCCGCTGTGGACGTGCAGGACGCGGTCGAGTTCGTTGGTGTCGATGATCGTGGTACCGGCCCCGTCACCGTTGATGGTGATATTGCTCTTGATGTCCAGGTCGCTGGTGGCGTTGTCGTCTTCGCCTGTACCGCTAGAGGGTGAAGGTATAAATTCCGGCAGGCAGGGAAATGGTGTCGTCACCGCTGCCAGCGTCGCAGCCGCCAAAGGCAGCGTCGGTGTTGGCCGCCTGGATCGCTTCGCGCAGCGAACACTCAGCCGGGTCGGTGTTATATTCGTCATCGGTGGTGTCCACGTTGATGGTCGCGGCGCGGGCCACCGAGAGGGGCTGGGCGATCAACAGCACGGCGATCAAGAGGGTGAGTAGTAGTGAAAGGGGTTTTCTGGGCATGGACTTCTTCTCCTGCGCGCAAGGGCGTTTTCTGACCGCTTTTGTATTCAGATGGGATGCACTTGGCTTCCTGCGGAAGTCCTTCCCATCTCTGGCATAACTTCCCCGCCGTTGTGATGTGAGTGTAGTGTCTGGGGTTGGTGACGAAGGGTACTATTGTGTCAGATTATAGGGCAAAAGGGCGGGAGGGGCAAGTTTGTTGGTGCAGGCGACAGGAAGCAGTATCAGTGTACGGTTCCCCAAGGGGATGCTACGCTGTGCTGCGCGATGAACAGAAAAGTCCCGAGCGGCCTATCACCCGGGATTTTACTGTTCACTGCTTACTGTTTACTGTCTACTGTTCACCGGCTACAACCAGCCCCGACCAAAAATGCTATAATATCGCCCATGAAATATCATATTTGGACGTCTGGATGTCAGATGAACGTGGCCGACTCGCGCAGGGTGGCGGCGGCCCTGGAAGAGCAGGGTTATGCCCCTACCCGCATTGCCGATGAAGCTGACGTGATTGTCTTGAATACTTGTGTGGTGCGCCAGAGCGCTGAGGATAAAGCTTACGGTCGATTGAACTCCCTCAAACCGGTCAAGGTGAAACGCCCCGAGACAGTCATCAACCTGATGGGCTGCCTGGTGGGCATCAAAGGGCATGAGAAATTGAAGCAGGCCTTCCCGATGGTGGATGTCTTCTCACCGCCCTCCGACCCCGGGCCGTTGATCGCCCATCTCACCCAGGATGAGAGCAAGGCTCAGGAGGATGCCGCTACCTCGCGGCGTTTCGCCTTCATGGATGGCGAATTGGCCTTGCCCGATGATGAGCGCGGGTTTTTGGTTTCGGCCTTCGTGCCTGTAGTTTTGGGTTGTTCCCACGCCTGTACGTTTTGCATCATCCCCTACAAGCGCGGCATCGAGCGCAGCCGCCCGGTGGGGGATATCCTCGCAGAAGCTCGCTCACTTGTGGCCCAGGGCGTCAAAGAGATAACTTTGTTAGGCCAGATCGTCGACCGCTATGGGGTAGATATTCCCGACGGCCCAAGTCTGGCGGGTTTGATGCGCATCCTTCACGATGTCGAAGGGTTGGAGCGTATCCGTTTCCTGACCTCGCATCCCAATTGGATGACAACTGAACTGCTCGAGACGGTGGCCGAACTGCCCAAGGTCATGCCGCATATCGAAGTGCCCGTGCAGGCCGGTGACGACAATGTGCTCGCTAACATGAAGCGCGAATACACAGCAGATGATTACCGCCGCTTGGTGGCTGAAATTCGGGCGCGAATTCCGAGGGTATCCGTCGCTACCGACATCATCGTCGGCTTCCCCGGTGAGACCGAGACTCAATTCCAGCGCACCTACGATCTGCTGGCTGAACTCAAGTTGGATGTGGCCCACCTGGCGCGCTATTCTACCCGCCCGGGCACGGTGGCCGACCGCCGCATACCCGATGATGTCAGCGACGAAGAGAAGTGGGCGCGTTTCCGGGCGTTGGAAGAACTGCAAGCGGGCATCGCTGCCGAGATCAACGCCCGCTACCTGGGCGAACCCGTGGAAGTGCTCTTCGAGGAGAAAGTGCGCGGCCGCTGGCGTGGGCGCACCCCCACCAACAAGTTAGTCTTTGTGGAATCGGATGACGACCTGCGGGGGAAAGCTTTGCCGGTGACAATTACCTGGACTGGACCCTGGTCGATGCAGGGCGCGCTGTCCGCGTTCGCGCGGGAGCTGATTCCCCTCAACGCGGCAGCCACCCCAGGGTGAGTCATCGATGTCATTGCGAACGCAGCCGCCGTAGGCGCGCCGTTGGCGAGCGAAGTGCGGCAATCTCCACCATCAAAGTGGGAGACTGCCACGTCGCTGCCAACGGCACGCAAAGCGAAAAACGCTCCTCGCAGTGACATCTAAACATGAAAACCCTTAGGGTCTTAAATCCCATTGCGTTCCCTGGGAACTCATTGTACACTGTTATCGCGGTTCGTTCGTGAGGAGAGTGAAACCATGACCCAATTTCCAAAACCCCAATTATTTATTGTGCTCAGCGTAGTGCTGCTCCTGGCTCTTTTCAGCGGATGCAATCTGCCCAGCAAGGCAGTGCCCACGGAGGAGCCGTCTGGCCTGATCCACACGGTGGCCGCGCAGACGGTGGCCGCCCAAATGACACAATCGGCCTCCGGGGTGCAGGCTTCACCACAGGCCCCAGCCCCCACCCAGCAGCCCGCTCCAGGGCAGGAAAACAGCCCCACTCCCCTGCCCACGCAGACGCCCATCCCGCCAACCAGCACACCCATCCCCACCCCAACGAATACGCCGATCCCCTGTGATCACATCGATTTTGGCGATCCCGTCGATGTGACCATCCCCGATGGCACGGATATGGACCCTGGCGAATCCTTCACGAAGATCTGGCGCTTGAAGAACGGCGGCTCCTGCACCTGGACTTCTGGCTACGATTTGGTGTTTGTCTCCGGTGACAATATGAGCGCGCCGGCTTCTGTGCAATTGACCAGTGGCACTGTAGCGCCGGGAGCCGAGGTCGATGTTTCTGTTGACCTGGTGGCTCCCAATAACCCGGGGGTTTATCGAGGCTATTTCAAGCTGCGCAATCCTGGCGGCGTGGTCTTCGGATGGGGGGATCAGTCGAAGTCGTTTTGGGTTGAGATCGAGGTTGTTGAACTCTCCGGCGTGATGTTCGATTTTATTTCCCAGGCTAAACACGCGGACTGGGGTACGGGAACATCCCCCTTAGATTTCAATAACCCCGGCGATACCGACATCAACTACGGCGGCCCGGATACGGATGCGGATGGTTTTGCGATGGTGAAAGACACGCAAAAATTGGAAGACGGCAAAATAACCGGCAAGATTTTAGAAACGCATCCAAAGTGGGTCAATGACGGATACATCATTGGTCGCTATCCTGCCTATACGGTTGGGAATGGCGATGCTATTCAAGGTAAGTTAGGTTTTATTGCCCTGAACGATGGCTCGTGCGGCGCGGGAGATGCCATCTTCCGCATTTACTACACCGTAGGAAACGACATGGGCACGTTAACTCAACTGGGTTCATGGAGCGAAACCTGCGATGGCGCGTTGAAAAAGATCGATGTTGACTTGAGCGCCCTGGATGGTAAATCGGTACGCTTCTATTTAGTCGTTCTTGCCAATGGCTCGGCGGGAGAAGATTGGGCAATTTGGGACTCGTTGGGCGTTATGCGGTGAAGTAGGGCAATCGCATCTTATTTTTGAACCGCAAAGGCGCAAAGAACGCGAAGAAATGATGATAAATTCGCAAAGAGGAGCGGCACCGTTGAGATGAAAAGAGCCATTATGAAGCAAGCTGTCAGCCATTTCTCAAAAATCTTTGCGCTCGGCCGTAGGCCCGCATAGCGTGGCATCTTCGCGGTGAAAATTTCGGCGAAAAGCAATTTAGATGCGATTGCCCTATGCGCTGAAGGCGGCGATTGGCTATCCCCTAAAAAATGGGGTAGAATCCAAACCTGACAGTTATCGGAGTAGAGGCAAATATTATGGCCAAACAAGAATCTCCTCAAGAAGTTATCGAGGCTTATCGTAAGCGACAGCAGCGCTCGCAGCGAACCCCCAAGCTGATCCTCGCCCTGGCGAGTATCTTGCTGATCGCGGGAGCAGGGATCGTCATTTTCTGGCTGACCGGCGCAGAGACGCCTCAGATCAATCTCGCCGCGATATTTGCATCCAAGACGCCGACGCCAACCGAAACGTCCACGACTACGCCGATTCCCCCCTCCCCCACGCCGACGCTGACAGCAACCCCAGCGCCTCCCACGGATACGCCAGAGGCCAGCCCTACCCCCACGCGAGCGGGTCCGGTGATCTATGTGGTTGAAGATGGGGATAATTTGTATGCTATCGCTGATAAGTTCGAAATGGATATCCTGGTCTTGATCGAGGCCAACCGCGAGCGCCTGGAGCTTGATCCAGCCAATCCGATCATCAAAGTGGGCGATGAGATTTTGATCCCCCCACCGGGGACAGAATTGCCTACGGCAACGCCAGTACCTGTGGACTTGCCCCCTGGTACGCCGATTGAATACACGGTCCAACCTGGAGACTCATTAGGTGCTATCGCCCAACTTTTCAACAGCACAGTTGATGACATCATCAAAAGGAACGAAGAGTTAGAGGAGGATCCCAATGCCCTTCATGTTGGCCAGATATTGACTGTGCGAGTCAATTTAGTAACCCCTGTTCCCACTGAAGAAGGCGGCGAGGAAGCTGAGGCAACTCCTGGATCTGTCTCCACGCTGACACCAACGCCGTAACCGTGATGGATGGAGTAATCCCCATAGAGAGCTTACCCAAGTGAGGACAACGGCAAACGTGTCCTCACTTTTCAATCAACGCATAATGGCCACAAAAACATCATCTCCCTGCCCAGAAAACAAACAGGACTGGTTAGATTGTTTGAAAGCCAGCGGCTATCGTCTCACCAGTCCTCGGCGGGCGGTTGTGGAAACCCTGGCTAACAGCCAGCGGGCCCTCAACGCCACAGAGATTTATGATCTGGCTCGAGAACAGTATCCATCCTTGGGGTTGGTCAGCGTCTATCGAACGCTGGAGAAACTGGAACAGCTTGAACTGATCCAGCGGGTGCATCACCCGGATGGCTGCCAGGCCTTTATTGCCGGATTTACTGGTCACCAACATCTTTTGATTTGTCAAAGCTGCGGGAAAGCCGAGTTCTTCGAGGGGGATAATCTTGAGATGCTCTTCGAGCGCGTAGCCCAGGAAAGCGGCTATCAGATTCAAGAGCATTGGCTGCAATTCTTTGGCTTTTGTTCCAAATGTCGCACTGATAAGGATTAGATTAGTCTTAGGAACGGATTACCTCGAAAAATGGGGTGTGGGGCGTGTTGCGCACGCCCCACACCCCATTTTTCGAGAGCTTCCTTGCGACAGGCCAAGATTTTTGTTGATTGACACCCATGGAATGGGGAAGTAAAATTTCGTATTGAAACTGATTTTCAATATCATTGCTTTTCGCTTTGGAGAGATCATGAAGAAAAATCCGATTTATGTATTTTTGTTTGTTTATTTTGCCAGTATGCTATTTGTGCCAGCATGCAATCAACAAGTTGAACAGCCCATAGATGGAGACAAACTCAAGGTCGTGGCTACCACCACCATCGTCGGGGATGTAGTTTCTCAGGTTGGCAGTGACCTGATTGAGTTGAGTGTGCTGCTTCCTGTAGGCACAGACCCACACAGTTTCGATCCTAATCCGCAAGATATCGCCAAAGTCTCTGAAGCCGATGTTATCTTCGCCAACGGGGCCGGCCTGGAGGATTTCCTGGATAAACTGATCGAGAGTGCAGGGGCAGAAGAACGAGTTGCGTCGCTTTCTGAAGGAATACAACTCATGGATTTTGAAGGCGCCCACGAAGGAGAGCATGAGGGGGAGGAAGACACACACGCAGGTGGTAACCCGCACACCTGGACCGATCCCAACAACGTGATCGTTTGGGTTCGGTATATTGAACAATTGCTCAGTGAACTAGACCCCGTCCATGCTGAGGCGTATCAGGCCAACGCTGAAAAATATCAGGATGCGCTTGAAGAATTGGATGCCTGGATTCGTGAGCAGGCAGCTCGAATTCCAGAAGGAAACCGCGCCATTGTCACTGATCATCTGATCTATGGGTATTTCACTGAACGCTACGGTTTTGAACAACTCGGCGCGATCATCCCCGGCTACAGCACACTCTCCGAACCCTCGGCGCAGGAACTGGCGGAAATGGAAGATGTGATCATGAGGCTGGGGGTGCGGGCCATCTTTGTGGGTAATACGGTCAATCCTTCGTTGGCCGAACGCATTGCCGAAGATACCGGGGTTCAACTGGTTTATCTCTACACAGGCTCACTCAGCCAACCTGGCGGAGAAGCGGATACCTACATCAAATATATGCATTACAATACGACTGCGTTTGTCGATGCCCTAACTCCCAACCCCTAACTCCTAACTCGCTCATGGCCCTCTTCCAAGAATTCCAAAAAACTACTCAACACCTGAGCAAACAGCGCCAGCCGCATGATGATGAGTCGCCTATCCTTTCGGCTGAGGGCTTAAGCCTACGTTATGAGAGCGGCGCAGCTTTAGAGGGGGTGACCTTCGAACTAAGGGCTGGGGACCGCCTGGCTGTGGTTGGCCCGAATGGAGCGGGAAAAAGCACCTTGTTCAAGATCATTGCTGGTGTGCTGCCCCCCACCGAGGGGCATGTTTATATCTTTGGGAACGCGCCGCGAGGCCATATCTGCATCGCTTATATCTCCCAACGCAGCCAGGTCGATTGGAGTTTCCCGGTCACTGTGGCCGATGTGGTGATGATGGGGCGAGTCGGCCAGATGGGTTTATTCCGCAATCCCAAAGCGGGGGATTGGGATCTCGTCCACTGGGCGTTGGAAGTTGTTGGGATGACGCATCTCTCTAAGCGGCAAATCAGCCAGCTCTCCGGCGGTCAGCAGCAGCGCATGTTTATCGCTCGCGCCCTGGCTCAGGAAGCAGAATTGATGTTGATGGATGAACCCCTCACCGGGCTAGATATTAACTCCCAAGAGGAAGTTTTCCGCATCTTGGATGATCTCAAAGAACGCCATGTAACGGTACTGGTTTCTTTACATGACCTGAAGATAGCTGCTCAACGCTTCGATCAGGTGATGCTGCTCAGTCAACGGATGCTCGGGATTGGAACCCCAGGGGGGGTACTGACCCCTGAGAATTTATTAGCCGCCTATGGAGGGCACCTGCATTTGGTACCCACCGAGAACGGCGCACTGGCCCTGGGCGATACCTGCTGTGGGGATGGGGAAGAATGATAGAATTAGACTGTATCTCGTAGGAGAGATTTATGAAACAAACTACACTAACTGCTACAATCTGGCGTGAAGATGATAGTTATGTCTCTCTGTGCTCTGAATTAGGCGTATCTTCCTTTGGCAACACCCCCGATGAGGCGATTGACATGCTTAGAGACGCTGTTGAACTCTATCTTGAAAATGCGCATCAATTAGGCATTTGGGAAGATATTCGCGCCGTTCTTGAGTCACCACATCACTTCACTGCACCGCTTGAAGTCGCTGTTCCATGAGTAAACTGCCATCACTCTCATCAAGAAAAATCTTGAAAACACTACGCACGGCTGGCTTCGAAGATGCGCCAAAACGAGGAAAGGGGAGTCATTACGCCCTGACCAAAACGGGTCCGGATGGTACAGTATATCTGGTCATTGTGCCGGAAGGCAAAAATATTCCCATAGGAACTTTGCGGGCTATCATACGGCAGGCCGGTCTCACGCGGGACGAGTTTTTGTCACTGCTATAAAAGTTTATGGGGATATTCATCGACTTCTTGCTCGAACCTTTGCAATATGCTTTCATGGTGCGCGGCTTGGTCGCATCGGTGATGGTCGGCATCGTCTGTGCCGTTGTGGGCACCTACGTGGTGCTGCGCGGCATGGCCTTCTTCGGCGACGCTTTAGCACATGCCATTCTACCGGGGATTGCGGTTGGTTATCTGGTCGGTGATGGGGCGCGCGAACCCTTGTTTTGGTGGGCATTGATCGCTGCGATTCTCAGCTCATTGGGGATTGGGGTCATCAGCCGGAGCACAAAAATCAAAGAGGACACGGCCATTGGCATTATCTTTGCGGGGATGTTTGCTCTCGGAGTAGCCTTGATCTCTACTGTGCGGAGTTACACCGTCGATTTGGCGCATTTTCTCTTTGGCGATGTGCTCGGGGTGCGTGCCGGCGATTTGTGGTTGATTGCCATCTTTGGCGGGTTAGAGCTTCTCGCGATATTGGCGTTCTATAAAGAATTTATGCTGCTCTCGTTTGATCCCATTCTGGCGGTTACGCTGCGACTGCCAGTGCGCTTGTTGGAATTTCTGCTTTTGATCCTGATCGCAGTGACGATTGTGGTCTCTCTGCAGACCGTGGGGGTGGCTTTGATGGTCGCCATGCTGGTGACGCCCGCAGCTACAGCCTACCTGCTCACCAAACGTCTGCCGGTTATGATGACCATCGCTGCCACAATCGCCTCGATTTCTGGGGTGATCGGGTTGTATCTCTCGTATTATTTGAGTATCGCTTCTGGGTCAGCCATCGTGCTGACGTGTACAGCCGCCTTTGGGTTGGTTTGGGGGATTCAATCTCTTCGAAAAGCGATCTAGTCAATCACCCTTCCATGTCTCTTCTCAAAAAAGTGGGGACGAACACGGTTCCTGAGAAGGATTACCCCTGGCGCTTGTTATCAACCAAGGAACCGTGTTCGTGTTACCCCGAAATATTGAGATGATACCTACCCATCATCTAAAACATAATCCCAGGCACAGAATTTATCCCCTTGAGGATAGAGTGAGTGATTGTGCAAGATTTGAATTCCCTCCCTAAAATGGGCTCCCAGAACTGCCTGGCCCAGCCAGCGGCGCGATAACAAAAAATGGGATCGACTTGGGGGTCTTTGGCTTCTCGAATGAGCGTACAGAAACAATATGCTTTGCGGGTTTCTGCGTGGGTCGTGGCTTCGTCATAGGCTTTTTGGTTGTAAGCCACTTTGCTCAGGTGAAATATATCCCCTTTAAATTTTGGTGGATCGATGAACCCGCCAGTAGGCCCCGCGGCAAGCTCTTGATTTTGAAGTTCAAGAATTGCATTCACGTCCCCGGTATCTTCGTAGATCTCTTTGAACTTATTGGTATCTTCAACGGGGCGGACTAATGCCACCCGCGAAAGAATATCGAACTGCTGATCTTGGGTGATGTGCTGTTTCAATCGTTTGATGGACCTCGCGACCCATTCGGCGCGCTTGTCAACCAGGGTGAAAGGGGTGATCTGCTCACCTCCTGCCCAAATTTTTTCGGTCAAATCAGGGCCTAGAACCCGAAGGAGTTGCTCCCGATAAACCTCAGGCCAGCAAATAATAGTTCTCCGCGAATAACATGTTTGATCTTGGTTTCACTGTCCATTCTTGCCTCTCCTCACAATCTCTAGTATTACCGCCCAAGGTTTCCAACAAATGCTCTCTTGCATCGTCACCAAAGCGCCCGAGGACGGGCTTTTTGAGTGACGAAATGATTGAAGAAGCTCCCGAAAAAAGGGTGTGCGCAGGGGGTTCCACCCCCTGCGCACACCCTTTTTTCGGGTAAATACGTTCCATGGTTGAGCAGTCACGAATGA
>JADHXE010000075.1 GCA_016783125.1 Anaerolineales bacterium
TTGGACTTTGGAAAAAGGGGGCTGACTCACCTGACGGAGAGTTAGCCTCAGCACCTTGAAAAAGTGGGATATTCGGTTGAAAAAAGGGCAGTTCAGCCGCTATTAGCCCTTTTTGACCACAGGCCAGCGTTTGCGGCGTTTGCCTGGCGTCCCTTTGGCCCGTCCGGGGGAGTTTTTCCGGGGTTTGGGCGAACGGGCTGGTGTCCCAAACGCCCGAATAATTCGCCCGAATCCCCGCTGGACGGCGGCGGGGGACGCCAAGCCGTTTTTCGGTTGGGGCAGGTAGCGTTCCCAGGGGCGTGGGAGCTGCTCTGACAGGTGACGTGCGAGGAAGAGCATGACATAGGCCCGCATGACGAGTTGCCACCAGTTCTCTTCGTGCTCGGCTTCCGGGGTCTGATAGGTGGCGAGGAGCAGGCGTTGTTTGCCAAAGCGGAAGAAATGCTCCTGGTCAAACCGTTGGCGATAGGCAGCGTTGACCTGTTCGAGGGTAAGTTCCTGACGCCGTTGCCCGAACACCAGCAACCAGAGCGGTTTCTTGTGAATGGGTTCTCCATGCTCATCGTACCAGACCACCTGTACGAGCGTGAAGGGCCGCTCATGCATCGGATAGGCCCGCTTACCCCGCATGAGCATGTTGTGCCAGGCCTGGATTTTGACTGTGTAAACGCGGCCGCGCTTGCTGGTGTAGTTCGTCTCGAACTGGTCGTCGGGCACATGCCAGGTCTCAGGCTCGCGCAGGGCGAAGCGCTCGCCGTAGGAACGCGGCTTTCCAGGCTTACGTTCGCCAGGCGGCGACTGGTACTGCCGGTAGAGTACCCGGTTGCCACGCACGCGGGTAATGGTGACGTGGTTCTCATGCTGTGCGGCGCTGTGCAGGTAAGCTGAGGTGCTGTGCTTGCTGTCGAGTATCTGGACAGTCAATTGCCCATGCCAGGGCAAGGTCTCATCGCCAAAAACGGACTTCAGGTGGGCCGCCGCAACCTCGGTTTCGGTCTCTGCCGTGGTGATGCGTCGGTTGAGCAAGGGAACCACCCAAGGTGGGTCGCCCACTGCCTTCTCTGGCAAAGCCACCAGCACTGAGTAGCTATGCCCAATGGTCACCGGTTTGTTGCCCGCCACACTGTTGGGCCAATAGACATAGCCCCGATCCTGCAACGTGCGGGCAAACTGCCTCCTGTTGGATGTCGCATCGGTCGCAAACAACCAGTAGGGGCGCTTTTCCGGTGCGGGCACGTATGACGCCAGCAAATGCATTTGTGCAACTTCCTGCTGACGCCGCGTTTGTGCTCTTTCGCTGCCCTCTCTGTCCTTGTGAAAGCCGGTAATCGCATCGTACAGGCTGCTGTATCCACGGCGGAAGACCGACTCCAGACTCAACTCGGCCACTGAGCGGGCGACGCTTTGACTGGCAAGCGCATCGAGCAACTCGAAGGTTGCATCGGCAGCGTGGTCGAAACTCGCATACAACGCTTGCCGGTATTGTTCCAATTGGGTGCTTTGTGTCGTTTCCATGCACCCGATTCTGCATCAGTTTTAAGGTGCTGTTTTTCCAAAGTCCAATTCTTTATACAATGAGGTGAAGGATGCGTAGAAAATTCGTAGCCGGTAATTGGAAGATGAATAAAACCATATCCGAAGCTCGTCAGCTGATCACAGAACTGCTGCTGACGTTGAAATCTTTGGATGGTATCGACCGGGCAGTTTGTCCGCCTTCAATGGCCTTGCCAATGGCCGCCAGGCTGTTGGAGGGTACAGGGGTAGGCCTCGGCGCGCAGAATATGTATTGGGAAGAGAGCGGCGCTTATACGGGGGAGTTAGCCCCCAATATGGTGGCTGAGTTATGCGGATATGTGCTTATCGGTCACTCAGAGCGGCGGGGATATTTTGGCGAGACGGATGAGACCGTTAATCTTAAAGTGAAGGCCGCCCTGGCCCATGGCCTGACTCCGATTGTGTGTATGGGCGAATCGCTGGAAGAGAACCAGGCCGGGAAGACTGCCGAAGTTATCTCCCGGCAGGTGCGCGGGGGTTTGGCTGGTCTGACTCCTGAGGAAGGCGCTAAGTTAGTGATTGCCTACGAGCCGATCTGGGCCATCGGCACCGGACTGGCAGCCACAGCGGAGGACGCTAATGCCATTCATTGTGATGTGGTGCGGCCAGCCTTGGCGGAGATATTTGGCGAGCAAGTCGCCCAGGGAATCCAGATTCAATATGGCGGTTCGGTCAAGCCCGACAACGCCGATGGCTTCTTCGCCCAGTCCGATATCGATGGCGCGCTGGTCGGCGGCGCCAGCCTGAAAGCCGAATCCTTCGCCGCTATCGCCAGGGCCGCCGCCGATGCTTCTTGACGAACACGGTTCCTCGTCGTAAGGAAGTCCCAAGATTTAAATCATCCCAGCCCGTATTGCGTATTGCGTAGTGCAGCCTTTACGAAATACGCAGTACGCAATACGAAGTTTGGGACAATTATTTTCTTGGAGATACCAAAAGGAATACCGGGTATCAGCCTTCTCAGGAACCGTGTTCGTGTTGTCCTGAAATATTGTGAGATGTAAAATTCGCTGATGAATACCCTCCCGCAGGTTGTCAGAAGATGCAACGCTGAACGAAAACCCCATTTCAAATCGGTGCGGTTTGTACGCCCCGGAACAACCTGCGGGAGGGTGATGGCAGCTCTCCATATGAATTGGTTACTGTAAACTGACCACTGGCTACTTACTGTACATGTACTCCCAACTCGACGGCCTGCAATGGGTTCTGCTGGCGCTGATCCCCCTGATCTTCCTCCAGCGCGCTTTACACCGTGAAATGCAGGCTGTCTTTTTGTTGCTGACCCGCCGCGTTGACATTGCCCTGGTGATCTTTTCGATGATCTTTCTGCCAGGCGTCTTGCTCCACGAAGCCAGCCATTATCTGATGGCCAAAATCTTACGGGTGCGCACCGGGCGCTTCTCGCTGATCCCCCAACGATTGGGTGATGGCCGCTTGTTGTTGGGTTACGTAGAAACAGCCCCGACCGACATCCTGCGGGATGCCTTGATCGGGGCTGCGCCATTGATGACAGGAGGCCTATTCGTGGCCTATGCTGGCCGCACGCGCCTGGGATTGCTGTCGCTCTGGGATGCTTTATCCAGCCTGGATTTAGCGACCGCTATCGATGGGTTTTCCTTTGTTCATGATCGCCCTGATTTCTGGTTGTGGTTTTACCTGATCGTGACGGTCAGCAGTACCATGCTGCCATCCAGTACGGATCGACGCGCCTGGCTGCCGTTGATCGTTGTCGTGGCCCTGCTCCTGGGCCTGGGAATCCTGGTGGGCGTCGGGCCATGGATGCTGGAGAATATTGCGCCCCCCGTAAACGAAGCCCTGCGCGCTTCGGCGGTCGTATTGGCCATGAGCGCTGCCATCCATCTGGTCGTCCTGATCCCCACATTATTCACCCGCCGGGTCCTCAGCCGTATCTTCAGGTTAGAAGTCGTCTAACTTCCAACCTCCAATATCTAATCTCCAATATCCAATATCCAACCCCCACTAACCCGTCCCAAACTGACGATCTCCCGCATCGCCCAGGCCGGGCACGATATATCCGATATCATTTAGATGATCATCGATGGTGGCGATGTGGATGGGTACGTCTGGGTGGGCCTCTTGGAGAGCGGTAATCCCCTCAGGGGCGGCCAGAATCCCCACGAACTTAATTTTGTTCACCCCCCACTTTTTTAGGATATCCACCGTCGCCACAGCCGATCCACCTGTGGCCAGCATCGGATCCAGGATCAGACATACCGAAACCGTGGGGGCGATGGGCAGTTTGTTGTAATAGGATACCGGCTTGAGGGTGCGTTCATCCCGGTACAGCCCAATGTGCCAGACCTCGGCGCTGGGCATCAGACCCCAAACTCCTTCAACCATCCCCAATCCAGCCCGTAGAATGGGCACCAGGCCAATGGGTTCTTTTAATTCGTACCCTGTGGTTTTAGCCATAGGTGTTTCGACCTCGCGCGGCGCAACCAGCAGATCGGCGGTGGCCTCATAGGCCATCAGCGCGGAAATCTCGCGCACGAGTTCGCGGAATTTCTTAGATAAAGTGGAAATATCCCGCAAGCGGGTGATCTTATGAGCGACGAGGGGGTGTGTGGATTCGTAAACGTTAGACATGGCAGCCTCCTGGGGGGATATAGTTCTATTATAGACGACATTTGGACTCTCGTGGAGCGGAGAGCGTAGAGCGGGAAGCGGTCGGCAAATCGCTCCACTCTCCACGCTTCACGCCCCACGTTCCACCATGTATAATAGAACCTATGAGCGAATCGCAGAACCGAGTCATTGATCCTGAACCCAAGCCCGGCGACCGGTTAGATCACGCCTTGCGCCCGACCCGCCTGGCCGACATGATCGGGCAGACCCAGATCAAAGAGAACGTGCAAATCTTGATCGAAGCCGCCAAGCAGCGTGAAGAGGCTTTAGACCATGTCTTGTTCTATGGGCCGCCCGGTTTGGGCAAGACCACTTTAGCGCATGTACTGGCTAATGAGATGGGCGTTAATATCAAGGTCACCGCCGGCCCGGCCATCGAAAGGGCTGGCGATCTGGCGGCCATCCTGACCAATCTGCGCGCTGGCGATATTCTCTTTATCGACGAGATTCACCGCTTAGGGCGGGTGGTAGAAGAAGTTCTCTATCCTGCCATGGAGGATTACGCGCTGGATATTGTGATTGGCAAGGGGCCTTCGGCGCGCTCGGTGCGCTTGAAGTTGCCGCGCTTCACAGTTGTGGGGGCAACGACGCGGCTGGCGTTGGTGACTGCGCCGTTGCGGGCGCGCTTCGGCGCCACCTACCGCCTGGATTTTTACGATCTCGATGCCATGCGTGAGATCATCGAAGTAGCTGCCGGGAAGCTGGAAGTGCCAGCCGAACCGGAGGGCATTTCCGCTATCGGACTGCGTTCGCGGGGAACGCCGCGGGTGGCTTTGCGTCTGCTGCGGAGGGTGCGCGATTACGCCCAGGTGCGCGCCGATGGCACGGTGACTCCGGATGTTGCCATGCAGGCATTGAATTTGCTCAATGTCGATGCCCGCGGCCTCGACGAGATGGATCGGAGGGTGTTGCGAGCCATTATCGAAAAATATAACGGCGGCCCGGTGGGACTCACGACCATTGCGGCCTCGATCAGCGAAGAGCCCGATACCATCATGGATGTGGTCGAGCCTTATTTGATGCAGTTGGGTTTCCTGGAGCGTACTTCTCAAGGGCGGGTGGTCACACCGGCGGCATATGAGCACATTGGGTTGGAGCCCCCGCGTCAGAAGCAGCCGAAATTATTGTAGGATTACGGCCAAGGTGGGGTGCACTTTTTCCCAAGTGCACCCCACCTTGGCGGATGTCCCCCTCACCTTTAGCCCGCATACTCATCATCCTCGGTATATCTCTCCCAGCCATTGAGAGATCGCTTCGTCGCTGCCAACGGCACGCAGAGCGAGAACGCTCTTCGCGATGACAGAAAATCATATTGAAAACTGCCGATTTCGACTATCACCTTCCCGAAGAATTCATTGCTCAGACTCCCCTGGAGCGACGCGATGCCTCGCGCTTGCTGATTCTTAGGCGGGATTCGGAAATCTTAGAACATGCCCACTTTCGTGATTTGGGTGGGTTCCTGCGCCCGAACGATATCCTCGTCCTCAACCAGACGCGCGTTATCCCGGCGCGCTTGTTTGGACGTAAAATCCCCACCGGAGGGCGGGTTGAGCTGCTCTTGCTGCGCCGCCAGGAAGCGCAGGTCTGGGAGACCTTGGCCGGGGGTAAGGGTCTGGTTCCGGGCAAAAAAGTGCAGATCGAAGACGGCCCTCAGGCGGAAATCATGGCTGACTTAGGCGGCCCGCGCCGCTTGGTGCGATTTGATGAGCCGCTTTCTTCGCAGCTAGAGTCTATCGGACATGTGCCTCTGCCGCCTTATATCCACACCCACCTGGACGAGCCTGAGCGCTATCAGACCGTCTATGCCCAGGAGCCGGGCTCGGCGGCCGCGCCAACGGCGGGACTGCACTTCACCCCTGGGCTGATTCAAAATCTCAAGCATCAGGGGATTCGCTTCGCTACGGTGACTTTACACGTCGGCCTGGACACGTTTGCCCCAGTCAATGAAGATGACCCCCGTGAACATGAAATCCACACCGAATGGTGCCAGCTTTCCTCGGATGTAGCTGAAGCTATCAAAGCGGCGCGCCACGCCGGAGGTCGCCTGATCGCCGTGGGCACAACCAGCGTGCGCACCCTGGAGTCGGCTGCCCGTCTGGCTGAGTCGGGAGATATTATCGCATCTTTTGACGGCCCCACAGATTTATTCATCCTGCCTGGATATGAGTTTAAAGCCGTCGATGCCATGATCACCAACTTCCACCTGCCGCGCTCGACCTTGATCATGCTGGTGAGCGCCTTCGCCGGAAGGGAGCGAGTATTGGATACATATGAGGCTGCCAAGGAGCAGGGTTATCGCTTCTACTCATTCGGGGATGCGATGTTGATTGTTTAGTAAATTCTTGGTGGCTATCTCCTGCGGGGAAGCCGCCCCTCGCAGGGCTTTTCCCCCATTAATTTCGGTATACTTGGAATGATGTGAATGTGAAGCACTTGGTAGATACTCGAAATTTGGGGGTGGGAGCGGGGCGTAGAACGACCCCGCTCTCACCCCCAAATTTCGGAACTTTTCGCGAATGTGACACTGTAAAGACAGTTACAATTGATATTCGATTGGAGTTTCAAACATCATGAGTACGCTTGAGATTTTTCGCAAACACGATCATCGGCGAGAGAGCTACTTGTTGGGCATAGCTGTGTTTTGGACGGTTGTCCTGGCTGGCTCGCTGCTTTGGAATTTGAGTTTGATCATTGAGCATAAACAGATACTTGTATTGTGGGCAGGACACATTTTTCTATGGCTGCTGGGGCTGGGGGGCATCTATTGGGTGCGGGGGCAGTTGGGGCGCGGGGAGCAAGCCCGCTTGAGAGCAGAACAGACCTTGATGGAGGGTGAATTTCGCTTCAGGGCAATCTTCGAACAAGCTGCTGTAGGGGTAGCGCTGATACGTTCCAAGACTGGCGAGTTTATTCAAGTGAACCAACGGTTTGGGGATATGCTTGGATATACCGTTGATGAGTTACAAAGCAAAACTTATATGGATATCACTCACCCAGATGATTTGCAAACAGATAAGGATAATATGGGACGTTTTCTCAGGGGAGAGATCCGTGGGCTGAACGTGACGAAACGCTATCTTCACAAAGACGGTTCTATCGTTTGGGTAAACCTGAATGGCTCTACTTTGTGGGGAGAGGGACAGGAGCCTGATCAGCATATCACGATTGTCGAAGATATCACCGAGCGTAAAAATGTCGGGCAGGCGCTGCGGGAAAGTGAGGCCAAATTGCAATCGATTTTCCGCGCTGCGCCGATTGGGATTGGTTTGGCCGATGAAAACAGGGATATTCTCTGGGTCAATGACATGTTCTGTGAAATGTTGGGGTATGCAAAAGATGAACTGATCGGTCAGAATGCCCAGATCGTTTATCCATCAAAGAATGATTTTAATTTTGTTGGGCGGGAAAAATATCGACAGATTAGCGAGGCTGGCACCGGAACGGTAGAAACACACTTACAGCGTAAAGATGGCACCATCATCGATGTGGTCTTGAGTTCCACGCCCATCGATCCTGCGGATCGTTCGGCTGGGGTGACCTTCACCGCTTTGGATATCACCGACCGGGTGGAGGCTGAAGGCCAACTTCAGCGGCGCGCGGACCAGCTCGAATTATTGCGTCAGGCCAGCCTAAGACTGACCTCGAACCTGGCCCTGGGATCGGTTCTGGATGCCATCTTGGAGCAAGCCATGCAGTTGGTAACCGCAGATGATGCGCATATCTACCTTTATGAGCAGGGGAGACTTCGCTTCGGCGCTGTGAGATGGGTAGATGGCCGGCGAGAGGGCCAATTTGCTGAGCCTCGGCAAAATGGGTTGACTTATACCGTCGCCCGCAGCGGGGAGCGCCTGGCTGTTCCCGATATGAGCGACCATCCTCTCTTCGTGGATTGGCCTTTGGAGGGTTCCATTGTCAGTTTACCCTTGAGCATCGGCGATCAGGTGGTCGGGGTGATGAACGTAGCCCTGGATCAACAACATGAATTTAGCGAAGCTGAGTTGAGAATCCTAGATTTATTGGCAGACCAAGCTGCCATTGCAATCGACAATGCCCGCCTGCACGAGCAGGTACAAGATCACGCGCGCAGTTTAGAAGAACGCGTCCAGGAGCGCACCGCTGAATTGAATAAAACCATCAACTTGATGGCGGGGCGCGAGGTTCGCATGGCTGAACTGAAAAAAGTGATCAAGAGGCTCCGAAAACAACTGGAGGATGCCGGCATGACGCCGGTTGCCAATGACCCCCTGGAAGAACCGATCATCTAATTTAATGAAGTTACGTAACTGCTCAGCCATAGAGAGAAAGTTACCGAAAAAAGGGTGTGCGTGGGGGTACCCCCCACGCACACCCTTTTTTCGGGGTATCTCTCACTTAGAGGGTGGCTTCCCCGCAGGGGATAGCCGCCGAGATGTTTTCTTGTAAAGAGTGAGACAAGACAATGGCTAAAGAAAGAACACGCCAGGAACTGCTCAAAGAAATCGATGAGTTGAGAGCACGTCTAGAAGTCGCTGAGTACCGAAAGTATCAAGCATTAGCGAGTGATGATCTAACGGAAGAAAAAAGTTCGCATGCAGAAGAACGCCTGGAGGCGCAGCGAACCCTCACCACAGTGCTGGAAAGCATCGATGCTTATGTCTATGTTGCCGATATGGAGAGCTATGAAATTCTGTATATGAACGAGAATATAGAGTACGTTTGTTAGCCTGCATGAAGCTGTTTTTATCGTTGACGCCAACACGGTTGAGATCCTAGATTGTAATCCTGCTGCCTCTAAGATATTTGGCTACAGCTGTGAGGAGATGTTGGGGCGGACGACTGATTTCCTGCACATTAGTGATGCTGCGCTGGAAGAGTTCAGAGAACACTTGTACCCCGCTGTGGAAAAGAAGGGCTTCCTGTTCCTGTCGGAGTTCAGGATGAGGCGCAAGGATGGGAGCGTTTTCCCCACCGAGCACTATGTGATTCAGAGAAGCGTGAGGCTCGCTGCGTAGTCAGCTACAAGACGGCGCGCGATTTCACCGGTACGGTGCTCAAATACGGCGATGGGGCCGCCGGCACGGTCGCAGAGACCAGCAAGCCCTTGATCATCGATGATTATCGCGCCTGGGAAGGCCGCGCTGAAGTATATGATAAAGAGGAATCTTTTCAAGCGATTATTAGTGTGCCTGTGATATGGCAGGAGCAAATCCAGGGTGTGCTGCATATCTTGCGGGAAGTCGAAGACACTAAGTTCAGTCAGGTTGATCTCGACCTGCTGATGACCCTGGCTAATCACGCTGCCATCGCCATGGAAAACGCACGCCTGCTGCAGCAGATCCAGCGACATGCCGATGAGTTGGAGGAGCGCGTGGCTGAACGCACCCAAGAATTGCGCACCGTGGCCAATGTGATGGCTGGCCGCGAGGTGCGCATGGCCGAACTAAAAGAAGTCATCACGAAGCTTCGCCGCCAGCTTGAAGCATCGGGCATGACACCGATTGCAGATGATCCCTTGAATGAGCCGCTGGTCTAGGAAGGTGATGTAAAAGAATGATTTATCATGACTTGGTCTTGAATGTTGCCTTGTTGCTGGCGCTTAGCCTGCTTTACAGCTTCCTGGTACGCTTTGGGCGGTTAGCGAGCTGGTTGCGCCGTGTTTATGCCGGATTGCTCTTCGGAGGGGTTGCAGTGGTCGGGATGTTGAATCCTTTCCATTGGAGTGAGGGGGTCATTTTTGATGGTCGCTCCATCGTACTAAGTATGGCGGGATATTTTGGCGGCTGGGTTACCGGGGGACTCGCCGCGCTGATCGCAGCCATTTTTCGCCTTTCCCTGGGCGGCAGCGGCGCGCTGACTGGCGTAGGGGTGGCCCTGACCTCCGCAGCCCTGGGCCTGGTTTACCGAAGCTTATGCCGGAAATTTCCCCAATTGTCCTCGCCAGTGTATATCTATGCCTTTGGCGTGGTAGTGCATCTCGTCATGCTGGCCTGGATGCTGTCTCTGCCAGGCGGAGTGGCTTTTGAAGTCTTGCGGGTGATTTCTCTTCCTGTGATGATCATCTTCCCATTGGGGACGCTCTTCTTGGGGTTGCTGCTGGCCGACCAGGAACAGCGACAGCAAACCGAGTTTGCATTGCGCAGAAGTGAGGCACGCTACCGCTCATTATTCGATGAGAACCATTCTGTCATGTTGATCATCCATCCTGAAACGGCCGAAATCGTCGACGCGAACCAGGCAGCCTGCGATTACTACGGTTGGTCTTATGAAGAAATCACCCGCAAAAGTATTACACAGATCAATACGCTGAGCCCAGAAGAAGTTCATGCTGAAATGCAAAGGGCCAAGCATGAAAGTCGGAACTATTTCTTCTTCGAACATCGGCTGGCAAGCGGCGAGATTCGCCCAGTTGAAGTATACAGCTGCCCAATAGAGATTGATGGACAAATTCTGCTTTATTCCATTATTCACGATATCACCGAACGAAGAGAAGCGGAAAAGGCTTTGCGCGAATCGCAGCATCGTTTCAAGGAGATGCTGGAAAATGTAGAATTGATTGCTGTCATGTTGGATACCCAGGGCAGTATCACCTTCTGTAACGACCATATCTTGAAGCTGACTGGTTGGAAGAGGGATGAAGTGCTGGGTGAAAGCTGGTTTGAGCTGTTTATCCCCGATGATGTTAAAGAAGATTTGCATGAATCGGTATTCCTGAAGACGTTCCGGAATGGTGAAGTGAAGCCTCACCACATCAACGAGATTATCACCAGGTCTGGGGAACGGCGGCTGATCTCCTGGAATAATACAGTCTTCCGCGATCTTGAAGGGGGCGTCATTGGCACAACCAGCCTGGGCGAAGACATCACCGAGCGTGTGTTAGTTGAAGAGGAAATCCAGCGCCGCAACCAGGAATTGTCCACGCTGGTGGAAATCAGCCAACGCCTCTTGGGCTATCGTGAGCGAACAGAATTGCTAGCTTTTATCGTCGAAGAGATCGTCAAAATCATCCCCGGGGCTGAAGCCGCCTCTCTGTGGGAGTTCGATGAAACCACAACCAGGATGATCCCCCGGGCATGGTATGGCCATGAAGATGATGAAAATTCAGGTATTGCAATAGACCCAAATTCCAGTTTGGTAGGCCTTGTTTATCGAACTTGTCAATCTCAAATGATTGCCAACACACTTCAAGAGTCAGCTTTTGAAAATTTGGGTCAGTCTAAGCTGGATACCATCCAGTCTGTCATCGGCGTGCCCTTGATGGCCAGAGATGAAGTCATCGGTACTTTATTTGCGGATAGTTATTCACATACAGAGGCTTTCACAGAGCATGACCAACGCTTATTAGAGTCGATAGCTTATCAAGCCTCCTTAGCTCTTGAGAATGCCCGCTTGTTCAAGCAGATTGGCCGCCACGCTGATGAACTGGAACAGCGTATCGATGAGCGCACGGATGAATTGCGCAGACGCGTTGAAGAAGGCGAAGTTTTAAACCGGGGCATGGTCAACCTGATGGAAGATATCCAAACGGCGAATCAACGGGCAAACAGCGCCGCTAGTCGCCTGGCTGTAGCTAATCAGGAGCAGGAGGCCTTTGCCTATTCCGTCTCCCATGACTTGAGCGCGCCCTTACGAGGCATCCGTGGATTTGCCGAAATCCTGGCTGACCGTCACAGAGCCGGTCTCGATGAGCAGGGGCAGGAATATATCGATTATGTGGTTCAGGCCGGCGATCAGATGGCTGCGTTGATCGCTAACCTTTTAGAGTATTCTCGCCTGGGGCGCAGGGCTGCGCAAGCTGTCCCCATAGATCTCGAACTGATTATCGACGAAGTCTTAGGCGGCTTATCAGAAACCGTGCGCCAGAATCAAGCACAGATCGTGCTCCCCGAAAGCTACCCGCTTGTTATGGGAGATCGAACCCCGCTGATCCAAATTTTTAGCAATCTTTTCGATAATGCCCTGAAGTATCGCCGCCCCGATTTGCCGCCAAAGATAGAGCTGTTATGGCGAGAAGATTCTGATTATGCTATGATTCAAGTTAGCGATAATGGGATTGGCATTCCGGAGGAACATAGAGAGCAAATCTTTATATTGTTCCAGCGTTTGAATAGTGGGGATGATATCCCTGGCGCCGGGATTGGCTTGGCGTTAGTGAGGAAAGCCCTCCAGCTTTTGGATGGCGAAGTTGAAGTGGATTCTGCTGAAGGAGGCGGTACTACTTTCATTGTGAAGTTGCCTTTGGCGGAGAGAAGTGGCGAGTGACGTGTGGCGGGTTGCTTGAAGGAGCCGCCTGGCGATGAATCGCCGGAATACGAAACAGCGCCCCATGAATGGGGCTTTATGCCCTCAGGCGACACGGGGACGGGTCTCAGAGCGGAAGTTTGGCACACCAGACACCGACTTCAATCGGTGGGGACTCCCCCAGAATTGGGGGGTTGGGGGGTTTTTTGGGACTTACCCTCACGCTCTCACGCTCCTAAGCCCCGTCCCCGGGAATTACTGTCATTGCGAATGAAATGAAGCAATCTCCTGTTCAACGATATGCGGGCCTTCGGCCGGGGGAGACTGCTTTGTAATGCCAACGGCACGCAAAGCGAACGCTACTAAGAAACAAACGTAGTGTCATCGCGATGAGTGTTCTGTGCGACGAAGCAATCTCCCACTTAGCAAGGAGATTGCCGCACTCCGCAAGCTCCGTTCGCAATGCGGATGCACGCAAAGCGATGACACTAAAAAGTGTTTCTTTCTGTTTGAGCAACGCCTAACGCGCTGTGGAGATACTCGCAGTGACACTGATCAAGGTGTTCCTGACGACTACAGATATACTTAAATAGGTTTTCTATGACTGAGAAATCCATCCGAATTCTATATGTGGACGACTACTCTCTAGACCGCGCCCTGGTACGCGACGCATTGCTAAGCGATAAGGGTGCTTTTGAACTTGTCGAAGCGGCTTCCCGTCATGAGTTCGGTGCGCTCTTGATGGCTGAAAAATATGACCTGGTATTGAGCGATTTCAATATCCTGGGGTTCACTGGACTTCAGGTACTGGATGCTGTTCAGGAGCGTTTACCTGGTACGCCTGTGATCATTGTGACCGGTACCGGTTCTGAGGAGGTAGCGGTTGAAGCCATCAAGCGCGGCGCGGCGGATTATGTGATCAAGTCGCCGCATCACATCCGCCGCTTACCCCATATCATTACGTCTGCTTTGGAACAGAAGCGACTGCGTGAGGAGCGCCAACAGGCACAGCAAGAATTACAAGAAAGCGAACAGCGTTTCCAATTGCTCTTCGAAGAGGCGCCCATTGGGTATCAGTCGTTGGATCAGGAAAGGTGCATACTGCTGGTCAACGAGATGTGGATCAGGATGTTGGGCTATTCCAGAGATGAGGTCATCGGTAGGGATTTTCACGATTTTGTGACTCCAAGCGACAAACAGCATCAACTGGATTGTTTTGCCAAGTTCTTGGCAGATGGCGAAATTCGAGATGTTGAATTCAAGCTTATTCGCAAGGACGGCTCTCAGCTTATTGCTAACTTCAATGGTGTGATCAGTCATGACGACCAGGGTAATTTCCTGCAAACCCACTGCACGCTGAACGATATTACTGAACGTAAAAAGGTTGAGCAGAGGCTTATGGCTCAACGCAAAGACTACGAGACCATCGTCGATGCGATGCCCAATATGATCTGGTATCTGGACCCTGATGGGAGGATTCTGCGGGCCAATAAAGCTGCCGCGGAAGTGGCGGGATTGCCCTTTGATGAACTGATGGGAAAAACTACCTTTGATCTTTTCCCGAAGCAGCAAGCAAAAAAATTTCACCACGATAATCAGGAAGTCTATAAAACGAAAAAACCCCAGCTGGGGATCATTGAAGAATACCAAACCGCAGCGGGAGAGAATCGCTGGGCGCATACAGACAGACTGCCCTATATCGACCCGGATGGCACGATCCTGGGTGTAATCATCATCAGTCAAGATATCACTGAACGCAAACAAGCGGAAGAGCAAGAACTTGAGCTGCGCACCATGGCTGAGGCTTTGCGGGATACCGCCATGGCTCTCAGCAGTACTCTGGAGTACGAGCAAGTTTTGGATCGAATTCTTGACAATGTTGGCCGGGTTGTATCCGCCGATGCCGTAAATTTAATGCTGATCGAAGGTGATCAGGTTAACATTGTCCGTCATCGTGGTTACGCTGAAAATGATCGAGAGACCTGGGACCATATCAGCATGAAGATCAGCGATCGGCCCAACCTGGAGAGAATGCGCGCTATCCGGCAACCGTTCATCATCAACGATACCCAAAACACTCCCTATTGGGAGGTTATCGAAGGCGGGGAATGGATCCGGTCTTATGCAGCCGCACCAATTATTTTCGAAGATGGCGAAGTGATTGGATTTTTGAACCTGGATCATTCGACTCCTCAATTCTTCGGCCCCCACCACATTGAGCGGTTGACTGTCTTTGCTAATCAGGTGGCGATTGCTTTGAAGAATGCCCGAGCCGCTGAAGCAAATCGTCGTTATACAAGCCAGCTTGAAACACTATACCAGGCTAGCTTAGCTTTCGGTCGATTGGAGTCGCCAGAGGCCATTGGAGGGCATATTCTCGATACCCTGCAATGTATGTTGGATTACCAGCGCGGTGCTATTGCTGTTTCGAATCCCGCAACGGGCGAATTGGAATTACTTACCCATGCTCGTATGGGTCTGGACGATGAAGCATTTCAGGCCGAACTGGCGCGCCTACGCGCTTTATTGAAAGAGAGCACCGGGGTGATACGATACGTAGCAGAGCACGGCGAACCGCTGCGTATTGGCAATGTTGAAGACGATCCGCGCTATATTGAGGCTGAAACTGGCATTCAATCAGAACTGACCGTGCCGTTGCAAGTAGGCGGAAAAACGTTGGGGGCGATAAATGTGGAAAGCACGCAAAAGGATGCTTTTAGCGAGGAAGATGAACGTTTGCTGAGTACGCTTGCAGCCCAGGCCGCCATTACGTTCCAAAATGCACAAGCCCGAGACGCTCTTATGGCGCGTAGTCAGGAGCTGCAATTACTTACTATCCGCCTGGCCGAATCTGAGGATGCCGAGCGGCGTCGTCTGGCCCGAGAGCTGCACGACCAGGTCGGCCAGTCATTGGCCGTTTTGAGGTTCAACCTAAATCTCATCCGAGACCAAATGGCCCAGTCAGGATTGGATGGCGAACTTTCTTCAGTGGATGACTCGATTGCTTTGCTTGATGATGTTACTCAAAATATCCGCGGTGTGATGGATGATCTGCGTCCTTCGGTGCTGGATGACTATGGCCTCTTCTCGGCCTTGAACTGGTATGCCGACCGCTTCGCTGAACAGACCAGGATCGAGACCCGGGTGCTGGGAAAAAGCCTGGAGCCTCGTTTAGCGGCGAATATCGAGAACGCCCTCTTTCGCATAACGCAAGAGGCCCTCACTAATGTGACGCGCCATGCCAAAGCCGCGCAAGTTTCTATCTCGCTAAGTGAGCGTCAGGGTCAGGTAGAGCTAGTTATCGTTGATGATGGGGCTGGCTTCGAAGAAACGTTACCCAAAGAGGTCGGGCAGCGGCGCGGCTGGGGCTTGATCAATATGCGCGAGCGCGCCGAAGCGATTGGCGGCAGGCTGAGTGTTGAGGCTGTTATCAAACAGGGCACAACCATCAAGATCACAGCGCCAAGAGGCTGAAAATGGCGATCCGTGTTGTTATCGCAGATGACCATAAAGTAATCCGAGATGGACTCAGCGCCATCATGGCAGCGCCGCCAGATATCGAAGTCGTTGGCGCGGCAGCCGATGGGCGCGAAGCGTTGGAGTTGTCGCGCCAACTGCATCCTGATGTGGTTGTCCTCGATATCAATATGCCGAACTTGAATGGCATCGAGGCCGCTCGGCAGATTATTGAAAGCTGCCCGGACACTAAGGTGATCATCCTGTCTGTTCACGCCAACAAGGAGCACGTCTATCAGGCGCTCAAAGCGGGGGCCAGTGGGTACTTGATCAAAGAAAGTTCTGGTCTCGAAGTCGCGGACGCCATTCGAGCCATATATCAGGGGGGCGCTATTTAAGTCAGGCAATCACTGCGGCCTTGATCGATGATTATATCGATCAGCGCGAACATGCCTCCACGGCGAGCGCTCTGGACATTCTCAGCTCGCGCGAGAAACAGGTTTTGCAGTTGGTCGTCGAGGGAAAATCCAGCGTTGAAATCGCCGAGATGCTGCATTTATCGACCAGCACGGTCAGCACTTATCGCAGCCGCCTGATGGGTAAGTTAGGCGTGAAAGATGTGCCTGGCCTGGTCAGGTTTGCCGTAGAGCACAAGTTAATTTGACGCCTCTGAAAAAAGATAGGGCGGTTGTATACACACCCGCCCTATCTTTTTTCGTTTAGTTTGTCAAACTTTAACTACATAGCATGTCATACTTGCCCGACAGACAAAAAATCTGTCGGGTTTATGCTTTGGGTGTATATCGAACGGGATATTTCATTCCAGTGGAAGTAATCCCGGAAATAGGGGTGTGCGGGGGGTACCCCCCCCGCACACCCCTATTTCCGAAACTTTTCCGCTTTGACGGAAGAAAACAAAGAAAAAGGATAGATTAAATGGCAGAAAATAACAATCATAAAGCCTCCATCTTGATCGCTGACGATCACAACATCATGCGCAAGACATTGCGGCAATGGCTTTCGAGTAAATTTCCCAACCTACAGGTTTTCGAGGCCAGCAGCGGCGAACAGGCCCTTGATGTGCTGCAAGGCTCAACTGTGGAGCTTGTTTTGATGGATATCCACCTGCCGGGCATGAATGGCATTGACACGACCAAACAGATAAAGTCGGCCTATCCTGATCTACCGGTGATTGTCTTGACGGTTCAGGAGGACGAGCGATATCAGGCCGAAGCCACAAAGGCTGGCGCCGACGCTTATGTGGTCAAGCGCAAGATGTATACTGAACTCATCCCATTGATGTTGTCCTTTATCAACCTGGGAAAGAACTAAATTAGGATTTACGCAATTAGGGACAGCTAGCAGGCTGTCGGAGAAGTAGGGATGTCACCACCAAAAGGAGCGAAATATACCCCAAAGAGCGGCTAATGGCCTTGCCAATGATCTAAAACGAACCGTGGCGAGGCAAATTTAGGGCAAAACGCGCAGATATAGT
>JADHXE010000076.1 GCA_016783125.1 Anaerolineales bacterium
TTCTCCAACACGGCTTGTGGGGTTTTCACCATCACATTCATCCTTCCATCTCTTGAGATTGAGCCGCAGTTTACCCCATTGTCCCCAATATGTGAATTCCAGTTATTCGATTGTTAAGGTACGGTCAAAGGTTATGCTAGAAATTCCTTCGACCACTTGTAATACAAACTTTGACTAATGCCCTCTTTGCGGCATAGTTCTGCTACACTCATCTCTCCCCGCAATCCATCTATCACGATCCGGATCTTATCTTCGGCGTTATATTTCTTGCGTGTCTTTCTCCTTATCCTTCGTACTGTTGATTGTGAACTTCCTGTCTTCTTAGCCATGAGTTTCTCCTTACTTATTTAACTCGTTTCTGGCTAAAAAGCCTCCATTATTTTTTCCCTAAATCTGTCCAATCACCTCTGAGGCCGAACACAATCGTGGAGAGGAAGCTGGAGAGCAAAACCTGGACTGGATGAACAAGAACTGCGTAGGAAGGCATAGGGTGCTGGATGAGCTGGCCAGAGACAGTGAAGTCCAAAAGGGTCAAAGCAGCCCTATGTAAACGCAGCCAGGATCAGGGGAAAGTTATTGCACCTTATCCGGGGAGATCTGTCTCTTTCGGGAGGACAGAAGTCAGCAGAGGCCGTAGTAGTCGATGGAGTAACGACCATCCAGGGCGGCTAGGGAAACCTAGCCACAGGGCGAAGGGCTAAACGGTTGAGAAGGAGAACAGAAGGAAGAGAGACAGCGGTGAAGACAGCCGAAACCTGGCAAGACCAGGACAGAGATGAAGCCAAATGCTGAAGGCAGGCGGTGAAATATCAGTGGCGAGAGACCGAAGTCGGCTCAACCGGACAGAGAAAGAGTTCACTGCGACTACTCAGGTCGTCAACTCAACCGAACAGCCGGGTGCGGACCCGCATGCCCGGTGGTGTGGGAGGGGGGCGGTTTACCGTCCCCCTATCCCGATTTATAACTCGGCTTAATCTTTTACATTCGCTTTTCCATAAGCAACCTTCTCGGCCGTTTTGGTAACGTGGTCATAGGCCGGGCCAAGTAAAGCGCTCAAATTGGCAGCAGCAAAGGAAGGCTGCCCCAAACGTTGGAGCAAGCCCAGCCTCACGTCCGGTGATTTGGGCTGCACCTGGAAGTCGTCCAGAGAATTTCCCAACCCCCAAAAGGTGAGCGTATCTTCGGGCAATGGCATGGGGGCATTCTCCTCGGTAGGCAGCAGGGCGAGATCGGGGCCGGTTTCTTCATCTCCTTTTGCTCGCCTGGAGCGCAGGCCTTCCAAGATTTGTTCCTGGGTGCGCCCCCGAAGACGGAAGAGCATGAAAGGATCATCATCAAAGGCTTCTCCCATCAAAAAGTAGACCGCGGCGATGTGTTTGCAGGGATTGGCCCAGTCTGGGCAGGAGCAGTCTGTTTCCAATTGGCGGCTGGAGGTCGGAAAGATGCTGCTGTCGGCAGCGGAGAAGGCTTCTTCGATATCGGCAGGCATCTCCCCGGCCAGCAACTGGGCGGTGAAAATGGCCTGATCGGCGAGTACATCCAGGACGCGTTCCCAGGTTACCTCGGGCAGCGGTTTCACCTGAATGCTGACTTTGTAGGGACTACGGCGCGATCCCTGGACGCGAGCGGTAATCGTCCCATCCTTTTCGTCGATATTCATCACCTGGCCGCGCCGGGCGTATGTGCGGCCCCGGCTCAGACGGCCTGAGTCCATGATCCGACGCAAGGCATCGGTCCAGCGCTGCGCCCACCAGCTCGCGCTGATCGCGCCGCGTTTACTGCGGGCCTTGATGCCTCCCTCGACATCTCGGGGCCGGGTTCGTTCATAATCTTGCCACCAGGACATAGATTTTCTCCGTGTTTCGTATTGCGTATTTCGTAAAGGCTTCTCTACACAATACGCATTACAGGTTGAAATAATTAAACCTTGGAACTCCGTAACGTCAAAATCTGTCGCAGCTCATCCGTGGAGAGTTCGGTCAGCCAACTTTCTCCGGATGCGACCACGCTTTCTGCCAGGGCTTTTTTGCTCTCGATCAACTGGTCGATGTTTTCTTCCAGAGTGCCCCCGCAGATATACTTGTGCACCTGCACGTCCCGGGTTTGACCGATGCGGAAAGCGCGGTCGGTGGCCTGCTGCTCAACGGCCGGGTTCCACCAGCGATCGAAATGGAAAACGTGGTTGGCCGCCGTCAGGTTGAGGCCTACGCCGCCCGCCTTGAGCGAGAGAATGAAGATGGGCGGGCTTGTGCGTCCATCAGACTGGAAACGTTCGATCATCCGTTCGCGCATTTTGCGGGGCGTGCCGCCGTGCAAAAAGAGCACTTCACGCCCGAAGGTTTCTTGCAGGTAGGTTTTGAGCATCTCTCCCATGCTGGAGAACTGGCTGAACACCAGGGCGCGGTCATCGACGCTCAAGACTTCCTCCAGCATCTCGGTCAGGCGGATCAGCTTGCCGCTGCGAGCGGGCAACTCTGAGCCATCAGCTAGGAATTGAGCGGGGTGGTTACAAACTTGCTTGAGCTTCATCAGAGTGCTCAACACCAGGCCACGCCGCTGCATATCGTCGCCTTCCTCCTCGGCGGCTTCCAACTGCTTCAACGAATCCTCGACAACGGCCTGGTACAGGGTGGCCTGTTCGGGTGTCAGAGTGCAGTAAACTTTCATCTCCATCTTTTCAGGCAAGTCCTGGATAATTGTGGAGTCGGTTTTCAGGCGGCGCAGGATGAAGGGGCTGACCTGTTGGCGCAACTGCCGCGTGGCGGTCTGGTCGTGATAGCGCTCGATGGGTTTCGAGAAATTGGTGCGAAAACCTTTTTGAGAGCCAAGATAGCCGGGGTTCAGGAAGTGCATGATGGACCACAACTCGGACAGCCGATTTTCCACTGGTGTACCCGTCATAGCCAGGCGGAAGGCTGCCGGGATACGGCGGATGGCCTGGGTTTGCTTGGCGGAGGGATTCTTGATATTTTGGGCTTCGTCCAATACCAGCGTGCCCCAATCTACTTCGGACAGCAAGTCTCCATCCCGGCGGGCCAGGCCGTAACTGGTGATGATCACGTCGTGTTCTCCAGTCTGCTCGATGAATTCTTCTCCAGCGGCGCGCTCGTTTCCATGATGGATCAGGGTACGCAATTGCGGGGCGAAACGGGCGATCTCCCGCTGCCAGTTACCGGCTACTGAAGTCGGGCAGATCACCAGAGATGGCGGCCCTTTCGGCCTGGATTGTGTTGGTTCAGTTTGGCCGCGTTCGTACAGGAAAATGGCAATGGCCTGGATGGTTTTGCCCAGGCCCATATCGTCGGCCAGGCAGGCGCCCAACCCCCAACGGCGCATGAAGGCCAGCCAGGAGAAGCCGCGCTCCTGGTAGGGGCGCAGTTGACCGGATAAACCCCCGGGCTGAGGCAATTCCTCGAAAATGGCACCCCCCTTCAACTGAGTCAGTAATTCCCCTAACCAGCCAGTCACATCCACGTTGTCCACACGCAGCCCGTCCATCTCACCTTCTTCACTCAATCCCCACACCATGGCGTCCAACACGCTCATCTGGCTCTCGGCCTGGCGCTGCTCCCAAAAACGGATGGCTGCTTCGATTTCCTCGGGATTGAGGGCCACCCACTGGCCGCGCACCTGGATCAGGGGCATTTTTAGCTCCACCAGGGAGGCGAACTCATCTCGGCTGAGGGTCTGATCCCCCAGGACGATTTCCCAGTTATAGCTGACCAGGTTCTCCAGGCTGAGCAGTCCGCTGGAAACATCGGGTGGTTTGGGGTTGGTCTTCAGCTTGAGCCGCGCTCCCAGGCGGGTACCGCGTTTATTCCACCAGGGGGGCGTCAGCAGGCCAAAGCCGCTTTGCTCCAGCAGTGGCGCGGTCTCCCGCAGGAAGGTGTAGGCTTCAGCGGTGTTCAGTTGTGCGCTGGTGGGACGGCGTTTTTTCAAGCTGCGCTCGAGGGGCGGGAAGAAGCGGGCGGCGTATCCCAGCGCCGTCAACAGCCGTTCCTGGGGGTTGTCGAAACGCCGGTCTAAATATTCGAAGGCGCGACCGCTGGATTTCCACACGGTTTGGGCCTCGACCAGCAGGCTGGGGTCGTCACTGGCCTGGAGCAGGAAATCGAGCGGCCAGGGCTGGTCGGGGGTTTCGGGTACGCCTAAACGCAAGCAGGCCCGGAAGTTTCCATCCCCGGCGGCGTGCAATTGGCGCACCCAGGTTTTGTGGGCTTTGTTGAGGCTGCTCAGGCTGAAATAGGGGCCAGTTATGGCGGGGTCGGCGGCAAATAAGGCATTGAGCCAGGAGACGGCCACATCATCGCCGCTTTGGGGCTGCCAGCGTGAGCCGTGCCAATCGCGCACGGCGGCGTCGATGAGAGTGGTCAGAAAGTCTTCAATCAGGCGGTGGGCGGGAGGCGGGTCAAGGTCGCCGGTCAACTCGAGGGGCAGGCAGGCCCGGGCAGCCGGGGGCATGGCGCGCAGCAGTTGGGAGAGGCGCGTGGCATCGTCGGGGCGGTCGAAGATGGGCAACCAGCGGGCGTGGAAGGTTTGGACGTCCACATGTTCAATGGCGGGGATGTAGCGTTGGGCTGCCAGCATCTCCAGGGCCAGTTGTCCGGCGGTGATCCAAAAGCGCAGATCATCCCCGAAGGCCAGGCGAGGAGGCAAATCAGCGGGGGTGGGCAGGCTGTTCAGGATGTGCAGGGCTGCGGCGGCTTCCAGGGAAAGCCCCTCCAGCTTGAAGCGCCGCAAGCCGGTGGGCGCCGCGGCGGCGCTGAATGCGTCCCAATCGTGTACCAGCTCTGGGGAGGGGATGGGCAGGTTTTTGATGGCTGGCAAGATGAGGGTAAAGGGAGCGGGGGCGCCATCTACTATTGAAATGAAGGGTTGTATGGTTTGGACCAAATCATCGGGGGGTAAGACGAAGGCGTGGGTGGGGAGGCGCGGACGCCCGCGGGGTTTGGTCAGCCTTCCTGTGGATGTCTCCGCCCAAAGGATGAGGCGGCCTCTCTCCCCAGGTTGAATGGGAAGCAGCCAGTGGCCATGAATGACGATCATGCGCTTGCCTGACGATTTGCCGGGGTTCCAAATCCCATTGTGCTAACCAGCGTCGGGCGGCTGGGCGGCTGGTTTATGTGGTTTTTTCTGCGCCTTCGTTTTCGTGCCATTTTGGTTCCTGCTTCCTATTTTGAACGCTGATATTCTCTACTTGACACTCACTGATCAACCATAGTGGGTTCGATATTCATTGATCAGGCGTTGATGCAGGCTGCTCAATGCCTGATACTCGGGACTGTCTTGAGATGGGTATTCATCTTTATCTGCTAAGGCCGCCTCGATCACAGCTAACAGGCACTCCATATCCCAGCGATATAAGCCAATAGGACGTTTCCCTTTGTAACGGTAAAAGCGATTATCAAACCCAAAACACTCGACCATCATGTAAGTGTGTCGCTTGAGTTCCAGGAGTTCTGTTCCTGTAATCAAAATACTGTTCTTGTGATCCCTTTTTCCTGGGCGCATACTTGTTCCTTATTTGTTCTTCCAGTTGATTTATCCATAACCGAATCACTCGGAAAGATACAATTCAGCCGACTCCTGGAAGGCATCCACGGCACGGCCATGAAACTCGCCAGACAGATAAACTGACAACTCGTATTTCTCTTGAGCGTAACTGTAATGGGCGTATCCCCAACGTTCGTCATCCCCAAAGTAGCGCAACCGGCAGAGATGGGTGGGTGTATTCCGCAATCGTTCCATGAATTCTTCACGACTCTCGGGCCAATTGGGCGGGGGAAAATCTGGGCCCGGCGGCGCTGGCTCTGTATAGGCATCTATATAACAAAATTGACTCCGGAAGCGAATATCCAACCGGGTGTAACGGCCGGCGAAATGCTGCTCAGCGTAGCTGCGGATAAACGCCTCGGTACGGCGCTTGACCGTTTCCGGAATCTTCACCCCTCCACTATTTGGATCGAATACCCATGGTGACATTTTGAGACTGCTCCTTCCTTATCCTGATATCGAGTTATCTTTTATGAGTTGTCTCCTGAATCAGAGACGATCTGCTTGTATCGTTCAACTAACTCATTTAGCCTGTTTCGGAAATCATCATCACTTTCTTCCTCTTCATCTTCCCCGCAGCGTTCGCAGGGCAAAGAGAGGCCATAGATGCATTGATTACACCTCTCGCAGTGCCACACTCGCCAATCCTGGCATTTTCGGCACACTTCGCAATGCCAGGTGCAGCTATCTTGCTCTACGCGCCCCCAGCAAAAGGAGTACCAATAGGCCTCACCACATTGACTACATTCGAAAGCTTTCAACAGCTTCTCCAGGGGGACGCTTTCGTGCCCACAGGGTAAATCATAGGCCACTGCTAAATCTTTCGCCGAAAGGGCTTGATATGCTTGAATGTTCTGGATGGTGCAGATGGATAGATTCTCTACATCCACATCATTGAGCGGATTATGGCAGTCAATACAGTCGCAATTCTCATCGCATGGTTCATTATTTTTAAAGCAGGAACACCGCTTATTCTGGCATCCTGCTTTGCAGTTACATTGTTCGTGTTTGGTCATCTTATCTTTACAAGAATTCTGCCAGACGCGCCTGGGATGATGGCAGCCCCAGTTGCTCTGCCATCAAACGCACAAATATCTCTTCATCCTTGGGCGGCATGATGACCCTGGTAAGCAAGGTGACCAGAGATAAATCGAGGTATTGGACGGTATCTTTGTGTTCTTTCAAGCACTGCAAGAACCACTCGATCCGATATTCCCGTTGTTTTGGATTCGCCAGGGTCAACTCATCTTCCTGGCCCAGGCCAGAGAGAGCGTCAAAGCATACTTGCAGCCAAAAACGGTGCTGTAAATCAGCGGGGAAGATGGCGAGAGGGTTGTTCACTTCCGGTGGCAAGGATAAGTCTTGGCCATGTGTTTCTAACACCTCGACCAACATTGGCCAACCTTCATATATCGCCGGGTGCATACCGGCATCTGTTCTGAAAGGTTCCTCGATAATACGGGGGACGATTTTCCTGGCAATTTCGTACCATGGTTCTTTGGGGCGCGGGACCTCATCAATGTACAAAATACGATCTTTATCCTCATCACTGAAATATAGCAGACTGTCCAGGGCCTTATTCTGCTTTTTGGTCAGTGGCAATCTCTGTTCCTGGTGCATCACCGCTTCCCATTGCAAATAGTATCCCGACTCGATATCATCGATCAGAAAATCTATGGCCTGGTCAATGTCATCAGGATCGTCCAGGTCTACATATTTGAAAAAATCGTTTACCGGCACATCGGGAGCAACATTCCAGTGGAGTTGGGTGACGGGTTTCGATTTTTTAGGTTTTCTGCGACTTCTTTTGGCCATATCATCGTCCTTTTGAAATATTTCTCCAACAATCATGCGTATTTCATCCCACCACTTTGGTGAGCTAAGCCATATTTTACAGCATTGGTCAGAATTTCATAGGCCAGCTTTGTAGATCATGACCATCACCATTGTCCCATAAAATCGATGTAATTTGATATGCGTGATTGAGGGATGGTACCCCTGATTGTGACAGGGAAATGAGTTATTTGTGGGCGTTCCGAGATGTTTGTGGGTATGCACGACACACATTCTCCCCCAGATGCGGAATATTTCCGTCAAAATATGGTGTTTCATCTACATCTGGGGGACGATTCACACGTTGAGCAAAAACCACAGAAACATTCAACCCACAAATAATTCCCGTATATCACACGCTAGGGTACCATCCCGTGATTGACCAATACGGCCCAGGCCTGTCTAGAGCCATGCCGAAGGGGGTTGTGGTTTACCTCAATATAATGGGCAACGCTCACTGTCAGTTGATAGCAGGGTGAGGCATCTTTATCCACAAGGCGGTAGTAGCTTGTCAAGAGTAGTTTGATGGAAACTATTTTTTCAGGTATCATTCTCGAAACTCAAAATACGGAGGAGAAGGATGCCTAAACAAAAGACATACAAAGTTGAATTGACAGAGAAAGAACGAGACCATCTGGAAAACATGATCTCATCAGGAACAGAAAAAACACGCAAGTTGACACGAGCACGCATTTTACTAAAAGCAGATGAAGACTGGATGGATAAAGACATTAGCGAAGCCTTGGACGTAGGCCGAGCCACAGTGGAACGTATTCGAAAAAAATACTTTGAAAAAGGCTTGGAATATGCAATCAATCGAAAACCGAGTAGCCGTCAATATGAGCGAAAAATTGATGGGAAGACGGAAGCGCATCTAATAGCCTTGTCTTGTGGAGACGCTCCGGCAGGATATGCCGACTGGACTTTACGCCTATTGGCAGATAGATTGGTCAAGCTGGAACAAGTTGAAATAGAAACGATTTCACACGAAACGGTGAGACAGGTGCTAAAAAAAAGCGCATCAAACCATGGCTCAAGGAGCAATGGGTAATTCCACCGAAAGAAAATGCTTCTTTTGTGTGCGCAATGGAAAAAATTCTTGATGTCTATCACGAAGCCTACAACCCCTTACGCCCAGTTGTTTGTTTCGATGAAGCAACAAAGCAATTAATTCGTGCATTACACTCTCCGTTACCAATGAAGCCAGGACAACCACAACGCTACGATTATAAGTACGACAGGATTGGAACAGCCAACCTTTTTATGTTTTGTGAACCTTTAGTTGGTTGGCGGCACGTTGAAGTAACCGATCAACGCACGGCAATTGATTTTGCTTATTGCATGAAATATTTGGTTGATGAGCGCTACCCAAAAGTAGAAACCGTGCGCGTTGTCCAAGACAATCTAAACACTCATGAGCCAGCTTCTCTTTATAAGGCTTTTGCTCCAGAAGAGGCGCATCGTATTCTACAACGGCTAGAATTTATTTATACGCCAAAACACGGTAGCTGGTTGAATGTCGCAGAAATTGAATTTAGTGTACTCAATGGCCAATGTTTGAATCGTAGAATAGATAACAAAGAATTTCTAAGCAAGGAAATTGCAGCTTGGGAAGATGAGCGCAATAAAAAAGCCAAAAACATTGATTGGCAATTTACAACGGAAGACGCACGCATAAAATTGAAACAACTATACCCATCATATCATGCTTGATAAACTAGTAGAAGGAAATCTTGACTTGACAAAATCTTGACTTGACGTTTACAGGTAACCCAAAACCGTTATAATGAATACAGGATCAGATTATGGACAAAAATGAACTTATCAAGGTGATCCAAGATCTCGACAAAATGATGTCGTCGCCCTGTGATCTCGTTCTGGTTGGCGGCGCTGCGATGATCCTCCACTTCGGTGCCAGAAGAGCCACGCGCGATGTGGATGTTCTGGTATTGAGAGGCGATCTTGCAGCTTTACGGAAAGCAGTTCGAGATACTGCTGCAATATATGATCTACCAGAAGATTGGCTCAATGATGCCGTCAAAGGTTTTGCCGATATTCTCCCACGGGATTTCTATAACCGCCTTATTCCCCTGGATATTCCGCTTGAATATCTGCGTCTGTATATTCTTGGACAACCTGACCAAACTGCAATGAAGATCGTAGCATTACGTGAGCAAGACCTGGAAGATCTGGAGTTCTTACTACCACAGATGTCCGAGAGTGATCGTGATGTTATGGTCGCCATTATGCATCACGTCGCCACTTTCCGCCCGGATTGGGCCCAGAAAATCCGCTATTTTCTATTGGAGTACGGATGGCAAATCGATTAGATTTCTTGTTTCAAGAGTGGCACCGCTTGGGTGGTGCGGTTCTTTTGGCAGAGATTGATCCCAACATATCTGCGCGCCAACCCGAAGATGTGATTGCCGAGAGTACCGCCTACTGTCGCCAATCGGGTCGTCTGACCTGGGTTGTGATGGATTGGCTAATCCATCACATTTCTGATGTTGATGAAAATGCGTTACTCGACAAAACTAGAGAAAATGGGGACATTTCGGTTTTAGGTGTTTTGTGTGATGGAGCGAACCAACAACAACCCAATAAAAAATTCACCTGGCTAATGCGAGCATGCCAGCCCCATAAAGAACTCCAACCTTTCTTCTTGCGCGTAGCTAGCAGTCCACTGGCTTCACAATTAGCACGCGAAAACAGCTTGGAACTCTTCCGGCGATGGAACTACTATAGCAACGAATTGAGATACCTGACTTCGTAAAGAGTTGCCTAATCGAGCATTGTGGCGATGGGGTTTGCGTTACACTTGCCATCGTAAATATTAGTCATCACATTTATTTGTCAGAAGGCTTCTGGAAAGCTCACCGATACCTTCCATTTGCTTCGAATCCCCGATATGAAAATTAATTGACACCGATAGGAGTATATACTAAAATTCCACCTATACCCCCGCAGTTCAGTGGAAAGAGCAGTGGTATCCGGAGCCATGTTCAGAGGTTTGGATACCCCTCCTCCAGGGTATGATATTGCGCCTGTAGCTCAATTGGACAGAGCAGCGGTCTTCTAAACCGCAGGCTGTGGGTTCGAGTCCCCCCAGGCGCGCTAAGCGTTTGTAGCAGGTAATAAAAATCCCCACAATGATGATTTGTGGGGATTCCTATTTGTTGGATGATCGACGACAGATCGTCAATCCAGTTGAATAGTGATATAGTCTTCGGCGTGCAACCGACGTGCAAATTAAGTGGAAGCACTGTATGGGATGCACACATTGGACAATTACTACCCCCATATGTGGGATTGATGGATGCAGAACCACCAGATGTACGGGATAGACAACGATCTCTAAAGCTTCTAAGCCGGTGGTTGTGCGTTCGAGTCGTACCGGGAGTGCAAAAATAACCTTTAAGTGAAAAAATGTCATCTGAGTCGATCTGGAAAATCAAAGATCCAAGATAAACCAATTGGGTTGGGCATCGGGAAAGCCAATACTTAGGTTGTCTTGGTCTGATTATTTAGTATGATGTATTTGTACCTACAAGATATGGTTCCCTCTCACCTACCAACTGGACAGAAATTTTATGTGGCCTTTCCCGAATAATTGTTGTGCAATCGTGTGCAGTTTGTGTGCAGTTACAGCACCTCGCCATGGAATTCTTGGACACTATGGACAAGATTACCCCCATATATGGGGGTTGAGTTGAAATTTTATCACCATATATAGGGGTAGACAATATGGACAACCTTTTTTGTCTCTCTTACACAGAAGAGGTCGCAGGTTCGAGTCCTGTTCCGCCCACAATGAACCCCCCATTGCGGGGGTTTTGTTTTTAATCGAATCGCGTCCAGTTTATGGTATTCTATGCTCACCGATATGTTAGCAAGGAGAGCGTCATGGGCTACCAAGAAAGTGAACAAGAACGATTGAAAAGGCTGCGCGATCAGCAAATCCGCGCCAGGGATCCTCTCGTGAAGAAGCGCAAAGTGGGCCGGATGGTCGCGGCTCAGCAGAAGAGAAAACGTAAGGGGGAGAGGTTCATTCGAGACGCTGTGGGTGATGTTTCGAATAAAGTAAAGGGAGTCTACATTGGGGCTTTGTTGGGACTGGGGATCATGCTCGTGCTCCCGATGATCATGGAGAGCAACATCGCCAATATCCTTGGCATCGCCGCGATCCCATTTCTGATTGCCTTGGGAGTGATTATCGGCGCGTCCTTCGATTGGCGGGATGATATCCGCGATGATATGTAGTAGTACGGTAGTTACTCAGGCCAGGTGAGAGATGGTCCGGAAAAAGGGTGAGCGTAGGGGGCTGCCCCCTACGCTCACCCTTTTTCCGGGAACTTTCTTTCTTGGAGTGTTTTACTGGAGGCTAAATGGAAAAGAGTATTCCTGTTATCATCTTGCGCGGCGGCGGCGATCTGGCCAGCGGTGTGGCCTTGCGCTTGCATCGCACAGGAATAAAGGTAGTTATCACCGAATTGCTCCAACCACTGGTTGTGCGGCGGCTGGTGGCTTTTGCCAGCGCGGTCTACGAGGGTGAAATCTCCGTAGAGGGCATTGCGGCTGCGTTGGTGTCCGATATGGATGAGGCCATTCGAGCATTTGACTCAGATCAAATCCCGCTTTTCGTTGATCCGGATTGTGATGTGCGCCATGCCGCGGGATTGGATGTGCGCGCCATTGTGGATGCTCGCATGATAAAAAAGGCTCCTGAATTGGGCATGGACTCGGCCCCATTGATGATTGGTCTTGGGCCTGGTTTCGTAGCTGGGGAAAACTGTCACGTGGTTATCGAAACCAACCGGGGTCATTTTTTGGGACGGGCGATCTGGGAAGGCGCGCCTCAGCCCAATACAGGCGTGCCCGGCTCCGTAGCCAGTCATAGCGCCAAGCGGGTGCTGCGTGCGCCCATCGATGGGGTTCTGCGTACTCTCAAGGAACTTGGCATCAGAGTCAAGCATGGCGATGCCATTGCTGAGGTTGGCGGCCAGCCCATCCTGGCTCCCTTCGATGGGATATTGCGAGGCCTCGTACATGATGGACTGGCCGTTCATAAAGGCATGAAAGTCGGCGATGTAGACCCGCGCGATGACCCCAGCTATGCGCGTTTGGTATCGGAGAAATCGCTGGCCATTGCGGGGGGAGTTCTCGAGGCCTTGCTCACCCGGCCTGAGATGCGCCAAACTCTATGGAATTGAGACAGGCTCTACGTATCTCGAATTATCCCCGCTTGGCCCTGGTTGGCGCGGGGGGGAAAACTACGGCGCTATTTCATCTGGCGCGCGAGATGGACGCGCCGGTGGTCGTTGCTGCTACCACTCATCTGGCGCTGGAACAGCTTCAGCTCGCCGACCAGCATTTCGTCCTCCAAAAGATCGAAGATACAAATCGCCTTGATAGCATTGCGCTCTCTGGGGTGATTCTTTTGACTGGCTCACTTGAAGGGGAACGAACGATGGGTTTATCGGATGAGATCATGGCCTGGCTGGATCAATTTTGCGGCTATCATTCGCTGCCACTGTTGATCGAAGCCGATGGCTCTCGCCAGCGCCCACTAAAGGCCCCTGCATCTCATGAACCCCCCATTCCAGAGTTTGTGGATACTGTAGTTGTGGTCGCTGGATTATCCGGTGCAGGCAAACCGCTGACCGCTGAATGGGTGCACCGTCACGAGCGCTTTGCCGAGCTTTCCGGATTGGCGGTTGGCGAGATTATCACAAGTGCTGCCTTAGCCCGTGTGCTGACCCATCCTGAAGGCGGCCTGAAGAATATCCCCCCGGGTGCGCGCCGCATTGCCCTGCTCAACCAGGCGGATACTCCGGAGTTACAGGCTTCAGCTAAGGAGCTGAGTGACCTCCTGCAATCAGATTATCAAGCTGTTGTGATCGCATCCTTGATGTCGGTCATCGGTCGTCGGTCGTCGGTCGTTCATGCCGTCCACGAACCTATCGCCGGGATCGTGCTGGCTGGCGGGGCTGCCACTCGTTATGGAGAACCCAAGCAGTTGCTGCCCTGGCGCGGACGTCCGTTAGTGTGGCATGTGGCTAAGAAGGCCCTATCGGCTGGGCTATCTCCTGTGGTGGTCGTAGGCGGGGCCTACACCGCTCTCTTGCGCGAAGCCTTAGCTGATTTGCCGGTCACGCTCGTAGACAATCCGGATTGGGCTGAGGGGCAGAGTACCTCTGTCCGGGCTGGGTTGGGTGCAGTATCAGCCCAGGGTGGAGGAGTCATCTTCCTTCTGGCCGACCAACCCCAGGTTCCAGAAACGTTGATCCGCACCTTAGTCGAAGTCCATGCCCAGAGACGCGCGCCCATTGTCGCCCCGCTGGTCAAGGGCCAACGCGCCAATCCAGTCTTATTTGACCGTTCCACTCTTGGCGATTTTCTCCAACTCAGCGGGGATGTCGGCGGGCGCAAATTATTCTCAAAATATCCAGTTGAGTGGGTGCCCTGGCATAACGATCTGCCCATCCTGGATATTGATACCCCGGAGGATTATCAGAAGTTGTTAGGTACTTCGGCAATGTCAACTTAGTAACTGTCCAAAAATAACTTGTTCGTAGTGCGGGCTTCAGCACGCTTGCCACGGGCACGCCTGGCCGTAGGCCCGCATAGCGCGGCGAAGCGAGCACTACAAACAGGGAAGTTATTTTTGGACGCTCACTTAGTGAGGAAAGCCCGAAATTTGGGGGCAATCTTCTTTTCGGTAGTGAAACTTGACTTCACCAAAATACTTAAATGAGGGTAGAATCACCCCAACTAGGACTCATTTCCCCTTGCCACGGGGCCTGTATTGTGCTATTTTCATGTACAATGGGTAATATAAAGGAGCACTGGCGAATGGCTGACGAGCAGAAGAAAATTATTATTATCGAGGACGAGCCGGATACAGTTGAGATGTTCGCAGAGATGATGCGCTTGAGCGGGTATAATGTGCTCAAGTCTTATGGAGGCGCTCTGGCGATATCCTTGATAGCCGAAGAAAAACCAGATGCCGTTGTGTTAGATATGATGATGCCCGATCTGTCGGGGTTGGATGTGCTAAAGCAAATTCGTAATAATCCAGACCTGGCGGGACTTCCGGTTGTCATCGTCTCAGCCATGAGCATGCCACACGATATCCAGGCGGGGTTGGAGGCTGGTGCATCAGCTTATCTCACCAAGCCGGTGACGTATCAGCAGCTAAGTCAGGCCGTCCAGGAGACCATCCAGGCGGCTGGGTGAAAAAATCACACAAATTCAAAATATCGAGGAATGAGGTTAGATGTCCGTCGTTCGGGCCTTTATCGCTGTCGATTTGCCCCCCGATCTTCAAGAACGCCTAGCACAAGTTACTAGCGAATTGCGAGAGCAGATGGGGGATGTGCCTGTCCGTTGGGTGCCCGCGCAGAATATGCATTTGACTTTAAAATTCTTGGGGGATGTCTCTTTGAATAACCTGGATGTGTTGGCGGATATCCTACGAGGGGAAACAGCAGACCGAGAGCCGATGGTGATCAGTCTCGGGGGTTTGGGCGCGTACCCGAAGACGCGCCGCCCGCGTGTAATTTGGGTTGGTGTGGAGGCTCCCGCAGCGATGGAGGCGATCCAGCGCGGGATCGACAAACAGACTGGCCGCGTAGGCTACGCGCGAGACCGGCGGCCGTTTTCACCGCATATCACCCTTGGGCGGGTTTCGCGCAACGCCACCCCGCGCGATGTGCGCATTATTGGCGATATTCTGAATATCAAGAAGGTTGGTTTCTTAGGCGTGGCCCGAGTTCGAGAAATCCATCTCTACCGCAGCGATTTACAGTCCGGTGGAGCCGTGTACAGTCGTTTGTTCTCGGCAAGTTTGAATGCTGATAAATAACCTTTGAATATTTCGAGAAGCGAAGTAAAATCCAATGAAACGTATTTACCCGAAAATGGGTGTGCGCAGGGGGCTGCCCCCTGGCACACCCATTTTCGGGGGCTTCCTTATCTCAGTGAGGTGTAATTGGATACTTTAGAACTAGCTCATACAATTGTTGAAGCTTTAGAGGAAAAGAAGGGGGAAGATATCATCATTTTGGATATTGAAGAAACTTCTCTGTTAGCGAATTATTTTGTGATATGCTCAGGAACCAGCCCTCGGATGATCGACGCGCTCTCGGAGGCGGCTTTTGATGTTGTGAAGCAGAAGTATGGTGTGAGGCCGCGGGTTGAGGGCTCCCCAAACGGGGGTTGGATCCTGGCTGATTATGGCGATGTGATCTTGCATCTATTTTCCCCCGATACGCGCGATTACTATGCCCTGGAAGAATTATGGAGTGATGGTAGAGTAGTGCTTCATTTGCAGTAAAATTTAGGAAATGGGCCGACAAAAAAGTGCCGGGACGGTGGAACCGTCCCGGCACTTTTTTGTCGGGGATTTTCTTTAGTCAGCGTATTCGAGATACGTAATAGCATTATATCGGCGAGCGCCCCAACCGACTGTGCCATCGGGAAGCTCGATCAGCCACCAAATATCATCGCCTAGTTGTGTCTCTTTGTACACCGAGAAATTATAGCCACGCTTGATGGCGCCGACGACATTGCTCCCATGGGTAGTGGGTCTTGAACGTAATCGCAGGGCTGTGTAACCCCGGCGCAGGAAACCCTGGAGAGGGTATTTCGTTGTAGGTTCCTCGACGACCTCATCGGTCTCATCTACAAGATCTTCCATACCATCATCTGGTGGCGGAGTTACGACAACAGGCTCGTCATCATCTACGGCTCCCGTACCCCATTTTGCAAATGAATGGAATTCTTCTTCAGTCATGTTGACACGGTTGATGTCAATCCCCGATGAAGCCACACCGAATTCAGCGCCGCGTGCGTTTCTATCGGCGCTGTACTGCCAGAGCCACCAATCGTTCCATGGGCGGGGGCGATAGTTGCTGTTGGGGTTGTTATCCCAAGGGTGTGACAGGGTATTGCTGTAGATCGCTACCCAGAGCTTATAGTCAGCAGCCCAGGCAGGAGCGCCAACATTAGGATTCCAGAAAGTCGCCCGGGTGTAGATCACGCATTTCACGCCGAGCTCGTTTTCCACGGTGTCCAGGAATTCCTTTATCTCTGTCTGGCATCTGGATTTGCTGGCATTCTTGGGGTTGGACTCGACATCGATGGCAGGTGGAAGATCCCACTTTACAGATTTGAGCAAATTGCAGAAATATTTGGCTTGCTTCACGCCATCGAAGTGGGGGTAGAAGAAATAATAGTAGCCTACGGGAATGCGTTCGCTGAATTTTTCAGCATTTTCGCGGAACCTCCGGTCTGTGTAGCTGGCGCCGTTGTTTCGATCCGTGCCACCGGCTCGAATATACATGGCTTTGGTTCCTGCTCCCAACATCTTGCTCACATCGATATCACTCTGCCATTTGGAAACATCTACTAATGGTTCAAACATCGCTGTACCTCCGGTGAGTCTATCAGGGGAAAGTTAGCCTTGATGGGCGCATTGCGTAGAGCGCTGATCCCCTATCTGTGTGATTGTATGGTTAGAATAGCAAAGAAACCACCGAAAGTCAACGGCGAATTTGGATAATATGTCTCCATTTAATATCAGACATATCTCAGGAAGCGGTTGTTTTTATCTACGATGATATTCTTCATTTCCACGGGCCGGTCTGTGATCTCAAATCCCAGGATAATAACTTCTTCCCCTTTTTCGATCAGATGGGCAGCGGCGCCGTTCATGCTGATCACCCCCGAGCCGCGTTCTCCTGGGATGACATAAGTTTCCAGGCGAGCCCCTGAGGTAATGCTGACGATCAATACTTTTTCGCCCTCCCAGAGACCGACTCTTTCAATCAAGTCCTGATCAATGGTGATGCTGCCAACGTAGTGCAGTTCTGCCTGGATAACGGTTGCTTTTTGGATTTTAGAACGGATAATTGAACGCATAATATTTATAAGTAACCATTCTGCCAAAAAGAGTAAGCTCCCGAAAAAAGGGTGT
>JADHXE010000077.1 GCA_016783125.1 Anaerolineales bacterium
GACCCACTAGTTTTCTCCTTCTAAATTCAGCTAACGAATCTTGCCACCATATAAAAGGTTTGTCAAGAAAAGCTAACTTCTGCAGAGCAATCGCACATGATTTTCTCGCTCGGTTTTGCCTGCGGCACGATAAATCCAAGCCTTGAGCCCACTTGACGATAAGTTCACCTGCACTTTGATGCGAAGCGAAAAAGTCAGGGTAACCGGTTGGTTATGTTCTTCGTTTATGGTTTACCATTAGGTGATGATAAAAACCCATGCTCTTTTAAATATTCTGAATATATCTGTGCGCCCTTGTAATTAAGATGCTCTAAATCCCCAAAGCCATATTCTGGAATGTCCATGTTGGTATGATTTACAATAACTGTTTCGGGTAATTGATGCTCTGCAAATGAATAATAGTAATCTTTGTATTTTTCTTCCGTCTCTTGCTTCAGAGCGTGGATGGGGGTATTTAGCAAAATTAAATCAATATTCTTAGATCTGGCTAGGTTATATATCTTTAAAAGATATTCTTCTTGATATTTTGAGTATTCCAGATTCTCTCCATCCTTGCCAGGTGAATAACGGTTTTTGGCTTCCTGCAATTTGTCTCTCTCTAAATATTGAAATCCACCTAAGTGATCGATGCCCTGACCCGTAATAATATATTTTAATAACGCAGAAGAATTATAAATAACTGTACGATGAATGTTTTTTGATACTTCATAAGGGTTTGATTGGAATAACGATATAAAATCACGATAATTAAACAGTAATAAATATTTAGGCATCTTAAATTTAATCATTTCAGCGCCATTGAACCATTCATCTCTAGATTTTGAAATGTCGTCATAAGCATAGCCTAGTACTAATGTATCAATATGTGGATTATTCTCCAGCATTGCTCTAATTTTTAAGTAAGAATAAAAATACGCCGTACCACTCTGGGAAAAATTGAATGCATTACTAAGAATATCGTCGTTGATAGCACTTTCAGGCCGAGAGTCCCCCACAATTAAGCTTGTTTTGTCATCTGGAATCTCAAAACTAATAATATTTTTAGCTAATACGGTCGTTCCTACGCTCAAAACTAACGTGCTAATTATAAAGAATGCACTAAACTTCAATAAATCATTTAGAAAATATTTCATATTGTTCGATCCCTAAAATTGAAAATAAATAAATTGTTTTTGATCGCCGCTATAAAATAAAATCACCATGATGATCACATAGTATATCCCCCACCGGAACACTTTCGGCAAGATGATTTTGTCAAATTGTAAGGCATGTTGTTTTTCCCGTTGCAACCACTCTGCCAATAGAAACAACGGAATAAATAAAAGGATATCAAATGAATAAACTTCTGGTAGCGAAAACAAAGACATTGAAAAAATTCCGCGAACATAATCAATTGCTTGAATTACTGATTCAGATCTAAAAAACACCCAGGCAATCAGAGTGATGGAAAAAGTTAGTACAATTTGAAAAACCTCCTTCATATTTGGCAAAAATCGCCCTTCGGCAACGGTATCTGTATTAACTCTGTTTTTGTTCAACAGCAACAAAGGAAGGAAATATAGCGCATTTAAAGCTCCCCAGGCAATGAATGTCCAATTTGCCCCGTGCCAAAATCCACTCACGATAAAAATAATGAATACATTACGGGCATTCAGCAATCTCCCACCGCGACTCCCACCGAGCGGTATATAAACGTAATCCCTGAACCAGCTTGAAAGCGAAATATGCCACCTTCGCCAAAATTCGGCAATGTCTCTTGAGAAATATGGGAATGCGAAATTCCTCATCAAATTGAAGCCAAATAAACGCGATGCTCCGATAGCAATATCTGAATAGCCTGAAAAATCCCCATAGATTTGAAAAGCGAAGAATATAGCCCCTAATAGTAAGGTGCTTCCAGAAAAATTGCTATAGTTAGCGAAGATGTTATTGGCATAGATTGCGCAGGTATCAGCAATGACGATCTTTTTGAATAACCCCCATAATATTTGCCGCACCCCATCCTTGGCTTCTTCATATTTGAATTCTCTATTATTTAGAAATTGAGGGATGAGATTTGCCGCCCGTTCTATTGGCCCGGCTACTAATTGTGGAAAGAAACTGACAAATGCAAAAAATGCAATCATATCATTTGTTGGTTCAATTTTTCTCCGGTAAATATCAATTGAATAACTCAGTGATTGAAATGTATAAAAACTAATGCCAACCGGAAGGATTAGACTAATGAGAATAGGATCAGCTATTGGTTTTCCAAGAAAGGCAAATGCATTGTGAAAATTTTCTGCAAAGAAATTTAAATACTTAAAAAAGGCCAGAAATCCAATATTAATCAAGATACTGGTAAATAATAGAATTTTTCTTTTGGCCTCGTTATCAATCTTCCCCAGCCCGACTCCGACGAGGTAATCTACCGTAGAACTAAATGCTATTAAAGATAAAAACCGCCAATCCCACCAACCATAAAAAAAGTAGCTCGATAATAATAAGATTACGTTTTGACCTTTTATGCTTCTGCCAGCGACAAACCAATAAAGAAAAAATACGATAGGCAAGAATATCGCAAATTCAATTGAGTTAAATAACATTAACAATTCTCCATGTGTGCACTCAAAAGATGTAAAATCCTTGCGATTTTTTCATGTCTCTCTATTGATGATTAGACGCCCACAAACTCAACACCACCAGGGCGTAAATCCGTTTACCATGATTGGCACGGCCAGCGGCATGTTCTTCCAAGAGTTGCTGACGGGGTTGGGATTCGAATAATTGATCCAATGGACTCTGGGGATTCAAAATCACATCGCGCGCCCAATCAGACAGCGGCCCTCGGAACCAGTCCCCTAAGGGGATACCGAACCCCTGCTTTCTCCTCGTGTGGACGCGTGGTGGCAGGTCCTCAGCAAAGGCTTTGCGCAGCAAATATTTCCCTACGCGGCCGCGCACCTTCATGTTTTCTGGCAGGCGCGCCGCCCAACCAGCCAACTCGTGATCCAGGAATGGCGAACGGCCTTCTAACGAGTGCGCCATGGTCATGCGGTCAGCTTTGACCAGTAAATCTCCCGGCAAGTATGAATGAATATCTGCATATAGAGTACGGTCCATGAAAGATTCTGCCAAGGCCTCTTCAAACTTGCCAACAAGGAAGGATTCTGCCAGGCGATTCTCGAGTGCTGCTTGATACTCTTGACGCCAAAGTCGGGATTTCCTCGCAGGAGAAAAATATGAACCCCAGCGCAAGATGCTGGCCCGCGAATCAATATCGACAAGTTGTTCGAGGCGTTTGATGCCATCAACCAGGTTGCCCCCCACCGGACTATCTTTTACATTTGGTAGCATACGCGTCAGGGTAGGAATCAGCTTTTCGGTCAGGATCACCGGCAAACTTGAATAACGATTCGCCCAGAGATCAAGCCAATAACGGTGATATCCTGCAAAGGCCTCATCGCCGCCATCCCCGTTCAAAGCAACAGTGACGTTTTGTCTAGTCAAGCGCGCCAGATGGTAAAGCGGAATCGCCGAGGGGTCGGCAAAAGGTTCTCCAAAGTGGGTGATCAACTTAGATATCGTGGCCGGGATATCCCCAAAGGTGAGCGTGAATTCATGATGGTCGGTGGCGTACCGCTCCGCAACAGACTGGGCATAGGGCAATTCGGAAAACGAAGCTTCTTCAAAGCCGACAGAGAAAGTTTTCACCGGCTGAGAACTGGCCTGCGCCATCAGCGCCACAATGATGCTGGAGTCGATGCCGCCGCTGAGATGAGCGCCCAGGGGCACATCGCTGATCATGCGCATCACCACAGCCTCTCGCAAACGGGTTCGCAGCTCCTCTATCAGTTCAGCTTCCGGAACTGTCCACTTAGGTTCGTAATTCAACTGCCAATAGCGTTGAACGTTTAAACGTTGAACTTTGGAACGTTCAAACGTAAGTTTGTGAGCAGCAGGGAGTTTGAAGATTCCATCATAAGGGGTCAGCGGCTCAGGGATATATTGCAGGCTGAGATAGAAGTCAATGGAAGGTAGATGGATCTCAGGTTTATGCGGCAAAGCCACGAGTAAACTGGTGAGTTCGGAACTGAAATACAATTTGCCATTTTGACTTGTGTAATAGAGCGGTTTCTGCCCCATCCGATCACGGGCAATCAATAGTCGTTCCGCTTTTGCGTCCCATAGCGCGAAGACAAACATGCCGCGCATATGCTGAACACAATCGTCACCGAATTCTTCGTATAAGTGTACGATGCACTCTGTATCCGTGTTGGTGCGGAAAGTGTGGCCGCGTTTCTCCAAATCATCGCGCAGTTCCGGGAAATTGTAGATCTCACCGTTTTGCACGACCCAGATGGATTCATCTTCATTGGAGATGGGCTGATCGCCCGTCTGTAAATCGATGATCGCCAAACGACGCATGGCCAATCCCACGCCAGGACGGATATAAAAGCCATCGCTATCTGGCCCGCGGTGGCTTATGGCTGCATTCATTCCTTCTAAGGCAGATTTGTCAACCGGACGGGGTTTATGATGTATGATTCCGCAGATTCCGCACATGTGATTAGACAGGAGACGGGAGACAGAAGACCGTCGAAGTACTCCTTTGCACTGGTTACTGGATATTGGATATTGGGTATTGGGTATTGGGTACTGTCTCGATCAACGCTAAATATTGCGCCGCGATCCGGCTCCAGGCGTAATGATCTTCTACACGCTGGCGGGATGCCTGCCCCATTTGCTCTCTCCGGGTATGGTTTTCTAACAGTTCGGCTAGGGCGTTCCGAAGGCCATCGGGGTCTTCGGGAGGGACTAATAACCCGTTCTCACCATGGATCACCAGTTCTTCGTTGCCTGCGATGCGCGATGCGATCACAGGTAAGCCGCAAGCCATGGCTTCTAATACCGCGTTAGGCATCCCTTCGTGCCGAGATGGGAATACAAATAAATTGGCTTCCTGGAGTTGTTGCAACAAAGCATCCCCATCTAACCAACTTTGAAAATGCACTCGCTCTGAGATGCCGTACTGATCGGCCAACGATTGTAAAGTATCGCGTTCCGGCCCATCCCCCACCAACGACAGTTCCCACGGATGAGATTGCAAACCCTCCAGGGCTTCTAATAAGATGTCAACTCCCTTTTGATATACGAGCCGCCCGACAAGCAGCAAGCGCGGAGGATCCCACTTACGTTCGTTTGAAGCATATCGCTCTAAGTCAACACCATTGGGGATGATCTCTATCGGCGCGTTTGAATCGAATTCGCTTGCGAGTCCTTTTAGTCCTGCACTGTTAGCAACCAAAACTGACGAGCGCTGCCAGATCAAATGCAAAAGGGGAGCAACCAGCTTATGATATAAGGCGAAATCATACGGCCTGAATCCCGGGACATCGCCGCCGCGTAGGGAGATCAAATAAGGAATCCCGGCGAAAAGATTGGCGCACCAGGCCGCTGCACCGCTAGGAACGCCAAAAAAGGCTACGATCACATCCGGGCGCCATTTGCGCAGCAAAGCCAAACAACGAAAACTACTAGTAATCATGAAGATGATTTGTTCTAGAGCACTTGAGCGATCCAGGCGGCGGCGCAAAGCTTTTATCCGCAGAATATGCAACCCTTCCTGCTTTGTTTGGCGCGGCAGATCGCCGAAATGGGCAGTCAGTACCATAATATCTTGCCCGAGAGCCACTAACTCATGAGCAAGATTAGCACTTGCTTTCCCAGCGCCGCCGCCAATAGGTGGATATTCGCTATTGATAATCAGGATTCGCATATGTAGGTTTGACAAGCTACCGGATGCTTTCGATAGGGCGATTAAAAATTATCACGAATGGGCACGAATTTTCCGAATGCCACGAATAATTGTATGTTTAGAACTTACGCACTTGCGCAGGAAAAAAGCCCGAAAATAGGGGTGTGTGGGGCTGCGTCCCACACACCCCTATTTTCGGCATATCCTTCATCGAACTTCGTAAGCCCTAATGATATTTGGCTATCAATAAACATTCGTGTCATTCATTCGTGTCATTCGCGCCATTCGTCAGCATTCGTGATTAGAATTTCTGGCAAGCAGATGTCTTTTGTGGCAATAAGATAACTCACTGAGAGCTATCAGCCAGGATGCTTCGATTCTCAGAAATAACCGGACACTCATCTACGTTAGGCCTGGGGAATAATACCTGAGCATGTACTACTCTGAGAGTCAGGCGCGGTTGGTAATAGCACAGCAAGGGCCTGGAAACAAATTGCACCCAGGCGTTATGTTCTTCCGGCCAGGCATCGTCACGATCTTTGTAATTTTCAAGAGACTGGTCGGAAACAATCGCCGCAAAGCGTTGAGATTGGAGCTCTGCGTAAAAATTGTTCAAGTAAGTCGGATTTTTCGACATGGCCATTTCCATGAAGAAAACTTTCTCGTAATCTGGAATTAGCGGCACATCGATCTCATCATCGAAATGCAACAGATGGCGCTGCGAGATGAATAGAATGTCACCACTATCGCGCGCCGCGTAGTTCACATGCTGATGAACCGCGTCCAATGAAGCAGCCACAATACGCGGGGATGGCAAATCCAATGGAGCTCCTGAGACAACCGCAAAAATAACAGGAACAGCAACTAAGGTTAACATCCTTGGCCAGGAATATGCAGTATTCTGTTGCGCGCCTGTTTCAGCTACGAAACGGTGGAAATAAACATACCCACCCACTACAATCAACAGAACAATATAAGCATCCACATTATGAAGATTGCTGCCGCCGCCGATTTTTACACTCACCACTAAACCGCCGACCAATAATACAAATACCCCAGTCCACAGCCCAATTACCCGAATAGCAGACCAGTTCCCCCGGCCTTTCCACAATCGCGTCACCAAAACCCACAATAAAGGAAATGAAACCAATAAAACGTTGAACAAAATCCCCAGAGGGAAAGTGACATTCGGAAATAATCGATACCACAACAAATCCGAGCTGAAACTCGAAGTAAAAGTATCCGGATCGTTGCCCGATAAAAGCACATATAAAGTTTGCGAAATAAATGCCGCTGCCACTCCAACGATCCCCCAAATAGCTGGCGGAACCAGGTAACGCCAAAGAGGAGAATCACCCTGCTTCTCTTCCAATATGTATAAAGTAGCAGCCAGCATCGCAGGCACGGGGAACCAGTTGACCCGGCTGATCCCTGCCCATGCCGACGCCAATATCACCAAAAGTAAACCACGCCAGAATTTCCGAGGATCGAACCACCCCAATATGATGATCACTGGAACCAGCAAGTGATAGTAAACTGGACCTTGGAACAGGGATAGATAAACCCAGAGTGCAACGATGGCAGTCAACAATTTACTATCAAGTTTTAAACGGCGGGCGAATAAATAAGCAGCCCATATTGCGCAGATTCCCCATAACACCATCTGCCAGAGACGATGCCCCCAGAGGGGGATGTCACCTATAAAAAACGGGATCGCCTGCATCAAATATCGAGTTGGGTGCAGCACCGAGGGAGGAACCTGAATACCATAGATCTTCCCAGCAGCAAATAAAGAAGCCAAATAATAGCGGCTGGTTTCTGACCAACTCATAGAGAAAGGATAATCTGTTGCCTGGATCAACAAGGTGGCGATGTGATAAACAAAGGCAGCGATCAAGCCTATGGTGATTCCTGCACCCCGAGCCGAAAGCTCCGGGAAAAGCGATCTCAAAGATACACCCCCAATGAAAACGAGCAAACTAAAAGCTAAAAGGCGCGGGAACACATCGATTAAGAGATCTCCCATCAGGCCCAAAACTAGCATGGGGAATAAGAACACCACGACGATGAACATAAACCAGGATAACCAACGGAAACGGATCAAAAACTCCGGGATCTGGAGCAGCCTCAAGCTCAGCCTCTTTCCCCAGGATGTCCAGGTCGCCGCGATCACTCCCAGGTCAAGGAATCCAGATCCAATCAAACCAATCACCATAAGCCAGCGTTGCGCCCGGGGCGTAAAGGTCACTCCCACAGCCAGTACCTGTTGAGCAATTTGATAAGCTGATCCTATCAACAAAATGAATAGCACCAACAACATCCAACGTATCCCCTGCAAGGGCTTTGATGCTTCCAGCATCTGTTCAAAATTTTCGTTCAGAGTTGAATGATTACGCATCTTTTCTCTCATCCTGACGAATCCCAACCAATATCGAGGGGACGAAGGCTGCGCCCGGCAAACTGGCCAACATCTGCAAGGTACGGATGAGCAGAGCTATCGTCAAGCCGCTCTTCATTGAAATTCCGCCAACATTCGTGAAGATCAAGGTCATGGATATCTCTTGAACGCCATAGCCATTGATCGAGATAGGCAGCAAAGTAACCAGGTAAACAAAACTCCACAACCCGCCGATCAACCACAAGGGCATGGGATCGTCCATCCCGTTTAGCAATAAGGCAATGGAACTGTACAGGCAAAGCATGTGCAGGCCAGTCATCCCTAAAGATACGAATAGAGATGCTGGATGATCTCGCCACAGGGAAAATGACTTTACCAACCTGCTGAATAAATCTCTAATCCGAACCCACAATTTCTTTTGCCCAATCCCCCGGAAGAACAACGAACTGGTCGAAAAGGCGTCCTTCCACCCTTGCGCTGTCACCAGCCAGGCCCACAAAGGCCCCGCGCCGAACGGAACGACAAGCACCATCCCAAAAAGACCCACCAGCCGGTCAATCACCAGAGATGCTGCGCTTATGGCACTATCCAGCTTTAATTGTACAGCCCCAGCCAGGCGAACCACATCGCCACCCACGGTCGTGGGCAAAAAATTGGAGGCAAACAACCCCGCAAAAGTCAATTGCAGCGTTCGCCACCAGGAAACTCCCATCTCAGTTACGGCTAATAAGGCATACCAGCGTCCCGCGACCGCCAATCGAGAAATGATTGTCAATAAGAGAGCCAGAATGATATGCCAGACCGGGATCTGGCGAATTGCGTCTATAATCTCCCCCCATCCCTGCCGACTGAATAAGTAAACCAACAATATGATCGTTAAGAGCGATCCCCCCCAACGCAGATATGAAGTTTTTTTGGTGTCTTTCGCAAGATCACTCATTCTTCAACAGGCCCATTGATCACCCGTCGGACGGTGTAGGTGGGCTTTTGCTGTGCTTCATGATAGGTTCGCACCTGTAATTCGGCCAGCAATCCCATCAAGATGGATTGAAAGCCCATATACATAAGCATTAAGCTGACTGGGAAGAAGGGAGAGTCAAATACCGATACCAATGTCACAACGCGGCGCACCACCAGGAACGCCAACAGCAAGGTTCCCAAGGCCATCATCGCCATCCCAGGGCCGCCAAAGAGATAATTAGGTTTATGCCCATAGCTGATCAAAAACTTGACCGTCAGGAGATCGAGAATAACTTTCAGAATTCGCTCTAAACCATATTTGGTTTTTCCAAATCTCCTGGGATGGTGTTGTACGGGGACTTCAATGATGCGCGCGCCAACATAACCGGCATATGCAGGAATAAAACGGTGCATCTCACCATAGAGGCGGAAGCCAGTGATCACCTCGCGCCGATATGCCTTGAGCGTGCAGCCATAGTCGCGTAACTTTACACCCGTTACCCAAGAGATCAGCCCATTGGCAATACGAGAAGGTAATGTGCGAGTGATGAATGTATCCTTGCGTTGAACCCGCCACCCGCTGACAACATCGTAACCTTCCTGCATCTTCTCGACCATCATGGGAATATCAGCAGGATCATTTTGCATATCGGCATCCAATAGAACGATGATATCCCCTTGGGTGTTATCGATCCCGGCAGCGATGGCCGCTGTTTGGCCAAAGTTGCGGCGCAGGGCAATCACCAGGGTATGCTCTTGGTCCTCAGCAGCCAGGGATTCCAGAACCTGAACGCTCTGATCATTACTGCCATCGTCAACATAGACAATCTCCCAGGGCATATTTATGGTTTTTAAGGCACTATGGAGAGCCTCATGCAATTTATGCAGACTCTCACTCTCGTTATATACAGGGATTACTACAGATAGTTCTTCCATAAAATTGTTCCATCAAACATGGGGCATTGTAGCCCACCCAAATTCTGTGGTCAAGCCAACCGCCCGGCGACTGGAAGTCGCAGCGACGCTTGCAAAGTCGCCCTGCGGCGACTGAATTCCAACCTGCGCAGGCAGGTTTCGCAGTTGTCGCTGCGATTTTACCGAAGGCACGCATAGCGAATCGCCGAAGCCTGGACACACATTCCATATGCAATTGCCCTGCCCGCACGAGGGCGCAGATCGGATTGTCACTCGCTTACAACCGCGCTTTCAACATCCTTTGCAGCCAACATATCCGATATCCACAGCGCGCCGGGGAGGGTTTCAACCATCAAGATGAAACGCGTGACCACAACCAAAGCCGAGGCCTGTTCCAAGGTGGCCCCTAACTGGATATAGAGCGTGGTCATGGTGACCTCACGTAGGCCAAATCCATTGATCGAAATAGGCAATAGCGAAAGAACATACGTAATTGCCCCTACGCCAATCACCTGGAATATGGTCACCGAGACATCCAGACCCTGGGCTAATAACCAAACCGCGGAGAATACAGTCAATCGGGCTGCCAATGAAATCGCCAAAGCCCACAAGACTGCATCTTTGCGATGCTGCCAAACCAGAAAAGCATCGATGATCTTTTTGAGCCATCTGAGGATTCGGCTTGATAACCTGGTAATCCATGAGGATACAAAACCTGCTTGCCATACCCCTACCCTACCCGTTTGGGAGGGAACCATCGTCCCGGTCAATCCTCCGACGGCCTGAAACGAAAACCAGGAAAAGGGCAGTAATGTCATCATCACGAAAACATTCAACAAACGATCTACGATTACAGAGGCAAGACTCACTGACCAACCCGTGAACCGGGCGGCGCTGACAATGCGCACTGTATCCCCTCCCACTGTCGAGGGCAAAAAATTCGAGGCAAAATTTCCAGATAATACGATCTTTAGCACTTCTCCATAAGCGATTTCAATTTCTTGGGCCCGAAGCAAGACATACCATCGCAGCGCATTGGCAAGCACACCTAGAAAATATAAAACAAAAGCCAGAGGAAAAAGCCAGGCAGGGATACGACTCATCGTTGCCAACATCGTCTCCCAATCCTGTTGAGTCAGCAGCCAAATGAACAACCCGGAGGATAGAATCGTGCCGCCCCAACGCACCCAGCGCATATCGAAGGAAAATCCCTGAGATGCATTCGCATTCAGATGCAAGTTTTTCACCCTAAATACCCCAAACTTCGCAGACGATCCTCGATCTCGGTCAATTCATCAACATCCAGATCAGGTGACACAGAATCTTGCGATATATCCGACTCTCTGGATACAAACTGCACCGCACCCTTTTGAGCACCCGTAAACGCTTCAGCCAGCGGACGACCATCCAAGTCATCAGGCACAGGCAAGTCTGCCAGGGCAAGCATGGTCGGCAAGATGTCGGCAATTTTGGCATCAGAAATCGATGTCCGCTTGCGGATGCCAGGGCCTGACATCACAACAATGCCGTCAGAGCGATGGCTGCCTGAATCTTCGTATTCAGATTTTCCCAGGATGCTATCGCTGTCCAATCCCATTTTCACCGAAGATTGATAGAGATAATTCTGGATGGAAAAGATCACATCGGCGGCGCCCTCGATATATGGCCCGCTGAAAACATCCGCCCGCTTATGAATATCCGTTATCAATGGCTCGCCCGTTTCCGGATGGGGTAATTTTTCTAGAGCTTCAATCAACCGGGCAACCGTTTGCTCGTACTCCTCACCCGCTGCTACTATTCCACCCGGCTCTCGCCCTCTCAGGTTGACGTAAATCTGTCCAAAGGCGCCGCGGGCGTAAGCCTTTGTGCGGGACCAATCGATATCATCAAATGACATGAACGAGTTGAGTACTTTGTTGCGCGCAGGTTTGGATACCAGATTGGCAATTTTCCCCAAACCCAGTCTACTTACAACCCGATAGGCCCGCCCGATCAGGTCCGTTTTTGCCACCCAAAATTTTATTCGGGTCGATAGGTCGCCGCGTAAGTGCAGCATACCCATCTCATGCAGCCAGCGGTTGATATACATGATGCCATGCACCGGCCCGCCGCCGTGATCGGAGAGAACGACGAAGTTCGTATCATCGTCAAAAAGGGCCAAAAGATCCCCTAACTGGCTATCGACCCCTTGATAAACTTGCAGAATCGCATCCCTGAACTGAGCATCATGCTCAGGGTCATACCCCGGATAAGTTGGGGCAAGATAACGCCAGAATTTATGCTGCACGTGATCAGTTTGCATAAAGACCAACAAATACACATCACAAGGATGCTCCTGGATCAGGTAATCAATCACGCGCTTTTGGTAATCCAACAAATCCAGCACATTTTGCAGGTAATCCTTTTCACGCCCGTATTTGTACACCTCGGTCTCAGCGTGCCAGAAGGGGCCAACATTTTCACTCAGCTCCTGCACCAAATCTCGCGGGTGGGCAAATCCACTCGACGATGCATCCGGAGCGGCCAACCCCGAGAGCATGAAGCCGTCCAGGGGAACCGCTGGGTACAGCATGGGCAGGTTGAACACCCCAATGCGCACCCCGGCTTCGTTGAAATACTCCCAAACCGGCCTGGCTTTGATCTGACCCGTGTGGACGTATTCCACATCGTAGCTGTCGGCTTGGCGCGCGAACCAATCAAAAACCCCATGTTTGGCTGGATTTTGCCCCGTAATGATCGTGCTCCAGGCGGCGGGGCTGACTGGCAGGGATGTTGACCGGATTGGCCCGTAACTGCCCGATTCCATCAAGCGCGCTAAGTTAGGCAATTTGCCTTCTGCGACCCAAGGGGATAGTAGATCCCAGGTGGCTGCATCCCAGCCTAGAACTACAAGTCTCGGGTGGGCCTTCCGGTCTACCTTTGGCGTTGATTCTATTCCCATGCTAGGACTCTGCCTCCGAGGCATTGACCGAACGAATCACACCCCGCAGCTCACCCTCATAGGATTGGACGATATATTGAACATCAAAACGGCTGGCAAGTTGGCGGCTTCTCTTGCGGAATGTCTCTAATCGGTCAGAAGATGAGATCAACTTTCGCATTTCCTCTACCCCCATAGAATCACCATATCCATCGAGCAAATAACCATTCTGATCAGGCTCTACCAAATCGATAAATCCCCCCACCCGGCTGGCGACAATCGCCAATCCCATCGCCAGGGCCTGCACTCCAACAACAGGCAATCCCTCGGAGAGAGAAGGCATAAATAGAATATCACTCTTCCTAAACCACTCGATGACATCATCTGGAGTCACCCAGCCTGTGAGCGTAAAACGATCCCTGAGTCCGTGACGGTTTATCTCGGCTTCAACCGCGGGACGCAGGGCGCCATCACCAACCATCACACAATTCCAGGGCAAATCAGCCAATTGGGCTAAGGTGCGCACAATTTGAAGGGGATTTTTCTGGGAGACGAAACGCCCAGCGAAAATAATCCTCGGCGGCTGACCCGCGGTGATCACGCCAGGATTTAACATCTCCAAATCCACACCGTTGGGAATTACCAGCGCCTCTATGGCATAACTTTCCCGTGCCAATTGACGTGTGAATTCACTGACAGCACAAACTTTTGTAGCGGATTTCCAAATTGGCGGGGTGAAGGGAAACACCCAACGAAACCAGCGCTCGGTTTTGTCCGGCACGCCACCGGGAACATCCCCCAAATGGGCTGTGAGCAGGTAGGGCACACCCGTCAGAAAGGATAACGATTTAGCCAGCGCTCCGCTGGGCACTGCGAAGTGGACATGCATCACATCCGGTTTCCACTGAGCAATCATCCGTAAACCCGGCACAAATCCAGAGAGGATGTAGCCCAGCATATCAACGAAACTTGCCTTGAAAGGCGTGCGGCGGCCAACAGGGACGCGTAATATCTCCACCCCATCCCGGTTCTCACAGCGCGGTAAACCCTTGATGTGGGAAGTCAAAATGAATACGTCATGACCGCGATTAACTAACCCCCGGCAAATATCCTCTGCGACCCGTCCCCCACCCCCGCCCACGGGAGGAAATTCATAGATGAGAACTAAAATACGCATTCGACTACCTTAGCAAGTGTGCAAGTAACAAGTGTGCAAATGGCAAGTTTGCAGGTGAAGCACAGCGTTCGACGAAAATTTTCGCAAATAGCGCAAACTTTGTGGAGTAATACTATAACGCAGTCTCCATAGAAAATAAACTATCACCGCGAAGACGCGAAGATCGCGAAGTTTTTTTATTTTTTTCTCTCTTTGTGATCTTCGCGTCTTCGTGGTAAAAAATAGCGATCAAATGAGCAATACCACTCAAGAAAGGGACATCCACTTACTGCTCTCTCAAAAAGATATGTATTGGAGAATTGCTTCGGCAGGGCACCAGGGGAGGGGTGGGCGATACTTCATCAAACGCTTCACTTTCAACAAAGCTGGTGGCAAAACCACCGTGCAAGCGCGCCTCGATTAATATTACATCCGCCTCCTGAATCCACTGCTCAGCCAATTCCCGACTCCACCAGCCATAGCGCGCCAGATCATCTGGATCGCCGCCCAGGCGAAATGAATAGCCATTATTGATCTGGGGGGGGTAAATCTCCACATCCGGGAGATATAACAAGGGCACTGTCGATAACCCGCCCCACCAGTATACTTTCGACCCGGCAGGGATGTACTCTGCCAGATGCGCGCCGCCGGCTTCGTAGGAAGCGATCACATCCCAGCCGCAATCCCGGTCGCCCGGGGATAAGCCCAGCCCCAACGAAACAACCGTTCCCAACAATAAGAATAGTGTGAAAATTCCAGCATTGGGGGAATAAATATTTTTCCGATCAGCCCCTGCAATTTTGTCCCACCAAACAGACCCGAAGCGCAGAAGAACCAGACCAATAATCAGCCCCAAGAAAATTGGGATTACAGCCCTTAGTAAGTCTGTTGTTGTGCTGAAAATATGCACCTCAGCCCAACCAAATTTATTGGCGAAAAGACTCCACAACTCCACAGTTCCAGGCTGGATGCGGAGGGAGCTAAAGCGCGGCACTTCAATACGCAAGATGTCGCGAGCTAACTGCTCAACGGTTTGCTGATTGGCCCATATCTTTTTGGCGCTGTAGCCCACCCCCGCAGATAGCGCCAGGATCAGTGCAGAAGGAACCCACTTGCCAAATCGATTTGTAAACTGCTCCCAAGAGCTAAAAGCCAATATAACCAATAAGATTCCCAGGAAACTAAAAAAGGAGAGGTATGTTGAAAAGCAAAATACGCAATAGTTCTTTCCCAACGAGGCCCAGAGATGGAAAATAAATAATATCCCCAACAGCGCCGACAGGAAAACACCCGTCCTGAATCGCCAGGCTGAACGCCATTTATCTTTCGAGGGCCAGTAAATCCAGGCCAACAGAGCGCCAACAATGGCGAAGAATTGAATCCGAATCCCCTGGAAGAAGCTCATTATTCGATCACTAATGCTCACATCAGGGTTCCAATTGGGCAGCGCCCCCTCGGGCTTAGCCCAAGTCTCAAAAAACGGAATCCACTCTAAAGGCAGCCAGGCCACCCACAACCTAAGGATGCCAGGCCAAAAGATGGCATGTCCAACCCCAAGGACGAGAACGCCCACCACCAGACTCCATAATCCTACTTTTTTGCCGTATTCCCAGAAAATATATAAGATCAAGAAAGGCAGCACAGGGGTCATATTCAGGCGCGTCATCATCATCAAGCCTGATAATGCAACGCCAAGCATCACCTGCCAGGTTGGCCGCCGAGGCCCCAAGGTGAGTGCCAACACCCAAACGAATATGCAAGCCACCAAACCCTGGGAAGCCATCACACTAAAGGTTTTGATCAGCGGGATATTTAGGGCCAACAACCATACCGCAGCGACGCCCCACCAGCGATTACCCAACCGGCGAGCGAGGAGCCAGATGCCCAACAGAGTCAAAACCCCCAAAAGGATCGCAAAATAGCGCCCGGTGCGCAGCCCTGGCCCAAATAAAACCTGAATATAGCCTGGGATTAGAAAGGAAAACGGCATATGATTAGACCAGGGTCCGTAATCCTGAAATGGAAAATATTTCCCCGTCGCAAACAGATACCCCTTGAGCAAATAAGCGCCTTCATCCAAGACCGATGATTGGGTGTGAGCGTAAATCCAGGATTGGATCGCATAAACAACTCCCCCCAAAAATGCAAGCCCCTCAGCTAACCATGGAGCGGCCCAAATTCGCCTAAGGCGCGCACACCAATCCATTAGAGGATTTCCTTCCCCAAATACTGTAAATCAAAGTCAACCATCATTGTGACCAATTCTTCAAAACTGACACGCGGTTTCCAACCAAGCTTCGTTTGTGTCTTCTCGGGATTCCCTACCAACAATTTAGCTTCAGCGGGACGATAAAAACGCTCATCTTGCACCACATAATCCTGATAGTTCAGCCCCACATGACTAAAAGCAGCCTCACAGAACTCACGTACAGAGTGGGTTTCCCCAGTACAAACCACATAATCATCCGGTTGATCCTGCTGGAGCATACCCCACATGGCTTCAACATAATCACCAGCGTAGCCCCAATCACGGCGGGCGTCCAGATTTCCCAAACGTATCTCATCAGCTAAACCAAGTTTTATGCGCGCTGCGCCATGAGTGATCTTGCGGGTAACATATTGCAAACCTCGACGCGGACTTTCATGGTTATATAAAATCCCAGAACATGCAAATATTTGATGCATTTCACGGTAAGTAACCGTGATCCAATGTCCGTACACTTTCGCCACACCATAGGGGTTTCGAGGATAAAAGGGGGTGTTCTCAGTTTGTGGGACTTCGCGCACCACCCCAAACATTTCGCTCGATGAGGCTTGATAAAAGCGAGCTTTTGGACAAACTAATCGAATAGCCTCCAGCATTCGGGTCACGCCTAATGCCGTGATATCTCCTGTCACTACCGGTCGAGACCACGATCCTTCGGGAAAAGATAGCGCCGCAAAATTATAAACTTCATCAGGGGAATATTGTTCCAAGATGGCGACCAGGGAGCCTTGATCAAGCAGATCGCCTTCCAGCAAAGTAAGATCATCCTGAAAATGCTTGAGATGCTCGTAAGTCGCTATGCTTGAGAGGTGATCTATGCCAAGCACACGATAGCCCTTTGACAGTAATAATTCTGCCAAATATGAGCCATCTTGACCTGCGATTCCTGTGATTAGTGCAGTAGGCATGAATTTCTCTCAACTGTAACTACTTCGACAATGTCAACTTAGCGAGGAAAGCCGAAATTGGATGGTGCGGG
>JADHXE010000078.1 GCA_016783125.1 Anaerolineales bacterium
CATTTGATCCACAATCAGGCGGCTATCTGTGAATACATCTACTTCGAGCGGGCGCAGTGGCAGCAGGTTTTCCAGCGCGAAGATCACAGCGGCATATTCGGCTTCGTTATTAGTCAGAGATCCAACCCGGCGTGCCCACCAATATAAGATTTTGCCACCCGTATCCTGAACAATTGCCGCAACACCGCTGCGATGACGATCCGGCCGGATTGAACCGTCTGTATAAACGATCAATCTTGGAGCAGCCTTGTTCCAAGTCAAGATCGAATTCAGAATATTATTTTGCCAGGGGATCATGGTCATATTACGCATATTGTTTCATCCATTGTGGGTGGGTGTATTTGCTTTTTCGGCGGATGTGATTTAATCCTTTTTTTCTGTTTCGCCAGACAGTCAGGACGGTTTTCTGATCTTTAGATAACACGACCGCAGTGCCGATCAGGCGGGTGAGATCATCATCTTTCTGATCTGCTTCACTGAGATCGCAGTCCCGGAGGTAGTAGAAGACGGCTCCGGCTCGGTGAATGCGTTCCCCGTACCTGATCACGTAATCCACTTCTTTTGGGGAGAGGTTTCGCTGCACTGTTCTCCGGATGGCGTGGTCGCTAAATATGGGAGTGTTCTTCTTCATCGGGTATACTCCTTTCGAGCAGGTTGCTGATAGAATACCGGGGATGGCGGGTGAGTCACCAAAGATTATCTTAGGAGCGGCAAATCTATTCGCCGAGTATTTTTCCGGTCATTCATTTGCGTTCAGTTTCAAGAGCAGATATAATCAAACCGACAAAGCTTAGGTCTGGCATTCATTGGTAGGAGAGCGTGATGGTCACGGAAATCAACACCGTTGTACTCGAGGACGATTTCTTTTCCCGGAATTGGATGTCTTTGATCCTGGCGCGGGATTGGAGAACCAGAGTAGTAGCAGATGTCGAGACCGTGGAAGAGCTTCGCTCTATCTTGGATTCCCCTCCTACCAGGATCGACCTGATTATCGTCGATACAGAAATCTACCGAGATTTAAAGTGGATTGGTACTCTATTAGAAACAATCCAGGAACATGCACACACCCCCAAAGTTCTCTTCACCACCGTTTCCCCACTTCCAGAAATTACCTATTATATGGGACATGAGGCTGTACGAGGCTACTTGACAAAAGGGGAAATTCGCTACTCGTTGGCCTGGGCAGTCGATATCGCCATGGAGGGTGATTGGGTACTGACTCCAAGTGCTGATGATTTTCTGAGTTTTGGACTTGGAGAACTTCCACAGCCCCGGGCTATCATTCAAGGGCAGAATAATTACCCGGGTTTGACAGAAAACCAGGCCAATGCTGCTCGCCTGGCTTTCTTATTCAGTATGGAAAGAGCAGAGTTGGCTGACGAATTGTTGATCTCCGTGGGGTGGAGCTACGGAAAAGTCAATGAGCTTTATGAAAAGATTGGCGTAAGAGATCTGCTTTCGGGCGAAATGCCTATAGAATTCTTTTTGGGGGATAACCCGATCATCCTGTCACACTTTCGTAAGATAATCGAAAATATAGGAGAGCAAGAGCAATCTAAGGCCAAAAATATGGAGACTCTGGCCTTTCACTTGCTCACCAGGCCAATGGTCCACAGGATAACCTGAGATAACCTCAGGCTCATCTCAATGGGGGTATATAAACTTGGTCATAGCTTGCCTTCAGGAGGTCGCTATGACCAAGAAAGAAAAACTCAGAATCATTATCTTTACCATTTTCATTTGCATAATTACTTTTTGGGGTGGATGGAATTCCGTTCATGCTGAAACGCCTCCCAAAAATGTATGCGTTATATTTCTGATCGATGACTCAGGCAGCATGGGGGACAATGATAGAACCGACTTGCGCTATACTGCCGCCCGTCTCTTTGTATCGGCACTGGGGGAGGGGGATGCTGTAGCAGCGATCCGTTTTGCCACCAGCAGTTCTCTAATACTGCCGGAATGTATGCAAATCACGGATGCGCAATCGAAAGAGAGTATTTTAGAAGCGCTGCAGCCCGTATCCCCTGACGGGTATACCAATGTGTTAGCTGCTTTCCGCCAGACAGATCAACTTCTCTCCCAAGAGCAATTTGGAGAAAGAAAAAATGTCGTCATCTTGCTCACAGATGGCAAACCGGAGATTGAACGTCCATACCCGAATTACGAAGAGGAAGCCATTCAGGCCGCTACTAAATTAGGAATCCCCGTTTATTCCATCTCCTTGACTCCACAAGGCCAGACCAGCTTCCTAAGCCAGCTGGCACAAGCGACCGATGGAAAGGTGATTCCTGCCAAGACAGCCAACGATTTGCTGGACAGCTACCTGCAAATCCTGGGGGAACTCAAAGACCGAACTATCATGGGGACGGACAGCCTAGATGGAGATCTTACGGCGACAATAAGCCTCGATCCTGGATTGACACCTTATATTAATCATGTCACTTTTATTGCCAGCCAGGCCAACCTCGAAAATGTGCAGCTGCTCGATCCAGATGGCCAGGTGGTATCCAAAGGGGATCCTGGTGTAGCATTTTATCTAGATAGCGATTCTCGTTTCATAGCGATTTCGCTTGAGAATCCCCCTGGCGGGGATTGGCGATTTCAATTCTCGAATGATCAACCTATCCAGGTGCGCGCCATCCTGCATTCAAGACTGCGAGCTCGGGTGATTTCTCCTGCCGGGTTACACCCAGGAGGAGAACCCATCTACATCACCGTTGGCATGATCGAAGAAATGCCTGATGGACAGATTGTGAAGATCATTGGTGAAGCCAGCTTTTCGGCAGAAATCCAGCAGCCCGATGGCACTTTGCAAAGCCTGGACCAGTTTTATGATGATGGCACCCACGGTGACCAGGTGAGCGGGGACGGCATTTACACCCGAGAGTATTACGATACAACCGCGCCGGGCACTTATCACATCCATATTCGAGGCATCAAGGGGGTAGTGCCGGTTCAGGCAGCCGCGATTGTGGAAGTAATCCCTTTACCAAGATTTAAGGTGCAGGTTCCAGTTGAGCGAGTTTATGGCATTCGGACAACCCCGATCTCCTTACTGGTAGCTTTAGAAGGCGATTTCCAGCCGGAATGGATCGAAGGGAACTTGCAGGCCTGGATAACCGCCCCATCTGGGGATGTGGACCGGGCAGTTCTGATCTATGAGAATGGTCAGTTCTCCGGTACGTTCATGCCGGCGGAAAATGGTGCGTATTCGATCACATTTATGCCAGACGGGCTTTATTACCGGGGCATCGAAGTGACAGAAACCCATCGGGTGCATTTTTCTTCTCGGTTGATCGGAACCCTGGTGATCCAGGAAATCCAGGTCGGCGTGACAGACAATCAAGGCGTTCCCCGCCTCGAAGTGCCGCAAGGCGGAGAACCAATTCCCGTGCTGGTTCGGATCACATCTCACGCGACGCAGGATGTAGCGGTAAGGATTTTTATAGAAAATCTACCCGGATTTACCCTGGATGATCTTGACTCTCTTGTAATTCCTGCGGGGGCTTTGATTGAGCAAACGCTGTATTTGAGAAACGAGACGAGCCTGCAGCCTGGAACCTGGGATGGGCGGCTGGCATTTACCACTTCAGATGCAGTTGATCTGATCAACCCCGCTGTACCGCTGGCATTCGAACTGTTCACACCCACGCTGACGGTCTCATCTGAAGAACCCGTCTATCCATCCGCCTGCCGGGGAGGGTCTACATTGTCTATGACTTTTACGATCGCATCAACCAGCCTGGTCGATGAGACGCTTACCCTCATGCTGGAAGGCCCCAGATCAGGCAGCCAAAAGACGTTGCAGTTATCAGTACCGCCCGGAACCAGTCAGTTCGGCTATTCAACGGAAGTTGAACGAAAAATTCTGCCCAATAAGCAGGAATGGACTGTGTTGGTCGTTCCCGATCGGCCCGGCGTAGTGATCTCGCCAGAGGGGAAACAAACGATCTCTCTCACCGTGCCGGGATTTTGGCAAACTTGCCGCAAGCCTATTATTTTCTTAGGGTTGGGTTTAATGGCGGCGGTTATGATCCTGATAAGAACGACGAAAAGAATGCTTCAGCGTTCGCAGCCTGCTCTGGTAAACGGCACTTTGATCCACTGGCAGGCAGAAACGCCAGAGATGGTTAGTCAAGTCAACTTGACGGCATTCAAGAAAACGGAGGTCAGAATCGGCAGAAATATCCATTGTGATATCGTAATTCCCGATGAGTTGGTGGCAGATGAGCATTTGGTCATCGCCGCAGAAGCCGGGAATGCTGATGAAATCAGACTGATCATTCGGCCTATCAGCAAAGTTATGAAAGGATACCAAAAATATACAAGCTCGTTTCCTTTAGAGGAAAAAGTTACTTACCAGATCGGCGGTTGCCGTTTCGAGTTTATTGCCGATCTACAGTTCTAGGAGCCTATCAGATGAGAACACAAATACGCTTTCAACCCACTCTGTTTATCTTCCTCGGCACAAGCTCTGGCCAGATTGGCTGGCGATTGAAGAAACTGCTTCGACGGGCATTCGGCGATGTCCCCATCCTGCGCTTTTTATGGATCGACATCGACACCGATATCGATCCGCTGGCCCGGCCCTGGTTTTCTAGCCAGGAGCGCGTGGAATTCTCAGGTCTCAACCCGGCCTCGGTCATTAAAAATGTCAACAATTACCCCTCGATCAAGGCCTGGTGGCCCGATTTGGCTAATGTCCGAGCTGGGATGCTGGCCGGGGGAGGCGCGCCGCAGCAGATGCGCCTGATTGGCCGCCTGGCTTTGTTCCGTATGTTCAATGACCGCACACGCGGCATGTCCTTCATCGACCGTTTGAGAGCAGCCTCCGAGGCGCTTTTCGAGATCGAGAATATCCGGGCGACCGAAGCAAAATCCAACGACAAGATCCACTTTACTGTGGAGCGGGGCTGCCGGGTAGTGCTGGTCTTTTCTCCCTGTGGTGGGACTGGCAGTTCCATGGCTTTCGATGTGGCTTATCTCTGCCGGCATCTGCTGCGGGACAAGAATCCATCCATCATCAGCATCAGCGTTCTGCCCACAGTCATCGACAAAGCCATGCAGAGCGAAGTGCAAACCCAAAAGGAAAAAATCCGCGCCAACACGTATGCCTGGTTCCGAGAAGACAATTACCTCACAGAGAATCCCTATTGGAGCATCCAATATCCCGAGGGGGCCTCTGTAGAAGTCCATGCGCCACCTTTCGATTACCGTTTTATCATCGACATCGAAAACCAGGCCGGGTACCGGCTGAATGCTGCCGATGATGTGTACGCCATGATCGCTCAAGCAGTCTTTATGGACACCGGATCCTCGGTTGCCGGTGCCATTCGCGGTTTTACTACGAATGTGCATGCCCTTGGAGATCTGTTCGAGGGTTCCCGGCGCACTTTCAGTTCCCTGGCAGCTGCCTCGCTGGTTTATCCCAAAGAGAGGCTGCTGGACTATTGCGCCCATCGCTTCGCTAAATCGTTATTAGAAGACGGCCTGTTGGGTGAACCGGATAAGCACCAGGTATCTGTGGCGGCTTCATCCCTTCTTTCTCAATTGAAGCTGCGCGACACGGATTTGCTGGCCGCACTGATGGAAAAGGCCAAAATCAATATGCATTTCGAGGCATCCATCCATAAAACTGACACAGTCGCTGCTGCTGCCACCCAGATCGATACCCAGGAAACCCAAAATCAGGCCGCACGCCGATCTGAAATCGAAAAGCTCGAAAAACGCAGCCAGAAAATATTAGAAGATATACTGATCGCCTTCGATCGCGAGATCGCCAAAATCGCCGCCGTCAAAGGATTGAAGTTCGCTATGATGGTGTTAGAGAACTTGCTCGTACAGACCCCATCGGGAACTATCGAATCGAACGTACTCTCTTTCGATGGTCTCAAAGCCCGGATCGCCCGGCAAGGGGTTACTGTAAGCGATCTGGAGATGGCACAGGATGATTTCGAGAAGGCTCGTGAGGCCTTACGGAAACTGGATGATGGCCCAGAGGACGTACTGGAACGGATGGTAAACCCCAGGGGCTGGAAAAAGAAATTCAGCCTCTTCAAACGCGACGGCTTAGGGGTGATGCACAAGGTGAATGAGATATCCATCCAACTGGCCGCCCAACAACATACTGCAATGATCTACGACCGGATCGCCGCCCAGGCAGACAATCTAAAGGTCGGCATATCCGCCGCAACTGTCCACCTTCATCTGGCTTCCAGCGAATTACAATCTACCGCCGAGCGGCTGGTCAATCGGACCGAAGTCGAGTCTCGGGGATATGAATTCCTCCAAGAAATCGATGTCGAATTTCCGGCTTACTACCGGGAACATGCCATGCTCATTGACCCTGCCTCTGTATTCCAAAACATGATACCGGCTCAGGCTGTGGACAGCGCGGAGGCGTTGACCACCTGGCTGCAAGAATCGGCGAAAACCGCGGCTGTGGGTTACGCCCGGGAGTTTTTTGTCGAAGATTTAGAGAGGACATCTCTACTGGATGCTCTTAAATCGCTTGCGGATAAACGCGGTGTTGAGCCTCGCGCCCTGATCGAAGAGTATATCGACCATCTGGTGGAATACTGCCATCCTTTCTGGCAGTATGACAAAGACCGGGGATTGTCAGACCTGGAGGGAAAAAGCATCATCGGTGTGGAAGATGAGAATCACTCCCTGTTACCCGACTCTTACCGCAATGGCACGCTGTACGAGATCAAAACCACCGGTTTCCGGGACCGCATCGACATCGTCCGCATTCAACACGGACTTCCGGCTTTTCTGATCCGCGGCATGGATGAATATAAGAGCGTTTATGATCGCAAGCGTAAAGGCATCGATCCCCTGCATGTGCTCCCAGGCATGGAGTTTGTTCCAGACTTGATGCCTGAGCAAGGTAAACAGAATCGGGAAGCCTTTGCAGTTGGCCTTGCTTTTGGGTACATCGTACAAATTGGCACCTGGTACTACTACGATCCAGAGCGCAGTTATTTGGAACACAGTATTTCCCCCACTCGCAAGTTCCGTCTGGGCCAGGGGCGTGAAAACTCTGAGGAAGCCTTCTCCCATAGAGATGACTGGGTGAGGCAGGTTGATCGGATGGTGGACAAAGAAGTGCGCGCCATTGGCAACGAAGCCGCCATCCGGAAACTGGATCAGGCTATTTTAGACCACCAGCAAGCCATTGCCAGAATGACTTCAGAAGATACGCTGCGCCATCAATATGAAAAGGAAATCCAGGCGATCAAGAATATGCAGCGGCAGCTGGGGAAGATTGGGTAGCAGTAAATCAAACGGAGAAGAGCGGAAAACTCTTCTCCGCGGTATTCCACATCGAAAGAGAATCAAACCATGGCCAAATTGAAGCAAAATAGCGCCCCACCTATCCCAAGTATTGTGATCGCGCTGGATCGTTCTGGCGTCCAGATTGCCCGTCCGGTGCAGGAAATCTACCTGCGAAGTGACGAACAGCGCAAGGCCGTCACCGAATTCATCGCTGCCGGTTTCGATACCGCTTCTGCTTCTATCCAGGTTGCATCACTCGATGATAAATTTGGAGAAACCGGAAATTGCCACGAGGATAATTCTTCAGATACCAAACAGCCTGCTGCAGCATACCAAAGCGCCGTGCACTGCGCTCCAGAGATCAAATCCCGCCTGGAGCAGGCTTTACACGATCTTCGTACCCATGAGCGTTTGATCGCCGGGGGCTGGCAGCAATTTTACGATGTGCCCATCAATATCTTCCTGCTGGCGGACGCCTGCGATCACAGATCTGCGGGTATGGTTTTCCCCTGGATTGCCATCCTCCATCAAATCACGCAGGAAAATCCACTCTGCTCTGTTTTCTTGCTGTTCAATATCGCAGTATTTCCAGATAGCTCAGGGGACCACCAGGACGATAAACATATTCAAGTATCTGCTTTCTTGAATGAACTCGACCAGCTCTTGCAATACCGTTCCCAATCCTGGCAGGCCTTGCATAATCAGATGATGTTCCCAAGCCCCGGTCTCTGGATGCCTGTGGTTTACCTCTTCGACCAGTATAAAGAGGGCACCTACATGGTAAAGGACAGTGCCGAGCTACAAATCATGATGGGCAATGCACTGCTGGCTCTGATGCTGGGTAACGCTGCCCGGCATTTTACCCGCTATCACGATGAACATGAGATTTATGAAAGCCAGAGTTTCTATAACAGCATTGGCGCTTCAGCGCTGATCTTTGACCCTCAATCCTTACAAAACGCCTGCGCTCATAAAGTGATTTGTGATTTCCTCGACGAGAAGATCCTGGCGGATACCACGGACCGGCAGATTGTCCTTCGGGAAGCTGAGAATTTGCAAAGCCGGGTCGGCACAATCTATCAATGGCTTGGGCAGGTGATTTCCCCGATGCCGGCCGCAATCGCTCAAGTGCAGACAAATCCAGAAAGCCTGGCGATGGAAGCCTTGCTGGCGAATTTTTCATTATCTCCGTTGGATTACGAGCAATTTCACCAGACGCCCTGGCCGCTGCAATTCAACACTGCCTGGGACACCTTTCAGGCGTCGCTGCTCCCCGGTGTAGACGAGGCGATCAAAGCGAACACAGAAATATGGGTGGCAAACTCCCGGCATGCCCTCCAGGAAGTGATCGATCGTCTGCCTCTCCGTCCAGATATCTATCCAAATGGGTTGGGCCACGCAAGCCAGATTTTGGATACGCTGGCGAAAGATTTGACCAACACGCAGAAAAAATTAACCAGGCTCAAGGAAGATTTGCCGCAGCAACAGGCGCAGCTCGCTTCCCGGCAGGCCGAATTCGATCAACAGATGCGGCAGATCCTGACAGCGGCGCCCCCTTTGCCGCGCGTCATTCAAATGCTGCCGTTATTTTTGCGCCAATGGTTGGCGCCGCTCTATTATCTCCGCAGGTATGCTCGCCAGATCCAGCAGCTGCAGAGCTTGAAACAAACCATGCTGCAGTTGCTCTGGAAGCGCGCTGGTTTCGCTATCCAGGAATTAGCCCTGAAAAGCCTGTTGCAAACCTTGCCAGAGTGGCTGGAGATGTTAGCTCGAGGAATCGCGGATTACAAAGCCTTGCATGATCGATTTCAGCAAACCCGGGAGCGTTTTCCCGACTCCTGGGGCGAGTTTCCCTTGGGCGATGAGCAAAATGCCTGGCATGAGATCTTTCGCATCCCAGCGGTGACAATACAATTTGCCAACTGGAGTTTTGATAACTGGCATCCAGAATTAAGCCAATGGGTGGTTGATTTGTTCGAGACATCCCCGCTATTCACAAACTGGCGTGATATCGACGCCGATGCGATTTCTGGCTGGCTTCTCACGAAGGCCAGACAGGCTTACAAACCCTTGTGGCAGTTCAACCTGGAAGACATTTTAGAACGTCTCACAAACGAAGGATCAGATCCCCTGGCTTTTTGCATGCAAACATCTCTGCCCCTCTTGCGTACTGATTTCGATGCGATTGGCGGAACGCGGATTTCGTTTACCGGCGCGTATGGACTATTGGGAAAGCCGGAATGGGAAGCGTGCAAACTTCCGGCCTCGATGAACACGTCTATAAAATGGGAAACAGTATTTACCGATGACCCCTTCATCGTAATTTGTGCGCAAGTTCGGCATATTGCGCCGTTGAGGTCTTTCATCGATTTACATCAGCGCCCAGGTTCGACCAGTCAACATCCTGATCCAGGATAAGCAAACCTGAGGTTTTCACAGGGCAGCTATTCTCTTGCACCTTATACTCGATTTGACAGCCATTCTAATAACAAACGGAGTCAACAACCATGAACGAGATAACTTCCTCCTTACAAAATTCTGGGGTCAGCAGGTTTTGGAGCAGCCTGACCCCCAGCACGCAGGCAGCATTAGCGTTAGCCCTGCCCTATACCCTGGTCGACGCGCTGCATTATTACACGGCTGGCAGCGCGCTGGTGTTCTCTTTTCCGATTCTGATCATACTTTACTTGTGGTGTGGTTCTTTGGCAGCTCGTTTTGCTTCTAGGAAAGGAGATACGGCTGAACAATGGCCGCGCTATGGGTTTGTAGCCGGCATCAAATTATGGCTGATCTCAACCCTGGTGAACGCGCTGATGGCAGTTTTGGTTGGTACTGCTTCTTTGGGTCTGACCCTGGCTTTAGGAGCTCCTTACCTCCTCCTGTGCGGGCCGGTCTTTTTAGTGATCAGCGGGCTGGGGGGCTGGTGCGGGGCGCGAGGATATCTTGCCATCTTGCATCGAACAGAGCCGGATGTGAAAGATATTATGACAGAATATCGTGATCATCAAACAGATAACGATGAAAAATAACAAACTAAGACTTTTGCTGCACATTGAGTTTCCCGTTTGCTGTGGCGAAAGCCCTACAAACAAAGAAGCAGGCCAAATCAATCTGCTTCTTCTATGAACTATCCAATTCTTCAGGATAACCATCGAGTTTGTCCAAGTCCAATGGTTGTATGATGACCCACACCAGAGAAAATGGCAAACCCTGCCAGGGTTCGTAAAACTTGTTCTGCACCTGGCCGGAAAGATGCAAATTCGCCGCAATGTTTCTCAGATAGCAATCGATAAGTAATTTGTCCAGTTGCTCCAGTCGCAGCCCCTTTACTCCCATTTCGAAAAGAGACTTTTCGGGATCGCAGACAAAAATCACTCACCACAATACAATTCGCGGCAAATTCAGGCCACATTGGATCAATGTGTAATTCTTCCGGGGCGAAAGTATTCCAACGCCACCACAAACTGCGCCAAACTTGATCAGGGGTAGGCAGGGTAAGATCAACCTGACCAGAACGAAATGCTGTTGGGCTGGCAAAATTGAAGGTAACGCTATCCCCAAGAATATTAGCAGCCTGTTTTGCTAGCGCCTCATAAGTCGTCACTTCATCCCATTCATTCTCTTCAGAGAGTCTTAACTCTTTGAAATAAACTTGTTTCAGTCGCAAAGTCTGAGGAAGATTTGTGACAATCTCAGCCAGAAATAATTCGCTCAACGGCTTTGAAAGCGAAGTGATCCGGAGCTGACATTCGTTTCCAGGAACAATATGTATTCGACCATTATCTCCCCGAGGCCCTCCTTTGAATACCCACAAGTCTGAAATTGAATAAGGACGTTGCTGAGAATATCTATGGTATTTTTTCCCTAATTCTGCATCATTTGCCTTTATCTGGCGTAATAATTGACTGCATATTTTGTTATCGACATTATTAAGTTCTTTGGAACAATGATGCCGAATAATATCCAACAGGGATTGGGGTGATTCATGAGCCTTTGGGGAAATATTTGTATTTTGCTCAAACCATTGATTGAAGGACTTTTGAGCAAGGCACACTAAATAATCATAATCTTTATAGCCATCTTCCTTGAGTTTATTGAGCAATCGAATGGTTGAATAGTGTAAATGAGCTGAAAGATCAGAATCGTATCGCTCCACCTGGCTCAAAAACCACGCATGCGCCTGCCGGCCGAAATAGCCTTCCAGGGTAGTGGGTTTGATAGGAGTGAGGGTCAGGAGTACGGAGAGTAGCATTGTTGAGAATCTAATCGTTTAGCGGTCGGATTGAAGGTACATAAGTCGTGTCAATCCGAATTGGTTCAGCTACCGATCCAGGTATAATGCGCCCTTCCTTATCTCTGGGCGCTTTCATATATTCCATATCCAGATCACGAGCTAAACAAGCCATACCCATTCCCGTAGTCATCGGCTTGGTTCCGCCGGTGATATCAGCAATCAGTTGATGGGGATTTAGTCCTTTTTCTACCGCTTCCACTTCAATAATCCGAAAAACCAAATCGTATGTATCCTGAATTTGATCGGGGTCAACAATATAGTTAGGCGCACCCCAGAAAATCAAGTTGATATCTTTCTGATAGCGATCTGCTAATTTGTCCGCGGTATGAATGGATTCTGGTGTCGAAATGATCCAGCAATACTCAAGGTCACTAAGATGATACTCAATTGCATGCGGGGCGGAAGCCTCTGTTGGGCCAGCCAGTAGAATCAACCCTTTCCGTTTCATAGGTTTATATTCTTCCATAATTCCTATCCGACCAATAGTGCTTTTCCGTCTGCTAGAAAAAAACAGGATAACGATAGCCAATGCCAAAAAAATAAATGCCACCACGTAACCACCCTGAAATACAGATGGTTCGTTTGCAAAATCATATAAAGCCTGAAATCCCAAAGATAAGGCCGCTGTCCCAATTATAAAAAGTGGAATCGAGCGGGAAGGATCAAAAAAGTCCTGAAGTCGATCTTTGACTTGTCTTGCCATATTGGAGTCTATCTCCTATCTGCCCGAGCATTATCGCGCATAGCTTGTAAGTTGATTACCTCGGCAACTTCATAATTCGTCAAAGTGCCGTTGGATACCGGGCGTATGCGCAGGATAGTTGGGAAATACCCCATGCGGCCATGAAGTTCAACCAATATTGTAACCGCGCCAAAATTATAGGAAGGTAAATTTATTAAAATCGGCAATGTCTGCCATTCTTGTGGGGATAATCCAACGGAATCAACAACTTCACCGGCTTGCGGCACAAATGGTTGTTCATTATCGAAGTGAACAGTAATATTCCGAACTGAGGTAATTTTTTGACCAGCCAGTTGTTCGATTTGCGGATATTGCTCTAAAGGTAACGGATGAGAGAAATTAAGTAGGAGCATCATATGAAAAACATTTACTGGGTTATCTCGCCAGAATCTGAAAACCGAGCAATAAAAATCCCATCCTGGGATCCAACCACTGGCTTATTGTTCAAATCGTAATTTGAACGCACGTATTGGGTGTCAATTTGGGCTTCATCAGCGGCCAGAAAAGCCCCGATCGACATGGTGGTCATTCCTCCGGTGATATCAACCGCGATGGCATCCTTGGGTATTTTCTGTTCCAGCCACTTGATCAGGCTTTGAGTTGTTGCTCGGATTTCTACCAGGTCAAAGGGATCTACCAGGCGTTTACGGGCCATCTCAGGATCATCGCTAAACTTAGCCATGATTTCAGTGGCTTGATTTTCGGTCACATCAGTACAAATCACGGCGATAAATTCAGGCTGTTGTTTTTGAATGGCATATTCAATGGTGTGGGTTTGCTTGCCAACGGTAAATATCAGCCCCCGTCGAGAAACTTGAAAAGCAATATTATCACCCAGGCTCTTGTGCAAGCGGCGAGCGGATATCCTTTCAGAAATGCCATAGATCATCAAGACCATCACAATCATGCTGACAGTCACCGCCAGAATGATTACCAAATTACCAGTGGTTATGGCCCATAAGATTAATTGTAAAGCAACGCCGAGAACAATAATTTCGTCCCAGCGAGATTTCAGGAAGCTGCGTAGTTTATTCAATTATTACTCCCTTATAATGAATCGGAGATGTCACACAGAATATTAAACTCGCTTTATGCGGTGAATTATTAAATAGTTGACTTTTCACTCAAAACTTCCTCAACAGCATCAATCATAGCAGAAAAATTATTATTCACATGCATTTCAGAAGGTGGGATGTTCATATCACTCACCAAATGAGATAGTTCATCAAAACTATCAAGGATTTGTTTATATTTGTCTAAATCGTCATACGTGTTCTTCATTTTGTAAAAACTTCCAAGCTTACTGATTTCATCTTTTAATCGCTGAATTTCATTTTGCCAATATTGTATATAAGATACACGATCAATCGCGTTAAAAATACTTGCATCATCTAATACAAGGGGAACAATTCGTTCACAGAAATTTTTGTTTTTGAGAATAAGCAGCATTTCATACATGCAATGCTCTGATCGAAGATACTTATCACTAATCACGAGAATAATACATTGTCCTTGTCCAATACGATGTTCAAATTCTTTGATAGAACTTTTATAGCTTAGGTAGTTTTTATCTCGTAAAACATGAATACCACGTTGATTAAAAGCTTGTTCCAATTCACATACTATACGCTCGCTTTCGCCTTCCCATGCATACGAAATAAAAACTGCATATTCATAATCATCCCCAAGTGATTCTTTAGTGTCTTGATTATGTACAGTCACGTCTTGTCGAAAAACTTGGTTTTTCGGTCTTTGGGCCACAGAATTTACATATTCTTGTGTAGGATGCGCAGGTACTTGTTTTTTATAAACCAGATTTTCTGATCTTAAATATTCACTCATTCTTATGATAACTTCTTTACAGTTATCGATTACATCAAAAGCAGCATCAACGTTCCAGTCTTGAGGATACCTAGGGCCTGAGTATATGACCCGGTGTGCTGGCTACTTAACTCATCCACGGGGTTTTAGCTTAATTCGCGGTTGGTTTTCGCTGGCAGGCCAGCCAAATCCTGAGATCGCAAGAGAATAAGGGATTGAAAAGAAAATAATGCAGAGCGCAGAAAAACACCAAAAGCGGGCATTTTCAGGAACCAGCTAAATACAAACAGGCCATCAACAATTCGTTGGTGGCCTTTGATTGAGAGCAATTGCTAAAAAGGAATTGCAGTCAGTTCGTACAAACTGCAGACCGAGCGAAGCTGTGGTGAAGTCCACCCAGGACGGGTGTAGATGTGATCTTTCCGCCAGGATATCAAGTGATATTTTCTTTCTTCTCCAGCCACAACAGGTTACCACCCTGGCTATGTTCGAACAAGGTTCTCAAGTCCGTACCCAACCGTGTGCATTTGTTGGTTAGCGCTGCAGGTTCTGCTTCATCCAACAATAGCCTGCGATGATCAGGTGTGTGCGCACACAAAGCGATGGCACTCTGGTGGCGTGCCATATTGTGCCACTTGCTCAGTTTCTGTTCATCCAGTTCGACTTCGACGTAGTACGATTCTCGATCCTTTTCCACTAGCGCATCCGGGAAAAACCACACCGCGTCCACCTCTGGCATCACGCCCGCTGTCCAACCCCGCAGCCTGGCCTGATACACAAAAGCCAGCACCGCGGCGGTATGCCGGGCCTGGTAGTTTCCTTTCTCGTGCAATCGCTGCATGCGCTCCCATTCTGTTTCATGTACTTGCCAACCCAATGCCTGCACCAATTCCCGCCCTTTATCAGTCAAGCAAACAACAGTGAACTGTGTGCGCCCTCCTGAGAATATGCGAAGCGCGAGCGTTTTGGTTTTCAAAAGCTCTTTGTCTCTGAACCTCGATAGTATCTGCATCAGCGCTCCGCTTCGATGGTCAGTACCAAAGAACCTGGCTACAATCCATTGCACTTCCACCCGTAGTGAAAACCCCTGAGCGATCAGCCATAATGTGATCGCCTGGCGTTGCCAGTGGTCATTACGGCGACTGATACCCGAAAACTCCGGGATCGCGGGAATATCGGGATAATAAAGATCGTGACTCAACATAGCGATTCAAAATAGCACAGTCTAGGCCAGCCAAGTAGCACAGTCTCGGCCTAGACCTATTATATGCCCCTCTCTCCTCCTGGGATAAAAAATAACGAGCGCTTTCGCCATTTTTCCCTTTGCCACAATCCTCGCAGCCGCAATATGTCTTGCTTGGCTGATCGCCAGCAAGTGGATTGGCGCGTTTCGCAGCATTATCACTCATACTGAAAATCCCATTCCTTCGGGCTGCCGTTGGAATGAACCCCTTCCCGTGTACTCTCTTCTTCCATTGTATAAGCGGGTGTTGCTTTCCTATACCTGGTACCCAAACAAACATTGCTGCGATGCGAATCTGTCAGCAGGAAAACACGCTCTTCAATGGTTTCTTGAAACCTGACAGGGTTACGCAAGTGTGCTTCGAATGTGGATGAATAATTCATGATTTTCTTACTCCTACCGATTTGGGTTGTGGGCCGGTCACAGGGGCTTCGCCAAGGTTTCCATCGACCTGATAGCCTTTCTTCATTTTCGCTGCCAGGATCGCTTTGGCCATTTCGCCAGCCTGGGCGCGGTTCTCAGCCGGGAGAATGCGCCAGCGCCCATAAGCACTTCCCCGTCGTCCCCAACCACATAGGACCGCGTGCTGGCAGAATAGTGTGGGTTGAATTCCGACCGCATACCAGCGGTTGACGTTTTCAGCAGGATCATGGCGGATCAAGACGATCATCATGGGTGACAACGGATGATTGATTCATGGTTCGTACACCTGGCCTGCGGAGGCCGCCGCGCTCACAACGCAGGCACGCACGTGCCAAGAGGCGGGAGCAGAACTGCCCTGCCGGTTGGGGGCGCAAGGCCCAGGGGCCACTGCGCTGGCCTGAAGAGGCCCTCGACCAAGCTACCCATCAGCGGGGACTGGACTGCTTGCAGTAATGTCCAGGATATCGAGGTATTTGGCATCGATGATCGTGCTCGCAAGTCCATCTCCATTACCGTTGCCGTTGACTTTTCGCAGCGGTCCCTGGATGACAACCCTTGGGAGATTGTTCCTTTGCCTGGCCCAGTCCAGAATGATTTCCATCCGTTTACCCGTTAGCACAATAGGATAGCCCCGGTTCAGATGCCCTTCGGATATGTGCTGAGAATTTACCGGAGGGCGTTTGGTCATAAGGGTACACCGCAAGGCTTGATGTACGCGCCCGTCCAAAGGGATATCGAGAACTTGCTCGATATACAGCCAGCCCGAAAGGATGACCACGTTTGCCCCTTCAGGATCGAAATGTGTACCGAAATGTTTTTGCATAGGATTATTTCCAATTCGATGATGCTAACTACCAATATCTGAATACAGCTGGTTGCCCTGTCTGGCAACGTTCGTTTCCCAGCTATTAGGACCGCACAACCGACGTTTCGGTCGAAAGGCGAGTAACTAATTCACTGAGTCGGGTATCCTCGGCCGTAAACATAACCGCGTCCCAGGCCGGATGATTTATCTTTTGCCCAGGACGGGACGCAGCACGCTGGATTACATCGGCCAAGTCAGCCGGTGGCATTTCTGCCAGCGTGAAAAACTCCTGGTTCAACGTCATCCCATCAGGATTAGTCAGCAGCGTGGTCAAGTAACCACTGATTGATTTCAACTCCCGCGCCTGCACGACCGCGCACAGTGTAGCGGCAACAAACTCGTTGGGGCTGATATTTTTCCGGATATGGACGCGGGCCTTATGGCTGCCGATCCGGGATTCTTTCAAGAGATCACTCAAAACCCAGCCCAAAGGAAAAGAAAAATGACCACCACCCCTTGTTTCGTCGCCGTTATCGGCCTGGGATTCAGCTTCGAAA
>JADHXE010000079.1 GCA_016783125.1 Anaerolineales bacterium
AGGGGGGCTACGCCCCCCTGCGCACCCTTTTTTCGGGAGCTTCCCTGTATGGCTGAGTATATGAGATAAAAGAATGATATGGTAACAAAAGCAAATTTAATCAAACCGCGCTGGAGCAAGGTGCTCTCCGATCTGCGGGATAACAAACTGCGCACTTTATTGGTCGTGGCTTCGATTGCCGTGGGCGTTTTTTCCGTGGGCACAATTGTGAACGCCTATGTGATCCTTTCGCAGGATATCGGCATTACTTTTGCAGCCAAAAACCCGGCCAATATCGAAATCAGAACCGATCCTTTTTACGAGGATTTCATCCGCACTATAGAGAAAGTTCCTAATGTATTGGACGCCGAGGGTAGACAAGTCGTGAATGTGCGCGCCAGCCAGGACGGCGAAGCCTGGCAAGATCTCCGGCTCATCACCATGAAAGATTTTGAAGATACAGAGATCAACCTGCTCTCCGCGATTGAGGGCACGAAAACCCCCGGTCGGCGCGAGTTGCTGGTCAGCCAGGATTTCTTGAACAGCACTGGCTTTCAGGTTGGAGATCTCATCGAAATCGAAATGCCGGATGGTTCTACAAACACCTTACCGCTGGTGGGCCTGGTAGCGGATCAGGTCACCAACGGAGGCGATTTTATGGGCGGCGCCAATGGATATGTCTCTCTGGATACCCTGGAATGGCTTGGCGGAGGGGATTATTTCAATCAACTGTACGTGCGCGTGAGCGGCGACTCCAACAACGAAGATCATATTCTGAGCATCGCTGCTGAAGTCGAAGATAAGATCGAACGCAACAACCGTCAGATCTACCGGACGAATATCCAAGAATCCAACGAGCACCCCATGGGGTCTATCGTGCTGGCGCTTTTAGGTATATTAGGCGCACTGGGTGGACTGATATTGGTTTTGAGCAGTTCGCTGATCGTCAATACACTGAACGGCTTGCTCACGCAGCATTTGCGCCAGATCGGCGTGATGAAGCTGATCGGAGCACGCAGCGCCCAAATTTTAGGCATGTACCTGATCTTGATCCTGGCCTATGGCGCTATCGCTCTGGCCCTTGCATTGCCTCTAGGCGGCGTGGCTGGTTACGCTTTCGCCGAGTTCATCACCGGTTTTATCAATGCCGATCTATTGGGCTTCCGCGTGATCCCGTTGGCTATTGTCCTGCAAGTATTGATTGCCCTGCTGATCCCTCTGATCGCCGGATTTATCCCGGTGAACAGCGGCTCGAAGATCAATATGCGGCGGGCGATCAGCAATGATCGTCCCGTCGCTCAGTCTTCGGGGGCCAGTTGGCTCAATCGACTCTCCGAATGGATCAAGTGGTTGTCGCGGCCGATCCTGCTCTCCTTCCGCAATACCTTCCGCCGCAAGAGCCGTTTGCTGCTGACCATTTTTACGCTGACCGTTGCCGGGGCTATCTTCATCGGCGTTTTCAACGTGCGCTCTTCGATGGATCATTTCATGGATCAGATCGGCCAACACTTCAAAGCAGATATCACCTTGGGATTCAGCCGACCTTACCCGATTTCCAGGATCAAACAAATCGTGCTGCCCATACCGGGCGTTGTGGATATGGAGGGCTGGGCCGTGTCCAGTATAGAGGTTCTTGCTCCCGATGATAGCGTGATCGAAAATATCCAGATTATGGCTCCCCCTGCGGATACCGAACTGGTTGATCCTGACATGGTCGCCGGGCGCTGGGTGCTGCCCGGCGAACGCAAAGCCCTGGTGGTCTCGGACTCGATCTATGATTTTTACCCAGATTTGCAGCCCGGAGACTCCATCCGTGTAGAAACTCCCGACGAGTAAAAAGAAGACTGGACCATCGTAGGGGTATTCCGCTTTACAGGTATGCTCGATGATACTTTGGCCTATACCGACTATGACTTCATTTCATACGAGGTCGGGATGCCCAACCAGGCGCTGACTTATCGAGTGGTCACCAGCGAGCACAGCATGGAGCAGCAGGAACAAATCAGCAAAACCCTGGATAAATTTCTGCGCGACCGCAATTTCATGGTCAACGAAGTCGAAGCCGGATTGGTCACCCGTGAGCAGAGCGCCAAGGCGATCAACATTTTGATCATCTTCTTGTTATTAATGGCTCTCCTGACAGCCTTCGTGGGCAGCATCGGCCTGACCGGTACCATGGGCATGAACGTCCTGGAGCGCACGCGCGAAATCGGCGTGATGCGCGCCATCGGTGCGGTTGATCGCGAGATCATCAAGTCGGTGGTCATCGAGGGGGGCTTCATTGGCGTGATCACCTGGGTCTTTGCTGTGTTCCTCTCCTTCCCGATCAGCTACTTCTTATTGAAAATCGTCAGCAAGGCCATGATGGGCTCACCCATGCCGTTGACTTTCACTTACCAGGGTTTCATCATTTGGTTGGCCGCGGTTTTGGTGATCTCTGTAGTGGCGAGCATTCTGCCCGCCCGCAATGCGGCGAGTCTGACAATTCGAGAAGTGCTGGCTTACGAATAGGGTTGCCGAAAAAGGGGTGCAGGGGGTGCTGCGCACCCCCTGCACCCCTTTTTCGGGGATTCATCTCCCTTGACACATTCCCTGCATACCCTTAGAATTCAGCCCAATATGCGCAACCATAACGCTGTCCGCTTTTTTAGCTACTACTATTTTTACGGCTCCCAAACCAAGGACGCCGTTGGTGGTGCTTAAGTAGACAAAAGTTAGAATTCACGTCGAACTGAAATGCGAGGCCCAACGGCCTCGCTTTTTTTGTTTCCCCACCTTCCTCCCCCCGTAAACGGGGGGATTGAGGGGGGTCGAAAGGAGATTTTGATGCCAACCAGAGGAATCCGCGGCGCAACCGTAGCCAGTGCAAATCAGGAAGAAGCTATCCTGCTTGCCACACGCGAACTTTTAGAAGCCATTATGAACGCCAATCCCACACTGACCCCTGAGGATGTCGCCAGCGCGCTATTCACCGTCACCGACGATCTGAACGCCGCGTACCCCGCCAAAGCCGCCCGCCAACTCGGATGGACTGAAACACCCTTGATGTGCGCCCGTGAAATTCCCGTTCCGGGGAGCCTGCCCCTCTGCATAAGAGTCCTGCTCCACTGGAACACCGATCTACCCCAGTCCGCCATCCGCCACGTTTATCTGGAAGAAGCCACAAAGCTGCGTCCAGATTTAAGAATTGATAATACCGAAAAATAGGGTGTGCGGGGCGCGCTTTGCGTCCCCCGCACACCCTATTTTTCGGCTCACTCTTATCGCGATGAACAAGCAATAAAGGAGAGAAAACCATGATGATCATAATGCGAACCGAAGCAACCCAATCCCAAATCGCCACCGTAGTCGCCCACGTAGAAGAACAGGGCCTGCGAGCACACATCTCCCGCGGTGCTGAACGTACCGTCATCGGCGCCATTGGAGATGGACGCCCTATAAACCGGGATCCATATATCCTAATGGCAGGCGTAGATCGCGTAGTACCAATATCGCGATCCTATAAACTGGCTTCCCGAGAATTCTGTCCCGAAGATTCAACTTTCCCTCTGGATGGCCTGGAAGTTAACACCGGAGAAGTACTGCTGATCGCCGGACCCTGTTCAGTAGAGAGCCGCAGCCAGATTTTGGAATCCGCCCAGGCTGTACGCGAGGCTGGAGCCCACGCCTTACGAGGCGGCGCTTTCAAGCCGCGCACTTCCCCTTACTCTTTCCAGGGGTTAGGCGAGGAAGGTTTGGAGATGCTAGCCGAGGCCCGTGAGCTGACTGGCCTGCCCATCGTCACCGAAGTCATGGCCCCAGAACAGGTTTCGTTAATAGTTAAATATGCTGATGTCTTACAGATTGGTGCACGCAATATGCAAAATTATGCCCTGCTGCACGCCGTTGGAGAAAGCGGCCATCCTGTCCTGCTCAAGCGCGGTATGAGCGCCACCATTGATGACCTTCTCATGGCCGCCGAATATATCCTCTCCCATGGCAACGACCGCGTCATGCTGTGCGAGCGCGGTATCCGCACCTTCGAAACCGCCACCCGCAACACCACCGACATCAATGCCATTCCGGTGCTCAAATCACTCACCCACCTGCCCGTGATCCTCGACCCCAGCCATGGCACCGGACATTGGGAATACGTCAATGCCATTGCACGCGCCGGGATTGCTGCCGGGGCCGACGGCTTGATCGTCGAAGTGCACCCCAATCCCGAAGAAGCCCTTTCTGATGGCGGACAATCCCTCAGACCGGAACGCTTCGCTGAGCTGGTCACCCAGGTGAAAGCCATCGCCGAAGCCATGGGACGAAAGTTGATACCCCAACCTGGCCCAAAAGAAATGCACTAAGAGATTATTATGGAAGATGCTGATTTTTTTACCAACACGCGCATTGCCATCGTCGGGCTTGGCCTAATGGGCGGATCGCTGGCCCTGGGTTTGCGCGGCCGCTGCCATACTTTGTTAGCTGTGGACCCTGATCCCGCCGCGCACGAACTGGCCCTTGAAAGCAATATTGTCGATCAAATTTCCACCGACCCGGTCGAAATTCTTCCCCAGGCTGATCTAATAATCCTGGCCGCGCCGGTGGGGGCGATCATCGAATTCATCCCGCGCCTGCCCGACCTCACTCCTGAGCCAGCTGTGATCCTCGATATCGGTTCCACGAAAGTTCAGATATGCCAGACCCTCAACGATCTGCCTCCCCGCTTTGAGCCGATTGGCGGGCACCCCATGTGCGGCAAAGCTATTGGCGGCCTCTCTCACGCCGAAGCTGATATCTTTCATAAAGCACCCTTCGCCTTTACACCCTTGCCGCGCACCACTGAGCGCGCCCGTGAAACCGCCGACCAACTCGCCTATGCCCTCGGCGCTCATCCACTTTGGATCGGCCCCAACACCCACGATAGCTGGGTGGCGGCTACCAGCCATCTGCCCCATATCCTGGCCACAGCCCTGGTTCTGAGCACCGAGACCGAAGCCTCGCATCTTGTCGGGCCTGGTTTTCGCAGCGCCTCTCGCCTGGCAGGCAGTCCTTCTTCTGTGATCCTGCCCATCATGGAGACCAATCGCCCACAAATCCTCGAAGCCATCGCTCGTTTTCGTCTTCATTTGGATGATATCGAGGATTGTCTGGCTCGAGGGGATTACAATTCCCTGAAGAACAACCTCAACCTCGGAGCGGCTCACAAGGCCCTTCTGACTGGAATTCAGGGGTGAGAGGCATAAATGAGCCTGACCTTCGTCCCTAAGATGACCATCACCCCAATCACCCGCCCCCTGGAGACGCGCACTAACGTGCCTGGCTCGAAAAGCCACACCAACCGCGCCCTGCTGATTGCTGCTCTGGCTGAGGGCACCACCTCTCTCCATAACGCTCTCTTCTCGGATGATTCCGATTATTTTGCTCAAGCACTTATCAAATTAGCCTTTGACATTCGTCTCGACCCCGATGCCAAAACCATGACCATCACTGGCCTCGGAGGTCAAATCCCCAACCCTCAGGCGGACCTGGTGATCGGCAATGCCGGAACTGCGGCCCGCTTCCTTGCAGCGATGCTCACGCTTGGTCAAGGTTATTACACCCTTGATGGAGTCGAGCGCATGCGCCAACGGCCCATCGCCCAACTAGTCTCAGCTCTAAATCAATTGGGCGCTCAGGTCGAAGCGCCCTCGGGATGCCCTCCCGTTCATATTCATGCTACTGGCCTGCCTGGGGGAAAGACTTCAATTCGCGGCGACACCAGCAGCCAATTCCTCAGCGGCCTGTTGATGGTCGCTCCCTACGCTCAAGAGCCGGTCGAAATCGATGTAGACGGTCCGCTCAACTCAAAGCCCTACATCGACCTGACCTTAAGTGTGATGGCAGATTTCGGCGTGCAAGTCCATCGTGATGGCTACGAGCATTTCCACGTGACCCCGCAGCGTTATCAAGCCCTGGGGGATTACCCCATCGAAAGCGATGCCTCAGCGGCATCCTATTTCTTCGCTGCTCCAGCCATCTGCGGTGGCTGGGTTGAAGTAACCAATCTCTCCCGGAGTGCCCGCCAGGGCGACATCGCCTTCCTGGATATTCTGAAAAAAATGGGTTGTATTGTTACTGAATTTGACGATGCCATTCGCGTCACCGGTCCCGAACGCTTACGCGGCGTTGACATCGATATGTCCGATATCTCCGACACATCCCTGACCCTGGCAGCCATCGCTCCCTTTGCCGAAACCCCCACCACTATTCGCGGGATCACATCATCGCGGCTCAAGGAAACCGACCGGGTTGCCGCCACCTGTACCGAATTACGCCGCTTGGGTGTGCGTGTCGATGAGCATTCCGACGGCATGACCATCTATCCCTCCAAGAACCTGAAAGCAGCCCCAATCCATACCTACGATGATCATCGCATCGCTATGGCCTTCTCACTGATTGGGCTGCGCGTCCCGGGAATCGAAATCGAAAATCCCGCCTGTGTGGCGAAAACTTTTCCAGATTTCTTCGAAGTTTTGGAGAAGCTGCAATGAATGAAACGTCAAACGTGGAACGTTCAACGTTGAACGTTCAAACTAAGTATTATTCTTTTGGTCTCATCGGCTACCCCCTCAGCCACAGCCTCTCTCCCCAAATCCACAACGCTGCCCTGCAAGCCCTGGGATTGGATGGCAAGTACAATTTACATCCAATCCCACCATTTCCAGAGGAGTACACGGTGTTAGAAGATTTGCTGAAGCAAGTCAGGCAGGGAGAAATTTCAGGCCTAAATGTCACCATCCCCCATAAGCAAAACGTAATCCCCTTGCTTGACCATTTGACCCCGGCCGCAGATACAATAGGGGCAGTAAATACAATATTCCGTGACGAAGATCAACTTGTGGGAGACAATACCGACGCGCCTGGGTTTTTCTCTGATTTGGAAAACTTCATCGCTAATAATTCATCATTCACCATTCACCATTCACCATCTGCAATTATCCTCGGAGCCGGAGGAAGCGCCCGAGCGGTTGCCTACGCTTTACTTACCAACGGCTACTCCGTTACCATCGCTGCTCGCCGCATCGAACAAGCGCGTGAGGTCAGGGATCAGGGATCAGGGATCAGTGAGCAGATTTCTGTAGTCTCTCTTTCAAATTGGTTCCCAATCCCTGATTCCTGTTCCCTAATCCCTGCTCACTGCTCACTGATCATCAACGCCACCCCCATTGGTATGCACCCCCAAGTCAACGCCTCCCCCTGGCCGGCAGGAGTTCCCTTCCCAGAAAACACCGCCGTGTACGACCTGGTGTACAATCCTCGTGAGACACTGCTCGTCAGGCAAGCCCGCGCCGCCGGATTACCCGCCACGACTGGGCTAGGCATGTTAGTCGAGCAGGCCGCCCTGGCCTTTGAACGTTGGACAGGCTTGGAAGCACCCAGGGATATCATGCTTACATCTGTAGAATCTCACCGCAGATATTGAATAAGGAACCCAGGAACGCCGGTAGGCGGGAGTATTTCCTGGATTCCTGCTTTCCTCATAGATTACTAAGCTCACACACCAACGATGAACTACCCAACTAACAAACTAACCCCCAACTTCTTCGCCACGCTCAACGATAAGATCATCGAACTGAAATCGGCTGGGGCGGACATCATCCGTCTCGATATTGGCTCGCCCGATCTGCCCCCTGCGCCCCATATCGTCGAAGTGCTCACACGGTCAGCATCCCGCCCAGACAGCCACGGCTACCAGCCTCACCGCGGCATAGTGGCACTTCGAGAGGCCTGGGGAGAGATGTACCGGCGAGTCCATGGGGTTGCTCTAGACCATGAAACGGAAATCTTGCCTCTGCTGGGCTCCAAGGAAGGCGTATTCCACCTCTCTCTGGCGCTGCTCAACCCTGGGGATATTGTGCTCATCCCTGACCCTGGTTACCAGACCTATGCTCAAGGTGCGCTGCTTGCTGAAGCCAAGCCAGTCACCGTACCCCTGCTTCCTGAAAACAACTGCCTGCCCGATCTGTCCGCTATCCCTACAGAGATCGCCCAGCGCGCTAAAATCCTGTGGCTCAACTATCCCAACAACCCCACGGCTGCCATCGCGCCCTTGGAATTCTTTGCTGAAGCCCTGGATTTCTGCCGCCGTTTCAACATTCTGCTCTGCCACGATGCAGCCTACACGCAGGTCACTTTCGACGACTACCAAGCCCCCAGTTTGTTACAAGTGCCCAGGGCAATCGAATTAGCTGTTGAGTTCAACACCCTCTCCAAATCCCACAACATGGCTGGCTGGCGCAGCGGTGTCGCTGTGGGGCAGGCCGAAGCCCTGGCTGAACTACTCAAAATAAAATCCCATGCCGACAGCGGTCTTTTCCTGCCCGTGACCGAGGCCTCTGTCGCCGCGCTAACAGGAGGCCAATCCTGGTTAGCTGATCGCAACGCGGCCTACCAGGAGCGGCGCGACGTGGTCATCGCTGCTTTGCGAGAGATGGGCTTTAGCCCTCAAGTTCCGGGAGCTTCCCTTTATATATGGTGCCCGTTGCCTGCTGCCTCGCCCTCGGATCAATTCGTACTGCGACTTTTAGAAGATGCCCATGTATCCCTGGCACCTGGCACTGTATTTGGTCCCCGTGGAGAAGGCTTTGTGCGCATCTCATTGGTTCAGCCCATAGCGCGGATTGCCGAAGCCATGGAGAGAATTCATTTGTGGCGCGTGAAGCGGGAAGCGTGGAGCGGAAAATTTCGCTCTCCGCTCTCCGCTTCCCACTCCACGACTATGGACAAACTATGACAACAAATCGACTACGCTTCCTCACCGCCGGAGAATCCCACGGCCCTACCCTGACAGCCATTCTCGAAGGATTCCCAGCAGGATTGCCACTCGACATCGAAAAGATCAACCACGAATTGGCCCGCCGTCAGCGCGGTTATGGCGCTGGGCCGCGCATGAAAATCGAGCGTGATCAGGTAGAGATATTGAGTGGGCTGATGGATGGCATCACCATTGGCTCGCCCATCGCTTTGCAAATAGAAAATCTCAACCACGACCGTTGGCGCGGCAAAGCAATCGATCCCTTTACCACACCCCGTCCCGGCCATGCTGATCTGACTGCTGCGGTTAAATACAGCTACCGTGACCTGCGGCCTTCCTTAGAACGCGCCTCAGCAAGAGAGACAGCCGCGCGTGTCGCCGTTGGTGCTATCTGCAAACAATTCCTTGAGCAATTCGATATCCAAGTCGGAGGATACGTCACTGAAATTGGCGGAGTTGCAGCAGACTTGAGCGATATTCCCTTTGCCGAACGCTTTGAACGGGCAGAAGAAAACGATGTGCGTTGTCCCGATCCGAAAACTGCTGAAGCTATACGCGTCCGAATACGTAAAGCCATCGACGAGCGAGATACCCTCGGGGGGATCATAGAGACTGTAGCTCTCAATTTACCAATCGGCCTGGGGTCGCACGTTCATTGGGATCGCAAACTGGAGGCCCGCCTGGGCGCAACTGTGCTGGGTGCCCAGGCCATCAAAGGAGTCGAGTTCGGCCCGGCCTTCAAAAATGCCCGATTGAAAGGAACCCAGGTACACGACGCTATTCGCCTTGAACCTAACTCGCAACGCCTAACCCGCAGCACCAACCGCGCCGGTGGCATCGAAGGCGGTATCAGCAACGGACAGCCCCTCATCATCCGGGCAGCGATGAAGCCCATTGCTACCACGCTGACCCCGCAGCAAACCGTTGACCTGGCTACGGGCGAGCATACCCCCACCCAATACGAGCGCTCCGATTTTTGTCCCGTTCCCCGCGCGGTGCCCATCATCGAAGCTGTGGTGGCCTTCGTGTTAGCCGATGCTCTACTCGAAAAGCTCGGTGGTGACTCGCTCGATGAAATGCGCCCGCGCTTCAAGGCGCTGCGTCAGGCACGCCTCGACGACTTGCTGATGGACGATACTCCTCGAATATGGTGGCCAGATGACTAAAAAATCCGTCTTCCGTCATCTGTCTTCCGTCTTTCTTTATGGACCATCCGGCGCGGGAAAAAGCCGTGTTGGGGAATTATTGGCCAAGAACTTACATCTACCTTTCGTCGATTTGGATGAAGAAATCGAGGCCCGCAGCGGAATGTGGATCCCGGAGATTTTCGCCACGGAAGGAGAATCCGGTTTTCGAGAAAGAGAACAGCAGATGTTGCGCAGGGTTCTGTCACTTGGGGAACAGGTTATAGCCCTGGGGGGTGGCGCGCTGACCGTTCCCGCGAGCCGTGAATTAGTTGAATCTTTGGGCCGTGTGGTTCTGTTGAATGCGCCACCCAAAACTTTGTTGAAGCGCCTGAAATCAGATGATAACCAGCGCCCATTATTGGCTGACGATGCCGAAAAAGATTTATCCGCGTTGCTGGCTCAACGCAAGGAGCATTACGCTTCATTTGCTCTACAGGTGAATACTTCTGAAAAAACGCCCGAAGCCGCGGCCTGGGATATTCAAGTGCAGTTGGGAATATTCCATTTGCGCGGCATGGCGACCAATCAACTCCCCGGCTATGATGTGCGTGTTCAACCAGGCGGCTTGTATCATTTAGGTGAGATGCTCAAAGCTCGCGATCTGCGCGGGCCTGTTGCAGTAGCCACGGATGAAAATGTTGGGGAGTTGTATCTGGCTCGGGTGACAGAAGCCCTCACAAATTCCGGATTCGAAACCTATGGGATCACGATCCCTGCCGGGGAAGCGCACAAAACTTTGGGAACAGTATCAAAGCTCTGGGATGCCTTTTTATCCGCAAAAATTGAACGTGGCAGCACCGTGGTAGCCCTGGGAGGTGGCGTTGTCGGAGATCTAGCCGGGTTCGCCGCAGGAACGTTCTTGCGCGGTGTGCCATGGGTTGGGGTGCCGACATCTTTGTTAGCGATGGTGGACGCCAGCCTGGGGGGCAAAACCGGGGCTGACCTGCCACAAGGCAAGAACTTGATCGGCGCTTTCTACCCGCCGCGCCTGGCGCTGGCTGACCCAGAGGTATTAGAGACACTACCAGAGGCGGAGTTCGTCAGCGGGATAGCGGAGGTAATCAAGCATGGGGTGATTGCTGATTCTGAATTATTCGAGACTTGCTTAGACTTCCGAAGTCTTTGCGAAGCACCCCGAGCGCGCGAGGAGAGAGACTTCGGAAGTCTAGAAGAAATAATACGCCGGGCGATGGCGGTGAAAATCCATATCATTGAGCAAGACCCCTTCGAGAAGGGTATCCGGGCGGCGCTGAATTTCGGCCATACCGTGGGCCATGGCGTAGAGTTGATTTCTGGGTTCCGCGTGCGGCATGGGGAAGCGGTAGCGATTGGCATGGTCGCTGAAACCCGAATGGCAGAACAAATCGGCCTGGCGCAGGCGGGGTTATCAGATGATATTGCCACTGTGCTAAACAACCTGGGACTGCCTACGGAAATTCCACCCGATTTGGATCGCGCCGCCATCGTTGCCGCCATGCAGCGCGATAAAAAGAAGGCTGACGGTATCGTTCGATTTGCCCTGCCAGTAAAGGTTGGCGATATGCGAGTTGGTGTTGAAGTAGAAGATTGGAAGGCAGTAATCAGTAAGCAGTGAACAGTATTCAGTGGCCTATTTACTGATACTGTTTACTGGCCACTGTAAACTGACTACTGGGATAAGGATACCATCATGAGAAAAATATTGGTGCTACACGGTCCGAATCTGAATATGCTTGGGACACGCGAGCCTGAAATCTATGGGTCTTTGACTTTAGATGAGATCAACGCACGTTTGGTGGAAGCTGGTGAAGCGTTGGGCGTGGAAGTGCAGACTCTTCAATCAAACAGTGAGGGAGCCTTGATTGATGTGCTGCACGACGCCCGCGATTGGGCAGCAGGCGTGGTTTTCAATCCCGGGGGCTATACCCATACATCTGTGACATTACGCGATGCAATCGCTGCCATTGGTATCCCGGTGGTAGAAGTGCACCTCTCGAATGTTTATGCGCGCGAGCAGTTCCGGCACAAGTCGTTGCTGGCGCCGGTCTGTTTGGGGAAGATTACTGGGTTCGGATGGCGGTCTTATTTGTTGGGAATACATGCGCTCATTGCGTAGGACAGGATGACATCCTGTCCTACTTTTCGAGACGATGCCGGGGGTACGAACCCAGCACTTTCATAAATGTGACCAACTCGCCTAAATGATCCAGTGATCGAGCGCAATTAGCAGCCTGTTGATGACCATCAAAATCGACATAAAACATATATTCCCAGGGCTTCCCAGCGATAGGCCGAGATTCGATTTTTGTCAGGTCGATATCGCGTAACGCGAAGACGCTCAAAGCCTTGAACAATACCCCAGGCTGGTTTTTCAAACTGAATACAACCGAGGTTTTATAATCCCCTTCTTCGGGGTCTTCCACAAGCAGGGGGGCTTTGGCCAGCGCCAAAAATCGGGTGAAGTTCTCCGGATTATCTTCCAGGTTCTCGATCAAAATTTCCAAACCGTACACTTCTGCGGCTCGCTTGGAGGCAATTGCGGTCGTCGCGGAATTAGCCTTTGCTTTCACGAAGCGCGCGCTCCCGGCAGTATCCGTCTCGGCAATGGTATGCACACCTAATTTCGCTAGGCTACGTTCACATTGCTGCAACGCCTGGGGATGCGAATGCACAACCATGATATCTTCCACTTTGACACCTGACAATCCCAACAAGCAATGGCTGACTTTCATATGAAATTCACCCACGATGTGAACGTCGTGGCGAAGAATCAGGTCGAAATTGCGGTGAATACTTCCCGTCAGTGAATTCTCAAAGGGCAACATGCCGTGACTGCATTCCGCGTGTAGAATGACGTCGAATACTCCATCAAAGCTGTCACAGGGTAAGGTTTCTATCTCCGACCCAAAATGTTCGTAGGCGGCTAATTCGCTGTAGGCGCCCGGCTCGCCTTGAAAGGCAATCGTCAATTTACTCATAAAGAACTCCCGTCATTAGAATGTGTTTCAAACGATGGAAAAGTACCGGAAATAGGGGTGTGCGGGGGGCAAAGTGCCCCCCCGCACACCCCTATTTCCGGGATTACTACTACTGGAATGAAACTCACCTAAATCAAATAATCGTCGGGGCCATCACTCTCACGTAATCCAACCATTCTACGGAACGCTGACCTTCGCCGCGCACCGTCTGGAAAAATGCTTGTTGGATGTAACGCGTGACCGGTCCCATCTTACCTGTTCCTATTTTTCGGGTGTCGATTTCACTGACAGCCACCACTTCAGCCGCCGTGCCACTGACAAAGACTTCATCCGCAATATAAAGCTGATCGCGCACGAGGCGTTCTTCGACGACAGTATATCCCAGATCGCGCGCCAAAGTGATTACCGAATCACGCGTTATGCCTTCCAAGATGGTCGTTCGTGGCGGCGTGTAAATGACTTCATCCCTGACGACGAAGATATTCATCCCACTGCCTTCGGCCACATAACCCTCGGGATCAAGCATGATAGCATCATCGAATCCAAAGCGGTGAGCCATTGTTTTGGCCATAATCGAGTTAACGTAGTTTCCGGCTGCCTTGGCTTTGGTCATAAAACTATTTGGGTGCAGACGCGTGAGGGATGATACTGCCATGCGAACACCCTTTTCGAGAGCCTCTTCGCCAAGATAAGCACCCCACTCCCAGACCGCGATTCCAACAGAAGTTTTATATGCATCCATATTGAGCCCCAATGGCCCTGTCATGTAGAGCGCCGGGCGGATATAACAGGCGCCGAGTTCATTGGCCTGTATGGTCTCATGAACGGCGTCACGTAATTCATCAACCGTGTAGGGGAAATCTTGAATCCCCAATATCTGCGCTGAATCGACAAAGCGTTCCAGGTGCTCCGGTAAACGGAATGCCGCCGGGCCATTGGCTGTGTTGTAACAGCGCGCCCCTTCGAAAGCGCCAAACCCATAGTGTATGGTTGGGGATAGAAAATGGACGGTCGCTTTTTCGAAAGGCACAAGTTCGCCATCCATCCAGATATATTTTGATTCCATGGTTGTACTCCTACAATGAATAAAATGAGCGCGGATTTATCGTAGAAAAGTGTATCTATTGAATATTACGTATTGCGTGTTGCGTATTGCGTAAAGCATTGCCAATACAGAATACGTAATACGCAATACGGATCAAATGAAACACGCCCTAATCAGATCTGATCCACGATCAATTCGGTCATCTCTTCCGTGTTGAGCGCAGTTTCTTCAACACCTGCCAGGTCTTTGGTGCGGTGACCGGCTGACAGCACCGCATCAACGGTATTTTCAACAGCCTGAGCTTCGTCTTCGAGCTGTAATGAATACCGCAGCATCATCGCCATCGAAAGGATCGTACCAATCGGGTTGGCAACGCCTTGCCCGGCGATATCAGGCGCAGAACCGTGGATAGGCTCATATAAACCCGGCCCACCTTCCCCTAATGATGCTGATGGCAAATTGCCCATCGAGCCTGTCAATACCGAAGCTTCATCGGTGAGGATGTCGCCAAACATGTTGGCTGTCAGCATGACGTCAAAGGACGCCGGGCGCTGGATCAAGTACATAGCCGCGGCATCGACCAGGGTGTGCTCTAGTTCCACATCGGGATACTCGGCAGCTACCTCGGTGACAGTCTGGCGCCAGAGGCGCGAGCTTTCCAGTACGTTAGCTTTATCAACGGAGTTGACTTTGCCGCGGCGGCCGCGCGCCAGCTTAAATGCCAGATGAGCTACTCTTCGGATTTCTCCGTCAGTGTAGGACATCGTATCAATGGCCTGGACGCCTCCTGCAATGGATTTTCGGGCGCGCGGCTCTCCAAAATAAATCCCCCCTGTGAGTTCGCGCACCACCACAAAATCCACCCCGTCCAACCGCTCTGGGCGCAGGGGCGAAGCATCCAACAAATCGGGATGCGGCTTCACAGGACGTAAATTGGCAAAAGTGCCCAATCCTTTACGCAAAGCCAACAAACCCTGCTCAGGGCGAACCTCGGCTGTGGGGTCATCCCACTTGGGGCCGCCTACAGCGCCCAATAAAATTGCGTCCGAGTTTTCACACGCAGAGAAGGTTTCATCCGTCAGCGCCGTGCCGTGGGCATCTATCGAACAACCACCGATGAGATGTTCAGCGTAAGTAAATTGGTGATCATATTTGGCTGCGACAGCTTCCAAAACCATCCGAGCCGCGCCTATGACCTCGGGGCCGATGCCGTCGCCAGGAAGGAGAACGATATTTGCTTTCATGCCAGGGTCAGTCCATATTCCATGCTGTCAGCCAGGGCAAGCCAACTGGCTTCGATGATATTGGCGCTGGCGCCCACCGTGCTCCAGCGTCGATGATGATTTTGGGTGTCGATGAGCACCCGCGTCGTGGCCGCTGTGCCGCTGTCACTATCCAGGATACGCACCTTGTAATCAGCCAGTTGAAAATCGCCCAGCCTGGGATAAACCGGCAGCAACGCTTTGCGCAGGGCCGCGTCCAGCGCATTCACCGGGCCGTTGCCCTCCGCCACCGTGTGGAAGACCTCGCCGTCTACACAGACTTTCACCGTTGCTTCAGCGAAGACGCCCCTCCCCTGGCGGTGTTCCACCGTTGCGGAGAAATCAATCAACTCGAAGGGTGCTTCGTAATCCGGCTTCTGACGGTGGAGCATCAATGCCACAGAAGCTTCGGCGGCCTCGAAGGAGAATCCACGCGCTTCTAAAGCTTTGATCTCTTCCAGAACGGCAGTTACCGCTTCGCCATTTTCGACATCCAGGTTGAGCTCTTCAGCCTTCGAGAAGAGGTTGCCGCGCCCCGAAAGCTCAGAAACCACCGTACGCATCTGGTTGCCCACCAGGGTCGGGTCAATATGCTGATAGCTGTTGATATTTCGACGCATGGCCGCCACATGGATACCCCCCTTATGAGCAAATGCGCTCTGCCCCACGAAGGGCATATGTTCATCAGGAGCCAGGTTGGCGACCTCGGCCACAAAATGGGAGACATCGGTCAAATCCGGCAGATTGCCCTCTGGCAGACAGTTGTAACCCATCTTCAATTCCAAATCGGCGATGGCGCTGCACAGATTAGCGTTGCCGCAGCGCTCTCCGTAGCCGTTAATCGTGCCTTGAATATGCGTTGTGCCCTGATCAACAGCCGCCAAGGTATTAGCCACCCCGCACTCACCATCATTATGGGCATGGATCCCCAGGGTCACATCTGGGAACCTGTCTCGGATAACCTGCGAGAATTGGGCTACTTCCCAGGGCAGCGTGCCCCCGTTGGTATCGCAGAGCACCACGGTTTCAGCGCCGCCATCCACCGCCGCGCCCAAAGTCTGCATGGCGTATTCGGGATCGGCCTTATAGCCATCGAAGAAGTGTTCGGCATCGTAAACGATTTCGCGACCCTGCCCCTTGAGATAAGCCACGCTCTCCTTAATGATGCGTAAGTTCTCCCCTGGGGTGGTTTTGAGCACATCTTTAACGTGCAATCCCCATGTTTTACCTACTACGGTACACACCGGCGCGCCAGACTCAAGCATTGCCTGGATATTGGCATCCTCTGCGGGATCAGAACCCACCCGGCAGGTGGAACCAAAGGCGGTAATCCTGGCATGTCTTAACTTCAACTCGCCCAGGCGCTCGAAAAACTCGACATCCTTGGGATTAGAACCAGGCCAGCCTCCCTCAATATACGCTACTCCCAGATCATCCAGCTTTTGGGCTATGCGCAGCTTATCATCGCATGAGAGTGAGATGCCTTCCCGCTGCGTTCCATCCCGCAGGGTCGTGTCATATACCAATACTTGTCTGCTCATAGTAACTCCGTTACGGGTAAATCGATACATTGGTAGCTGGTAAATCAGGAAATTGGGCAGTACCAATTACCAATTTACCAATTTGCTAATTTACCAATTTACTAACCCATAAAACTTATGCCGAAACCCAGGCTGTGACCTTGATTTTGCGCAAAGAGAGCGCATTTCTATTCGTTAGTGCAAAAACAGGCCATTTCTAATCGGTTTCAGTGGCCTAAACAGTACCTTTCCAAACAAATCGCCAGGTCCTTTGAAAATTGCTTTTTAGTTA
>JADHXE010000080.1 GCA_016783125.1 Anaerolineales bacterium
GAGTAGTCACTTTCTATTTTGAAGTTGTCATCTTGATAATTTTCCCATGGGGTGAGACAACTACTCGCACAACTCGGGGGATGGATTTGCCTTTGGGGTTTTTGGCTTGCGTTTTATAGAGTAACAAGAAATTAGGAGTATTTTGTCCTTTAGAATTCTCTGGTTTAGGCTGTTTCTTTACCTGAGGCTTGACATTTAACACTTCAGGGAATTTCTGAGAGACTTTATTGGTGATCGTTTTGATAATTTTTGCATCCACAGTGTGAATCCTATGAGACGAAACGCTACCCGCTAACTACACGGCTTTGCCGTCGTAAGAAAGCCGGGATATCAAGATCGGATGAAGTGATCGAAGGGATATGCTGCGCATGAGTAACTGCATGTGCATGTTGCAGAGCAGCCGGGGCTGATTGTTGAACTGGTTTTGGGCGTTGGGGGATTTGCTCTATGTCTAGAAACGCCTCTTCGAGGGTGTGGGCACCCAGGCCGGTCACCACCAAATTGACTTGCACGCGGTCTCCCATATGCTCCTTGGGCGTCGTCCCCAAAACGACTTCGGTGTCGGGATTGGCCTGCTCTTGTAAATAGAGCAGCGCCTCGCTGACTTCCATGAGAGTCAATTCGTCGCTGGCGGTGAAATTGGCGATCACGCCCGCGGCTCGATGGAGGGAAACTGTTTCGAGCAGGGGGTGCTCTAAGGCCTGCTGAATTGCCTTGAGGGCCTTGTTTTCTCCCTTGCCATAGCCAATAGCCATCAGCGCCCCCCCGCCCAAATGCATCATGCGGCGAATGTGAGCGAAGTCCACGTTGATCAACCCAGGCTCAGTGATCAGCTCAGTGATGCTCTGAACGGCCTGGCGGAGCACATCGTCGGCCAGCCTGAAAGCGGTATCCAGGGGCAAATCCTTGGGGGTGGCATAGAGCAGGCGGTCGTTGGGAATGGTGATCAGCGTGTCGGCGTGCTGCTGCAATTTTCTGAGACCCTCCATGGCGTTGAGTTGGCGGCGGCCCATCTCAAACGAGAATGGGGTTGTTACCACGGCAATTGTGACGATATTTTGCGCCTTAGCAATCTCTGCGGCGATGGGGATCGATCCTGTACCCGTGCCGCCGCCCATGCCCGCGGTCAGGAAAACCATATCGGCCCCTTTGAGCGCGTTGGCTATCTCGTCACGGCTTTCGATGGCTGCATCTTCTCCAACCGAAGGCCGTCCGCCCGCGCCCAGGCCGCGCGTCAATTTTGGGCCAAGCTGAATCGTGGTGGTGGCCTGGCTGTTTTGGAGAGCTTGCCGGTCGGTGTTGGCGACGATAAAATCAACGCCTTTCAGGTCAAGCTCCAACATGCGGTCAACAGCGTTGCTTCCGCCGCCGCCCAGGCCAAGAACTTTGATCACTGGCTGATGCAATTGTGGGGCGATGCGGGTCGGTTTCGTGGGTGCGGTATGGGGGTTCGTGTGCATAGTTTTGCTCCGATAATAAGCTAAGTCAGCCTGGCTAACTTAGATGCAAGAGTTGTGCCATCTGCGCTCGCATGAATCCGCTCCACGATGCAGCCATTCGAGCGCAGTTGGCGCAGAGTTTTTTCGGGGTATTCTTCCTCCGATCCGATCACGGTCACACGCCGGGCTTTGGCGGCTTCACACAATGAAAAGCCTATCGTCGGCTGGTGGGTTTTGATATATGGACGCAAGGCATCCAGGTGGTAATCGGGGATGCCCCAATCGTAAGCCGGGAGTAAGACATAATGGGAGATGGGGCAGGGCTCGCTCGGGGTGGGTGAGGCGTTTTTTGGGTGGGTGTTTTGCCATTGGAGCATTTGCTCCACAATGGGGGCGGCTTCGCCGTCAGGCTGATACCAGGCTTGATATGTGTGTGGACTCCCCTCGGAAGCAGCCAGCAGCCAAAAAGCGCCTCCCAACACAACCTCGGGAAGGGCTTCCAACTCCCCGACATTTTCCCCACGCAACAATTGGGCCACCTGGAAGGTCTTCTGTGTATCTTCTGGGCTTCCCAATCCGAACAAAAATATCGGCCGCGACTCGAGCAGCACGGACTTGGCGATTGTGTCATACCAATCGAAGATGCGAAAGCCGCGCTGATCTTGTTCGCCCTGTGGGGTGAGATACGGCCGCGCCCCCGGCCAGCGTTCGGGGCCTCCCATGCCATAGTTGAGCGGCCGATCCGTTGCCCAGGCATAGGCCCCCAAGTTGAGTTTTTCTAGTAAGGCCTGGTGCCCGCGCCTCTGCATACCTTCTAGAGCGGCTTTGAGGAAGGATGTGTCCCAATAGTCGCCGCCGGGTTCCAGGGGAGGGAAGATGGGAGTCAATCCGGCCTTTGAGCAGGCTTCGGCTAACGGCAGGTACAAATCGAGAAAGCGTTCCACCAAATCGCTTTGGGCCCAGGATGATCCGCCCCAGGTTTGTTGCATATTTGGGCGGTCGAAGGTAACCACGTGTTTGACACCCCAGCGGGCATAAACCCTGAAGAGCAGCTCGAAATCTTCCACGGGCGGCATTTTTTCGGGAGAAAATTGAAAGTGTAAGATCGGTTCGATCTCCGCCTCGAGCAGCCCTCGGATAAAATCTTCTGGGAGCGCCCGCGCCACGGGGGTATGTAATACCAGCCAGCCTGCGTCCAACTGCTGCAATATTGGCAGCCAGGTTTTAAGGTCGCTTTGCTGGTAGTGCTGGCTGTCGGGGAAGTAGTGGAAGCCGATTTTGTTCATAGTCATATGGTCGTTAGTCTGATAGTCTTATAGTCAAATAATCTAGTGGTGTGTCAATCAAAGATTGACAGGTTCGTAGTAGGGCACGATAGTGCTCGTTTCAGGCGAGAGCGCACTATCGTGCGCCACTACGAACACATCAAATGATGCGTGACAGAGTACTTCTAGTACTCTGACTATAAGACTACTAGACTATTTGACTATAAGACTAACTGGTGCAAGGCCCGTGCCAGGGTCGACGTGCTATAATGCGGGCCATGATCCTCGTTACCGGTGGAACTGGTTTTATTGGCCAGGCGCTTATCCGTCATCTCGTGGAGGCTGGTCATCAAGTACGTACACTCATCCGGCCTTCGCGTAAATCGCCGCGCTTGCCGCGCGGTGTCTCCGTAGAAGTGGCGGTGGCTGGCCTTCGTGATGAGCGCAGTTTGCGAGCTGCCATGGTCGGAGTGGATACGATCTATCACCTGGCTGGCGTTGAGCGCAGCGGGGCCGAGGCCGACCTCTTGGATATCGATGTCAGGGGCACTCAAACCGTTCTCAGCGCCGCGCTGGATGCCGGCGTGGATCGTTTCTTCTACCTCAGCCATTTGGGGGCTGACCGGGCCTCTGCATACCCGATTTTCAAGGCCAAGGCTATTGCTGAAGAGCATATCCGCCGCAGCGGTATCGACTACACCATCATGCGCACCGCGATTGTTTTTGGTCCCAATGATGGCTTTACGATAAGTTTGGCTCAATTGCTATCTTCGTTTCCTTTCGTTTTCTTCATCCCTGGAGATGGAGATACCGTCATTCAGCCGTTGTGGGTGGAGGATCTGGTGACTTGTTTGGCCTGGGCCTTGGAAGAAGAGAATACCCGCAGTCAGGTGTATGAGCTCGGTGGGCCCGAATATTTATCATTGCGTGAAATCATTGAAACTATGATGAATAAGATCGCTACCAAACGTACGCTCGTGTCAATGCCTCCCCCATATATGCGCGCCCTGACTGTATTTCTCGAGTACGTCTTGCCTGCCTCGCCTGTTTCTGTCTATTGGATAGATTATTTGGCCACCAATCGGACTTGCCCATTGGATACCATCCCGCGCGTTTTCAATCTGATGCCGTCGCGATTCTCTCATCGGTTGGCTTACCTCGAAGGGCAGGATTGGCGTTTACATTTATTGCGAACTGTTTTTCGGCGGCGAGTTTGATATGTCTAAGATAGATATTCGCCTTTTAGATACCCCAGAAGAGATGGCCGCTGTAGAGGAATTGGAGCGGTTGGTTTGGCCGGGAGATGAAACAGAAATCGTACCCATCCATATGCTGCGGGCAGTCACGAATAATGGGGGTGTGCTGATTGGCGCTTATGAGGGGGATCAGTTAGTAGGCTTCGTGTTCGGTTTTCCGGGGATCGAAGAAACATCAGCAGGCCCCCGTCCGAAACATGCCTCCCACATGGCTGGTATCCACCCAGATTACCGTGACCGCGGCCTGGGTTTTTCTTTAAAACGGGCTCAATGGCAAATAGTTCGAAGCCAGGGCCTCGATCATATCAACTGGACCTATGATCCTTTGCAAAGCCGAAATGCCTATCTCAATATCGCCAAGCTGGGCGCAATCTGCAATATTTACATCCCAGAATACTATGGTGAGATGCGCGATAGCTTGAACGTTGGCTTGCCTTCTGATCGTTTCAAGGTAGATTGGTGGCTGAATACCCCTCGAGTCGAGAAGCGATTGAATCAGGAGAAACGCCATCGTTTAGACTTAGCGCATTTTACGAGCGCTGGCGCTGTGATCGTCAACCCGGCAAATATCCGTGAAGATAGCTTAATTGAACCTTTCCAAGATTCTCCCTCGCTCCCTGCCTCCCCCGCCCCCTTGCTTCTAGTCGAGATTCACCCAGATTTCCAAGCCCTCAAAGCGGCCTCTCCCGACCTGGCCCTGGCGTGGCGGCTGCACACACGGGATATATTCCAAGCGTTGTTCACTAACGGCTACATCGTCACCGACTTCATATTCGAGCCAGGAAGCCAGCCGCGCAGTTTCTATATACTCAGTCATGGAGAGAGTACACTTTAGCGAGCGTTTCCAATATCCAATCCCCAATATCTAATCTCCAACCCCCAACATCCAAACCATGAAAATCGACCAAATAACCCTCCACCACCTGCGCATGAAATTACAAGCCCCTTTTGCCACATCTTTTGGCAGCATCGACACCCGCGATTGCATTTTGATTGAAATTAACTCCAAAGGATTGTCCGGCTGGGGCGAGTGCGTGGCCGACCGCGACCCCGGCTATGCCTGGGAAACCTGCGGGACAGCCCGGCATATCCTGCCCGATTTCCTGATTCCCGAAATAATGGGGAAAGATATCCAAGACGCGTTTGACTTCCAGCAGCGTGTCGCTCACGTGCGCGGTCACCAGATGGCCAAAGCTGGATTGGAGATGGCGATCTGGGATTTGCAGGGTCAGGCCCAAGGGCTATCGTTGCGCGATCTCTTAGGGGGCAGGCGAACCCGCGTGGATGTGGGAGTCTCAGTAGGATTGCAAGAATCTCCTGAAGCGCTTGTCCGTACTGTCGAAGAGTATCTTTCTCAAGGATACCGGCGAGTCAAACTCAAGATCAAGCCCGGGCGTGATGTGGGAGATGTGCGGGCTGTTCGCGAACAATTCCCCGATTTGCGCTTGCAGGTGGACGCCAATTCCGCGTATTCTCTGGATACCGCCGCGGCGCTGCTGCCTCTGGATGATTTCGATCTGCTGCTGATCGAGCAGCCCCTGGCCGAAGATGATCTCTGGGATCACAGCCAACTGCAAAAACAATTCCGCACGCCGTTATGTTTGGATGAAAGTATTACTGCCCCCCGCCATGCGCGCCAGGCCCTGGAGATGGGAGCCTGCCGGATCGTCAATATCAAGCAGGGACGCGTCGGCGGGTTGCTCAACGTCGTGCACATCCATGACCTCTGCCAGGCTCAGGGAGTACCGGTTTGGTGCGGGGGCATGTTAGAGACGGGCGTGGGCCGCGCCGCCAATCTGGCCTTAGCCTCGCTGCCCAATTTCAGCCTCCCCGGCGATATCTCTGCAACAGATCGATATTACGCTGAAGATATCACCAATGAAGTATTTACCCTCAACGCTGACAGCACCATCGATGTACCCGACGGTCCCGGCCTGGGTGTGAGCATTGATCGACGCGCGTTGGAAAGCGTTACCCTGAAGCGGCTCGAACTGCCCTAGCCGACCGCCGTCTGTGGTGCGCGGTCTGCCGTCGTGATCGTATTAGCCTTTCGCCACTGGGAATTGCACCTCCGTCACCGTGTTGGGATCATCCTGAGTGCCGGGTTCTGCCGGGGATTGCAAGTAGATTTCTCGACTGGAGCCACTGATGCGGTAGCCGTTCTCATCAATCCACTTCATGATCGCATCGTAGGCCTCGCCGATAGTCGTAAATGGCCCGTGATGCACCACGCACGCTATCGTCTCGACCCCGGGTAGCTGCTGTACCTTGATACGCTGGGACGCGGGTAGTTCGGCATCAATGGGTTCGCAGACCTCGATATCCCAATCCTTTTCTTTGTACTCGTCGTCGTGGTATAAACTTAGACACGGCCCTGCGGGGCGGACGCCATGCGTGGCGAGATAACCTTCCAGTTCATTCCACAGCGTGCCCTGATCGGGCGGCGTGGGGACGACCCCCCGCATAGATGCCACCTTGAGTAGCTCGACCTTTTTGATGATAACATCGTACTTGGACATAACAACCTCCTGTTCGATCTGTCTCAGCCGAGCTTCGACCCGCGCCAGGTGCGCCTGGGCTTCTGTTACTTCTCCCTCGATCTCGGCCCATTTCAGACGCAACATGCCCCGCAATTGTTCTGAGGGCAGTTCTTCGTCCAGCAAACGTCCGATCTGCTCCAGCGATAGGCCTAAATCCTTCAGCGCCAAAATGCGGTTGAGACGGGGCAGTTGCTTGAAGGAGTAGTAGCGGTAACCGGTGAAGCGGTCTACTTGAGCAGGCTTCAGTAGCCCGATCTCATCGTAGTAGCGCAGGGTCTTTACCGTCACCCGGCTGAGTTTAGAAAAGTCACCAATCTTGAGCATTGCAACCTCCCACGCGTGGGGTCTTTCTGCGAAGAACTTCACTCACAGTATACAACCTCCCGTAGGGGGAGAGTCAAGGGGAATCTGACCGCAGCTCGCGTATAAAAGGCGGTCTGCTGTCGGTGGTCGTTGCTTTTCCCCTAACCCTGGACTATCCTCGAAATAATTCTACATGAGAGGTGTGCTATGAAAATCCATGATATTTCCCTGACCATCAGCCCCAACTTGCCCACCTGGCCCGGCGACCCAGGCATCACCTTGGAACGCATCAGCAAAATGGAAGATGGGGCCAACGCCAATGTCACGCATATGTCATTGGGTGTGCACACTGGCACCCATGTCGATGCGCCTTTTCACTTTTTGGGCGGGGATACGGCCACCGTCGAAAGCCTCAGCCTGGATGTGCTGGTTGGCCCGGCCACGGTGGTGTACCTCCCCGATACCGACCTGATCACCGCGGGGGATTTGCAGAACGCAGACCTGCCCCCAGACGCTGTTCGCCTGCTCTTCAAGACCCGCAACTTAGAAATCTGGCAGCAGGGCGAGATGCAATTCCAGGAAGATTTCGTCGCTCTCAGTGCCGATGCCTCGGAATACCTGGTGGGGCGCGGCGTGGTACTTGTCGGGGTGGATTATCTCTCCGTGGCGCCCTTCAACGATTCTGTGCCCACGCATCGGATCCTCTTGAAAGCCGGTATTGTGGCTCTCGAGGGACTTGATCTCTCTGGGGTTGAGCCGGGTGAATACCACCTCACTTGCCTGCCGCTGAAAATTGCTGGCAGCGATGGCGCCCCGGCGCGGGCGATTTTGACAAGCGAATCATGAGTAAGTTTTCTCATGTTTTGTTGATTGATATTGACGGGCTGCGCGCCGATATTTTTGACGCTGCATTGAAGGATGGGCGCATCCCTCATATTGCTCAATTGCTGGGCGGACCTGAAGTTGCGCGTGGCGCGCAGATCCCTGTGCTGGCACCCGCCCCCAGCATAACATTCTGTTCCCAGGCCTGCCTGTTTACAGGGACTCACCCCTCCGAACATGGTATCCCAGGCAATCAATTCTTCGACCGTTTTGGGACTTACGGTGACGGCACACCTCGTCACTACGCCTTCGATGTCGGGGACACCCTGGCCGCAGACGGCGCTGTGCGCGTCTTCACCGATGGATTGGTAGTCTGTTGTTTACAGGCTCCCACGCTGTATCAAAGCTTAGCCGAAAGAGGCTGGCGCTCGGTTGTGGCCGGCAATATGTACGCCACCGGCGCAGATACCTGGCTCAAACCCTCGCTGACTGACCTGGCGCGTTTTACCAAGGGGGGCAATCTCTTCGGTCTCAGCGCCGCAGAATACGACCGCCGCATCTTGGAAAACACGCTTGACTACCTGGATGAGAGCGGCTTGCCCGAAGTACTGACCATCCACTTCCTGGGTCTCGACCACGAATCCCACGTCCACGGTCCCAACACACAGATGGCTTACCTGGTAGACCACCTCGATCCCCTGATCGGCGAACTCCGGGACGCCATCTCCACGCTCCCCGCCACACGCTCACCGCTCCCCCCTCCTCGCACTCCGCTCCCCCCTCCACGCTCACCGCCATCTTCTCCGACCACGGTCAGACCGAAGTCATCCCCGACGACCGCCACTCCCTGCCATTGGCTTTTCCATACGAGCGCGAGTTGGGTCATCTCTTCGACGCTTTGGGCTTGGATATCCACGATTACCCCGGCGAAGACCCGGACTGCGACGCCGTGGTGGCCTCCAATGGCGGATTGGCTTATGTCTACCTGCAGAACCGCCAGGGCCGCTGGGCCGACGCCCCTGATTTCGAGCGCGATGTTCTGCCAGTTGGTAGGGCGTTCTGGGAGGCCCATACAACCGGCCGTTTCGCCGAAGAAGTCCAGGGCGCGCTAGCCGGGGTGCTTATCCGGGATGTAGAGAAAGATGGTTGGCATACGCGCTACCAGGCCCTGACCCCAAACGGGGAAATCATTTCGTTAGGAACCTGGTTCTCCGAAACCTGCACACTTGCAAACATGCAAACCTGCAAACTCACCAACAGTATGCCGATCCCGTCCATCGCCATGGTGGAAGCCCGGTTGGATGAGATCAAAGATGGGCGCCTGCTGGCATGGCTCGCAGATCATTATGAAGCCAACGAAGATGCCGCTGGGGCATTAAAACTGCAATTGCGCTGTTGGGGAGAAGGCCACCCCGACCTGGAATTGTATCAAACCCTGGAGCGGCTGGCCAAATCTCTAAACCGCTGGGACTCGTTGCGCCATCTGTCGCTCAAAGATATCGCAGGTAAGAAAAAATGGGGTATATTGGCCGACATCCACCTTTACGAAGAAGATTGGGATGCCGCCTGGGATGTAGCAGAGCAGGGGAGCCAACGATCCCGGTGGGGCTGGAGGCTGGGTGTGATGGAAAAGGTTGCCCAGGCGACCGAAAAGCATCGTCCACGCAAAGCGATTCGTTTTTACCTGGCGCGAGTGCAGCAATTGGTTGATCAACGCGGGCGCAAGAATTACACTCAGGCGGCCAGGTATTTAGTGAAAGTGCGCCAGATGAGCAAAAACCTTGCTGAGATGAACGCCTGGGAGCGTACCCTTGCTGAGATTCGAGAGAAGAACAATAATCTACCCGCCTTTCAGGATGAGTTGAACCAGGCCGGCTTGTAAACTTCCCTTGCAGATAATGATAGCTGACGCAAAGAGTTGGAAGCCTATAGATGAACCCCGCCTGGACAGCGCTCTGCGTCCCTTCGGGAAATCGGACAAACCCCTTTAAAGGGGTGCTGTTTGGTAGCACGGGGCATTTATCCCCGTGCGGCATTGGATAGAAAATATGCTTCAGGGTGGTGATACAATTTGTGAAACGGCTTGAATCTTCTCGCAGACTTCGGAAGTCTGGTACCTCAGAATTTTGAAAAGATACGTCTCCTTGATGGGAAGGAAAAAATGGATAACGAGCAAACCGACTCGGGCATTCAGGGTAAATGGTCTGACCGCGAGATCACTGACATGGGCCAAGACCGCTTTGGCTCGCGGGATTACGCTGACGTGCTGGCGAACCGCGCTGCCACGGCCGACACCCCGCTGACCATCGGCATCTTCGGGCGCTGGGGCAGCGGTAAAACCAGTCTGATGCGGCTGGTGGAAGAATCGCTCGGCACGCGCGAAAAACCCATTGTGAGTATATGGATCAACGTCTGGCAGCTCAGCAGCCGGGAAGAACTCTGGAACGCTTTCTTGCAGGCCTTGTTTACGCAAGTACACAAGCGCATGCCGTGGTATCGCCGCTGGGTCTTTGATTGGAGCTTGTTCCGCCAGCGGGTGAAATGGGGGGAGTTGCTGCGCTCATTATTAGCAAACAGCTATCGGATTGTCGTAGCTGTAACACCCGTGCTGCTCTCGATCTTGTGGCCCGATGAAACGGTCAAAGATGCCAATGACTTGCTGGGCTTCGTCCTAGACCCGCTCACCGGCGGCGCGGCCAGCCTGCTTTTAGGGTTGTGGCTGGTGATTGCCCCGGCGGTCGAAGCGGCCAAAGAAAAGATCAGCCTTGACCTGGACGTGATCCTGAAGAAGAACCCCTACGAAATCCAGGTTACCGAATTGCAGCGGCTGCAAGAGCAGTTCGAGCATCTGGTGGAAACCTGGGTCGGTGAGAAAGGCCGCCTGGCGGTCTTCATCGACGACCTCGACCGCTGCACGCCCGACAAAGTGCCCGAAGTGCTGGAAGCCATCAAGCTCTTCACCAACACGCCGCGTTGTGTGTATATCATCGGGTTGGATCATGAGATCGTGCGGCTGGGGATCGAGAAGAAGTATGGTTTTAAAGAAGGCGAAGACGCCGCGGCTGAGTATCTAGAGAAGATTGTCCAGATACCCTTCCACCTGCCGCCGCTGGATCAGAACCGGGTCTTGCGCTATATGGTGGATGATTACGCGGATGTGCATCACTTATGCCATACGGCCCCCGAAGTCTTCTCCAAGGGTTTGGAACCCAACCCGCGTAAGGTAAAACGCGCCTTGAATATCTACCGCACCTTGTGGGAACTCTCAGAAGTGCGCGTAAATGCCTGGGAAATGGATCCGGTTGACCCTGAGTTGCTGGCTAAGATGATTGTGCTGCAAAGCCGCTTCAGCGCGCTGCACGACCACTTCCGCGATGAGATTGACGATCTGCCTAAGATCGAAAATCACGCCATTTACGATGCCCTGGAAGCCCGCGGCGAGAAAATCGAAGAGCATCCCATGGACCAGGAATTGGTTTCCGGCGACCCAAAATTGGCCGCTGAGGTACGCACCCGCGGCGGGGAAGCGCGCGACGTGGTTGATGAACTGGTGCCGGAGGATCATTGCCCGGCATTGAACGAACTCTTTGCGGCCGGGGAAAAGCGTTTCCGGCATATCAGCCAGGGCGGATTGGCATCCTATATTTACCTGACCGGCACCGCCGAGGGCCTCTCGGATTTAATGCGCCCCAGCCGCCGGGAGCGTGAAGCCTTGCTGTGCAACGACCGCGAGCGGGTGCGTGACCAGGTGGAGATGATTCTGGCGCGAGCTGCCAATGACGAGGAACGCCGCCGACTTTGGCCCAGTTATCATAGGAGGTTACAGGCAATACGGGAATCGCCAGATCGATATCATGAAGATGAGTTGATGTCTGCCGGATATGCACAAGCATGGTTAGAAGTAAATGGGGTAAGAGGGAAGGTTTTGAAGGCCCCATTACGACTCTTTGATGCTGACTTGCCTGGTGTAAGGGGTTACATTACAGGCTTATTGGAGATTTTGTTTGATAATAAACGTTCTCTAGAAGAAAAGGAGTTTGCAAATGATCGAATAAACGAACTCCGAAATCCTTATGAATCTGAGATGGTTTTTATCCCCACCGGCCCGTTTTTGATGGGATCGACTGAAGAACAGGTGAAGCAATTTATTGCCGATGGTTTGAGCGAAGATTGGGCTATGCGGGAAGTGCCCCAGCACACCGTGGATCTTTCTGAATACCAGATCGGAAAATACCCAATCACCAATCCCGAATACCAGGCTTTCATCCGCGAGAGCGAACACTCGCCGCCGCGCAATTGGGACGGCGACCAATATCCCGAGGGAAAAGGCGATCATCCCGTGGTTCACGTTTCCTGGCGCGATGCCGCGGCCTACTGCCAGTGGTTGAGCGAGAAGACCGACCGGGAGTACCGCCTACCCACCGAAGCCCAGTGGGAGAAAGCCGCGTCTTGGGAGGGGGAGCGGGGGAGCGAGGGTGTAAGGGGGAAGAAGCGGGTCTACCCCTGGGGCGGCGAATGGGATGCGGCCAGGTGCAATACCGAAGAAGGCGGTGTTGGAGAGACCACCCCGGTAGGCCAGTATTCCCCGGCGGGTGATAGCCCCTATGGCTGCGCCGATATGGTCGGGAACGTCTGGGAGTGGTGCGCGGATTGGTTCGCTGAAGATGCCTACAAAAACCGGGAAGACGGCCTCAAAGACCCGCAGGGGCCGGAGCAGGGTGATTACCGCGTGCTGCGGGGTGGTTCTCGGGGGACTGCTATTAATCTCGCCCGTGCTGCCTTCCGCTTCAGCTCTCACCTGGGCGGCATCAGCGGCCACGGCGGGTTTCGGGTGGTGGCGTCGGCGTCCCCTATCTAACGCTTTTGTACTGGACTCTGGCGAAAAATGGGTAAGTTGAGCACGGGAAGCCTCCTGAGTAGAATGGCAAAAAGCCAAACTACCGGTTCCAACAGGAGGTCATCCCATGCTCACCCGTATTTTACACAATTCTCCGCAATTATGCACCTTTCTCGATCAACTCAACCTGGGACTCTACCAATCACAACGTCGCCATATTCTCAACATGGCCGATGCTCTCTTAGTTTGCGAGGACAAGAAGACCCTCGCAGCTTTACAGAGACAGTTCGTAGAAGCGCCAGATGCTTCCAATATGGCCGACTTTCTGCGCATCAGCCCATGGCAGGCAAACGAGGTGCGAGCGGCGCTGCGAGCACATCAAGTAACCTGGTTGATCAGCGAGGCCGAGCGAACGGGTGGAGACAAAATCATCTACATCAACATCGACGACTCGTTGGGCGAGAAAGACAAGGGAACGCGCCATTTGGAACCAGTCGATTGGCACTTCGACCACAGCGAAAGTACGAAAAGCAAACCACGTTTCAAGAATGCATTCTGTTATGTAGTCTGCACTTTGCGGGTCGGGCAAAACGTAGCCACCATCGATTTGCAGCTTTATCTGCGGGAAAGAACAGTACGTCGGCTCAACCGAAAGCGACCAAAAGAAGAACGTATTCCATTTCGCAGCAAATACCGCATCGCCCGTCAAATTCTGGAAGCATTGCGTCCGCTCTTACCCAAAGGCTGGCAAGTGTATGTGCAATTCGACAGTTGGTACGCTTCCAAAAAACTGATCAAGTATGTCCGCCGCCAACGATGGCATGTTACCTGTGGTCTCAAGTCCAACCGCAAACTCAATGGCAAACGCATCGACGAACACGCCCAGGCGTTCAGGCACCAGTGGTACACGCGGGTCAGCGTGACCACTACGGACGCAGAAAAACGAACTTACTATGTGCGACGGCAAGATGGCCGTTTAGCCGAAGTTCCTTTCGATGTCCGTGTTTACTTCTCGAAAAGGCACCCCAGGGAGAAATCCCCGGCGTACATTACATGTACGGATCTCGCTTGCTCGGCCAAACAAGCCTTGCAAGGATACACCTGGCGTTGGTCATGCGAAACTGTCAACTTCTACTTGAAAACCCAGGGGGGACTGGAAGACTTCCGCGTCCAGTCCTACGAAGCGGTGGACAGATACATCGTCGTCGTTCATTTGGCTTGGGCTTACGTCGAGCAGCGTTTTGCTCAGGAGCGTTCTGCCCAGATCAAAACTTGCGGCGACATTATCCGGCGGCATCGGGACGAGCACGCCATCGACTGGTTGACAGGAGCCATCCAAATGGCTGCCGAAACCGGCGATGTCGAGTCTGTGCTCCAACGTTTCTTGCGTTTGGATGCACTACCTACTTAGCCCGTGATTTCCCGCCACCGTGTGCATCATCTGGGTTTATGACAGTATCTAACCCCGGTTGGTTTCACACGCTTTCTCACCGTCAATTTACGCCCGTTTTATTTTTTTGTTAAGGTGTTTTTCGCCAATGTCCAGTTTTGTATTCTGAAATTCTGTTTTCTGCGTTCTGTGGGGGGTGTCCAGAGGGGGCTTCGCCCCCCTCTGGGTGGCATAAAACCTGCGACATACCCTTTGCAGCTGCATCGCGGCTGTGGGGCCGGCCGAATGCGCCCGTGTTGCCTACCGCAACAACAATCACCTGAACAACATCAACGACAACAACGGGTTTCGGGTGGTGGCGTCGGCATCCCATACCTCTCTATATGTCCCGGCCAGCAGTGCTGACCGCTCACGGGCGGCAGTCGAGGCCACTCTTGAGAGAGATAGCGCGGCCGCGTCCCGGTTGCGCTCGCCCCCCCAACCCCCTGATCCTTCGATTTTGCTCAGGACAGGTTCCGGGGGGAGCAGGGCAGAGCCAGCCAAATATTGAATAGCCCCGCCTGTTCTGGTAGGCTCTCAAGGTAAGGTGCAACGCACTTCGAAAGTGCGTCGCACCTGATGCCCGAGGGCGCCGAACGCCCGGGTGGGGCGCCTTTACAAAAAAACTTCCGAAGTCTCGCAGACTTCGGAAGTCTTGGGTTCTTATCTCGTTCCAGTGCTCCGCGTTGGAACGCTGGCAGTGGACGCTCCGCGTCTCAATCACCGGACGCGGAGCGTCCCCGCCAGGGGTTACCACGCGGAGCATGGTAACCAGTGATGAATGTTCGTAGTCAGGCACGAGAGTGCCGTTTAGTTCTGGCATCAGCGTGCAAAGCATCCGCGGGGTTTATCCTGATTTCCCGCCGCGCTCGCTATGCGCGCCTCTGGCGTGCGGGCCTACGGCCGGCGCGCCGTTGGCGAGGGGATCTGAAGGGCTGCGTGCCGCACTACGAACGGGCCTGAGAGAGTCCCACGCTCCACCCTTCACGCTTCACGCTCTCACGTATCGTGTCAATGGTCTCGTAAACCTGCCGCGTATGCAGGCGGTCGTGACCGGCCATGATCCCTACCAACTCTTTCAAGTTTGTGGGGCCAAAGATGGCGTGCCGGGCAGGCAGTTGCCAATCAGCTTCACTCAGCTGATCGAGCAATTCCAAGGTTTTGAGGCGCGCCTCGATGAAATCTGACAGGGCAGCCTGGCCGTTTTGATCTTTGTAGTCGCGCTCATCGGCCCAGGCGTCGGTGTCGATGCCGACGATGAAGGGGTTCTCCTCAGAGGTGATGGCTTGCAGCCGGGGCAGATTGACTTCGCGCTCGACATCGCGCAAATGACAGAAAACAGCCATCAGACACCATTCCTCTGGTTCTGGGCATTCATTCCAGAGATGGATGGGGAATGCGTTCGCCATGCTGCTGAGGGCGGCCGCGCAGCCGCGTAATATAGAGGTCAGCGCGCTGGTAGAAGAGAAGTCGGGTTCTAGTTCTTGGGGAGATATGCTGTCGATCCAGGGGAGCACATCTTCGAGTGAGCCTGTTTTGTTTGGGGGCAGTACCCCCTTTGGGAGTCCGTCGGACCCCTCCGAAATCCAGAAAACGGGCAGCCCCATCCCCTGGGCGCCGCGCACATCATGATCAGGGTCATTGCCTATCATCAGCACTGCTCCCTCCGGCCAGCCCATGCGTCCTAAAAATTCAGCGAAATATGCTGGATTGGGTTTGGCGAAATGGAAGTTCTCGTAGGAGGGAATCAGGTCAAAGGGATATTTTTCAGGGGAGATGCCTGCCCAGTTGAGGCGTTGGAGGATGGCTGTGCGGGGGAAGAGAGGGTTGGTGGCAATCCCTATGCGATAGCCGCGCCCTTGGGCCGCTTCGATGAATTCAACGGCCTGAGGGAGTGGCTGGGTCAGGCTTTTCAAGTTGGGGAAAATCTCTGTATAGAAGGCGTCGATCTTTCCCTGGATTTGAGTTTTATCCAAACCAAGTGGCGCGTAAAAGTGGGGGTCAAAGGCTTCTTCAAGAGTCAGGTTGGGGCAAGTGTTAGCGAAGGTATGGCGGATGGCGGTCATCATCGCCTTGGCCATCTGCTCAGGTGCAGCGTGATCGGAGAGGTGGTTTCCCAGCGCATTCATATATGCGGGGATGAAGGTATCCATGCTGTTGCCCAGCAGGGTGTCATCGAGGTCAATCAGTAGTGTCAAGGTCACGGGCTTCTCCGGTGAAGATGGCGGGCAGGGAGTGACATTCTCCGCAGCCAACGTGGGGCTCGGGCACATCTTGTTGAGATTTAGTGCAGTGAGCGGAGATTTTCACTTCAGGGGCGAGGATGAAAAAGAGTCGCTGAACGCGGGCGTTGAGTTTCATATGCTCACAGGCGTTAGCTTGTATGATACCTGGCACTGGACAAGTGGAACAAAGCTTAGGTTGCCAGTTTTGGGGTGGCTTGGAATTCATCAGCAGGCGACATTCTTCACGCTCTCTGCCACGATAATAATCCCCATAAAAATATTTACATTCTTTTCCGGCTGGTGTACGCATGGGCATGATTATAGCATGGTGAGTGCTCACAGCCTGGCTTAGTTGTTACCTTAAAGATTCATTTATAGGTTGACTAAACTAGAACGCATGTTCTATAATGGGGGTTGTTAACAATTGACACCCCCGAGCCGCGAAACCAGAGGGTGTCAATGGCCCTATCACACAGTCGGTGAAATCAGGCATGTTGATTATATCAGGTTTTTTTCTTAGCTCTGTTTCTAAACGTGAGAATGCTCTTAGCAATTTACGCGGCAGTGTAATCCAAGCTGCTGCATTTTTTGTTGGGGGCCGAAAGCACGACAGAGAATTGATTTGGGCGTGTTTCAAACGAGCGGAAAAGTTCCGGAAATAGGGGTGTGCGGGGGGTCGCAATGCCACAGGCACGCATCTAAGAAAGCGTTCGTCAAGGGTAAAGGGTCAAAAAACTGTCGTCAGGCATGATTGCAGAACGCGAGCGGTTCTTCGCTCACAAGTGTTTTTATATTTTTTAAGAAGACGACTCAGATCCGCAGTGTCG
>JADHXE010000081.1 GCA_016783125.1 Anaerolineales bacterium
TTCGGCATCACCAGCCCTCTTGCCTGAAGGTGCTGACCGATTGTCCGTCGATATATGGGGATGTGCCCCCGCCAAAGAACGCAGCCAGGTTAGCAAAATAGTTCGGCACTCGATAGGAGACGACGACTTGCACAGTGCCACCCCGTCCTCCGGGAGCCGAAGTTGAAACGCCATATTCTCCGATCTTGACTGCGGCGAGTTTTTCCCAGGCGGCGTTGGCGGCTTGTGCAGCAGGGCTTTGCTGCGCCACCGAGCCGCGGCGTGCGCCGTAATTGGCAGCATTGTTAGCGTGCAGTCCGGCGATCCCGGCCAAAGCCAGATTGACCAGGCCCAACGTGACCAACAACATCAGCGGCAAAGTCATGGCTGCCTCGACCAGGTCGCCGCGTTTGTCGCGGAGAAAGCGCTTGATCATCATCGCTTTACAACGACCCGGCAATGGTCGTGAGCGTATCGACGATCTTACCGCCCAGGGTAGTCAGGGCCGCAATGGCAGCGATGGCGATCAGCACCCAGATCAGGGATTGATCGACCAGGTCACCGCGCTCATCAGCTAGAAAATTACGAAACATCAAATACGTTTTCATCATAAGCCTCCGTGCCAAGGGATGCCTGACCCGCAGTAGGCGGCCCGCATTGCTTGGCATAAATTAAACAAAAAAAGCGCCATTCTGTCCTCAGGCACTTAAAGAAAGTGCCCCCACAGAATGAACGCTACATCAGGGATTATATGGAACAGTCTGCTACCTGTCAAGATCAACACTGAGCCGCCCACTCCCAGGAGATAGCCTGGGAAGCCGGGAAAACGACGTGTCCCTTCGGCACGCTCAGGGCAAGCTCCTTCGAAGCCCAAATATGCAAACGCCCAGACTATTGCGGCATACCAGAATATCAAACCAATGTATGCGCTCCACATAATCCCATTCCCCAGCAGGGAGAACGTCATCCAGGCTTTTGCGTCTGCGCCGCCCAGGCGGTCACTGTGCCACAGGTAGAGCGCCAGCGCCCAGACCAGACCGATACTCCACCAGGGCGCAGTCAACCATCCTGCCAGGCGCGCAGCCAGCGCCAGCCCTAACGGGGGCAGGGTCAACCAGTTGCTCACTTCGCCAGTGCGGTAGTCTTGGTAGGCGCAGGCGGTCAGCCATAACAGGAGAGGCACGATCATTACGTCAGTCATAATGCGGACGGGGGACAGGAGACAGGGGACAGGGGAAGTTCGGTCGCCGGTCGTCGGTCGTTTCACCATTCCTTCATCCATCCGGTAGAGCTGTCCGGCAGCATGATTTCCTGCCAGACGATACCGTTTTCGTCAGTTGCCGTTTGCAAAACCTGGTATGGCGTTCCCGCCCACAGGTACATATCCACCATGCCATTCATGTCCCGGAAAAGCCATCTTCCATCCTCGCCAATGCGCTGGTAGTTGCCTTCGATCTCAAACAGATACAAGGTCGCAATCCAACCAGATTGGCCCAGGTAGTTTGCTTCAATCCACTCCACGCCGCCGCGGACGGTGGTCTGATTGCCTACGTTGGAAACTTCTTCGCCGTTGGGGATGGCATCCAGGATCAGGGCATTCCCCGGCGCGTCCCTGAGATAGATACCCGTCTCTCGATTCGTCCAGGAGACGAAATGCGTGCTCACCGGCGTAGGTGGGGGTGGCGCCAAGGTGGGCACAGGGGTTGGCAACGATGCAGCTGTCGCCGTAGGTATGAGCGGCGGTGCCGTTGTCGCAGGCACTTCCTGAGCAATAGCTTGTTTAGGACGCATGACAACGCTAAATGCCGCAATTCCGAAAATGCCAAGAATAATGAATACGCCCGCCCCAATGGCCATATTCTTGGGTGTTAAATTGCTTTTGAGTTTCTTTAGATCTAGGATCATCTCACTACCTCTCTAATAAACTGTCTGACTTTACTGTGACGGTCGTGTTCGTACTGCGCAACAATCTCGACATCCCAGAACAGGAAGCCCCAGGGATACCAGCCCGGCGCGATTTCGTACTCGATAAACAGGTTCGACAGGTCAGAGTGCATCGTGTCGAATAGCCTGGCGTACTCACAGACCGTTCCCGGAATGCAGTCTGTCCAATGGATGCCAGTCTCGTCCACATCGGGGTGAAGTGTCCCACTTGTTTCGCTGACATATATTTTCAACAGTGTCTCACGCAGACGGATGGCGTGTGCCTGCTCTGCGGTCTCCCAGGGGCCAAGCGACAGATACTCCGCGCCCATGTGCATGTCCATTCCTACCGCAACCCAGACCTTGTAGGGAACAGCTTCGCTTGCGCTTCCCATGAACATCACCCGCACCAGTTCAATACTTGCGCCCGGCATCTCATACCGCACCTGCTCGATAGGCACGCCGTAGAAATACCAGCTTTGGGTGATAGGGTCGTAATTGACACCTGGCTGCACCTGACGTAAAAGCGCCCAGGCAGAGTCTTCGGTAGCCTGTACACTGGTCCCTGGCAGCAAGGTCAACAGGATTAGAAACAAAGAGACTGCCTGTCGAAATCGACCAGAAATTGTTTTGTTTCTCTTATTCACATTATTGCTCCGCGCACTTTGCGTCTTCGCGGTGATGTCTTTTTCATCGTCTACCTCGCCTTGTGCCAAAATAGCGTTCAGCTTCCTGGCAGACAATGCGGATGAGCGCGTACTGATCAATCATCAGGAAACCACCAAGTTCGGCCAGCCAGGCCGCCATGTCACCGTTCAGATTGACGATCTCCCGACCGGCGAGACCGTTGAGCCAGATGATCAAATTCGAGCGGTAGGGTTCTTTCACCTTAGAAATCTCATCAGCCAACTCAGTAGCCAGGCGTTCAGCAAGCGGTGGCAGGGGTGTGGCCATGTTTCTCCATCAAGAACATTGGACACAGATTTCCAGGATTGCTTTGCACGCCCCTGGCGACACAGATAAAAAAAATAAATCTGTGAAAATCCTGAGAATCTGTGTCCGATTGCTTCTAAATCGCATTGATCGCTTCGATCAGCAGCGGCACCAAAATCAAGGCCATCATGGGCACGAAATAGAATAGCGCCACGGCGATGGTCATGCCGGTATCCAGCTTCTCAGCCTTTCGCATTAATCGTTGGCGATATTCAGCAGCCAGGGAAGATGAAATCTCGCTCATACGCTGGGCAACATCGACACCTTTGCTGGCGGCCACATCCAATTGCACGCCGAAAGCCCGCAGCGCAGAAATACCGCTGCCTTCGAAGGCTTCTCGCAGAGACCCTTTTCGTTTCTCATGGGAGAACACTGGAATACCCAGGTAAGCAGCCTGCGCAGAGGCCTCGCGCACCAGACCCGCCAACGGACCGGGCATCTTGGACGCCTGCATCAAGGCTTCTTCAGGCGATACCCCCGCAGCAACTTCCGCTGACATCAAGGCTGCCATCTCCGGCACGGATTGCTCGGCGCGCACGCGCATCTTCTTGGCCGCAGAGCGCAGTCTGGAAAATGGCAAGACCAGCAGGATCAGCGGCACGCCCCAGGCCACAGGCGCAGGGATGAGCAGCGGAAACAAGATTCCCAACCCGCCAAACAGGGCAGACATGAAGATGATCTGCTCCACTGTCCGTCCTTCGTACTCGCCGCCGCGCTGCGCCCAACGCAGATGTCCTTCTAAGGTCTTCAAGGATGCGAACGCAGGGAGTTGACTAGCAATCGCCGCGCCTGCCCTGTCACTGAACGAGGGCTGCCCCGCACCCCGCTGCTTCTTCCCCGTACCCAGATAGTCAGTTACGGGGTTCGGCTGCAAAAGCTTGATGACCAGACTCGCCAGCCGGTGCGCGGTATAAGCTGAAGCGCCCACGACTGCAAATATCAATCCGAAATTCAATATGGTATCCATCATGTTATCCATCACCTACATCTCCTTCTCAACTGCTACCAAAACACAATTCCTATTCGGCCTACCGGGGTATCGAGCAGGGCGCACAAAATGGCGGGCACCGTCATGATCAACAAGAAAATGACCACTGCCAGGCCATCGATCAGGCGCGCTATCATGTGGTGGCCTCACGGATCATCTGCTGGATATATGACCAGCCGTACGCGCCCCAGGCGATAGCGGCGACCAGGCCGATCTTGAAGAGTGGATTTTCCAGATACACGGATGTGCCCACCGGCGCGCTGAGAATGTAACCCAACCCGAACACGGCCGCGCCGATGATAGCCAGAGCAATATTCTTCTTCCCGGAAGCCACCGCGGCGGCCTGGCCTTTGACATTCAGGATTTCGTTGAGATTTTTGGCCGTCTCATGGAAGGCGGCGGTATAGCCTGCCCCGCCGGTCTCGCCCATGCGCTGCACTTCGAAGACCACCAGTGCCAACGATGACGAAATACCGTTGGCCTCGATCAGCAAACTTTCGAAAGCCGTGCGCCCCTGACGCTGGATGCGGGTGATGAAGGTCTCCACCCAGGCGGCCAGCGGTTTCTCGGGATCCAACGCTTCTCTAGAACTCGACAAGGCTTCCAGGATATTGGGTTCGGCTTTGAGAATGCCCGACAGATTGCGCAGGAAGGTGGGGATTTCCTTCTCGATCTCCAGGCGTACCTTTTCCCACTGGGCATTGACGAAGCCATGGGTGATGGCATAGCCCAATACACTGCCGCCCGCAATCGAGATCGGCCAGCCGAGATGGAAGGCGTTGAAGACCAGTATCCCCGGAATCCCGATCAGGGCCATCAGGCAGTACGTGGCAACTTCTTCTTTCCCCGATACATCCATCCCGAAGCGCAGGAATGCCAGGCGTGTTTTGCTCAGTTCGCTGATCTGCACCACCCTTGGATTTGCGGAAGCAGGATCGTCTGCCAGTCCCCGCTGCCGGTAGTATGCGCGCAAGCTCTCAGCCTGACTTTTACCCCTGATCTGGTTGACCAACAGAGCCAACAAGAAATACGCACCCGCGCCTGCGGCAACCGCGGCAACCAGTTTCAATGCGCTATCAATCCATACGTCGTTCATAGTCTCACCTGCCCTTCTGTGGCCGCTTCTGTATCGAGATGTGCTTGCGCATGCCAATAGGCCTGGCCGGGGTTGGCTTCCGCCGTCTCGAAGATTTTCTGGATGGCGCCGATGCGCACATCGTCTTCTGTCATGCGGTAGCCATCGGCTAAATAGACATCATCCATGGCCACATCGCCGCCTTTGAGTTCTTTGCGCACCGCCCAAACCCCCACAAGTTGACGGCGGCCTTTCAGCCAGCCGATCTGCGCCACCAGATCAATGGCCTGGGAGAAATTTTCCTTTGCCGCGGCCATACGGATGCCCTCGTCCGCGAACATGATCAAGGCCATGCGATGCACGGCGTGGCGCGGGTCTGTGGCATGGAACGTAGACAGACCGGGATGATCCGACATCTGCGCTCGGAAGAGGGTGTTGGCAACATCACCGGTGCGCACCTCGCCTACGATCAGCCAGCGCGGGGACATGCGCAAGGCGCTGTCTACCAGGTCTTTGACCGACACACCGGGGGTGTTCGACCCAATTTGAGCCGGTCTTGCTTCCAGGCTGACGACATGGGGATGGTCAATCCAGATTTCTTCCGGGTCTTCGATCTTGACCACCCTCGCACCCCTGGGGATGCCGTTTGCGATCGCTGACAGCACAGTCGTCTTGCCCGTAGCCGTTGCGCCTGAGATCAGCAGGCGGTATTCGTTTCCCACCCAACCCACCAGGGCGTCCAGGACATGAGTCGGAGCTACATCCCATTCCAATAACTGTTCCAGTGTGACGGGTTTCGGCTCGAAGATGCGAATATTGATCACCGGATAGCCAGATCCAGGAGCCAGCCGAGGATGAACGATATGCACACGTGCCCCGCCCATACCATCGCCGCGCGGAATTTTTGCACTGACTAAGGGCGTTGCTTTGGAGATCGCCCGTCCGATGGGGGCCAGCAAAGCTTCCACCGCCCGCCACGTCTCTTGTTCGTCGGGGCAGTAATCCAGGCGTTCAGCGTCCCGAGCGTTTTTTTTGATTCCCCACAACGAGCCATCCGAGTTCATCATGATTTCGGTCAGATCATTGCGAATGGGCGGCAGCAGTTCGTGGAAGAAACTCAACCCACCTACTTTGGCCACTACCTGGTCGACCAGCGTGGGCACCAGGGTTTCGGACACAGCCCGCCCCAAGTTGGCAACCGCAGTATGAATGGCACGCACGGCTTCTTCGCGCAACCGGGTACGATCTCGGATAACGTCCAGCGGCAAATGGTCTAGCTCCCCCACCGCGGCATCGACGATCTCGCCCCGCGCAGTATCCGGCATGGTCTGGTTGCTCATCATTTGCTGCCAGGGATTAGCGTTGTTGTACATACAGTGCTCCTTTGAACCGCCAAGTACGCCAAGAGCGCGAAGAAAAAAATGATACGCAAAGCAATGCAAAAATATGTACTGAAAGTAAATACTCTTGTTCTTTACCAATAAACCTTTGCGTTCTTAGCGTCTTCGCGGTGAATCTTTTCTCTCTGCGTCAAAATCGTACTTTCACTCCGAGGATACTCTTCGTGCGGCCAGTGTTCCCGCTGTTGCCGTAGTTCTCGGAGAAAAGCGCATCGGCCAGGGGCATCAACGCTTCTCGAAAGGCCTCGGAGCGCTCCACGGGGATGACCCGCTCGTCTTGAGCAATCCCCACAGCGTCGTTATCGGGGATGGTGGCAATCAGTGGTAGGAAACCGCCGCTCACGGCCTCAGCCGCCCAGCGATGCCAATCGCGCGGCTCGACTCGCTTCCCTGCCCGGTTCAGGACCAGGTATGAAGTGGTTTCAGAGAGGCTGTGCATCCCGGCCATGCGCTCGAAGACCATGCGGTATGCTTCTGCCGTGCGCATTGCAGTTGCCATCGAAGGCGTGCCGACCAGCACCAGGTGATTGGAAACACCCAACGCCAGTGCGGCTTGAGACGACGGCGGGGTGTCGATCACCACCACGGCGTACTCTCGGATGGCGGTGTTGATCAGCGACTGAAACGATCCCGGACTGTCCCGATTGGCGCTTGCCATCTGCCCGGCAGCCATATCGTCTACAAAGCCGCCCAGTACATTCATCGAGCCAACCTTCTGGGTGATCACTCGCAGCCCCTCGATGGTCGGATTTTGCGGCCAGTGCGCCAGGTTCGGCTCCGGGCTGAGGCGCAGCATCATGGGTAGGTCATCCGGGGGAGACCCCATGCCGATCAGCAGGGTCGGATAGCCGCGTTGAGATGCTAAATACGCCAGGCTGGATGCGATGGTGGTCTTGCCGACCCCGCCAGCGATATTCCAAACCGTGACGATGCGCGCTGTCACAGGCCGGTGGCCGTTGCCAGACATTGCGCCCCATGCCCCTGCGCCGGATGCCATTTTCGCGGCGCGTGTGTCAGCGAAGATTTTCTCCACCAGCGTTTGCAAATTCATGTCCACCGCATACAGCCCTTTGAGATGGGGCAGCCCGGCCAGTTCGGAACGGATGCCCTGCTCGTCATTAGGCGCAAGTTGCGGCAAAACGACATAGACATCTTCGCTCATACTGCGCATGGCGCTGACGAAGCCGTCTGCATCGGTGAACATGGCCCCGTCCATCAGCGCTACATCCGGTCTGGATGCCAGCTTGACCATCAGATCATCGGGCGCGTTAGCGATGGCCGATACCCGAAAGCGCGCGTCTTTTGACAGCGCAGTCTGCCAGACATCGGTACGGTTCTTCGGCCCCGCCAGCAAAACGGTTACGGTATCGTTTCCTTGTGTATTCCAGGACATATCAACTCCTAACCCGAAAAAGATAAATCCACTAAGAGCACGAAGGAACACAAAGAAAAGAACAAAATCAATTCTTTATTCTTTTCCCTTCGTGTCTCTTGGTGTCCTTCGTGGATATTTTTTTGTATGTATTTCATGATTCCTTCTTATGGCGTTGTTGTCGCGGTGGGTGCTGGGGTGGCCTCGGGTTCGCCCGTCCAGCCAAAGGGAGTCGGGGTGGGCGTCGGTGTCGGACCGGGGGTGACGATCAAGTTCTGCAGGAAGATGCCCGCCGTCTTGAAGGCCAGCGCGTCATCGGGCATCAGGTAGAGCGAGAACGATACGCGGTTATCCTGATCCAGCCCTTGTAATAGCTCGATGACGTTGACCAGCAGATATTCGTCTTCTGCGCCATAAGCGAAGAAGTCGTAGGCAATCACCATCGCGTCCACCGGCACAGCCAGGGTAATCGTGCCCTTTGGGCTGCGATCCGGGGCGGCCTCGACGGCGCCAAAGCTGTCCTCGTCCTGCGAATAGCCCTGCTGGTACGCGGCCGGGTCTATGGCCTGGAACTCAGGCGAGACGCTCAGGACTTTCAATCCTTCCGCGGCTACTTTTGCGAAGGTGAAGTCGTTTTCGGTCAGGATGGCCGTCACGCCGATAAAGTCGCCGGGTTTCAACTGCCCTGCCAGACCCGCCGAGTCGCTGACCTCGATGGTCACCGCCCGCTCATCGGATGCCAGCTCCAACACATCACCGCCCAGGTGACTGGCAGCCAGGAAATCGCCTTCCGAGCGCGAGACGCGCAGCGCGCCGCCGAGGGCCTGCGCCGGGTCCGCGATCACGTCCGCGGGCAGGTTAGCCACCGGCATTTCAGCCAGCGAGATGTCAGCATCCACAATCGTATGCCCAGGGGGGAGATTGCGGTTGAGCACAACCACCTCGGTTTTCTCAGCTTCCCGGGCACCCAGCAAACTGACTGCCAGAAACGCCACGAAGATGGCAGCGATGATGGGAATGATTTTCTTGATGTTCATGGTTCTTTACTCCTGTAATTGATGATGGCAATGTGGAAAGTGGAAAGTGGGAGTGGAGCGGGTATTGATCGCTCTCCGCTCAACGCTCCACGCTTGACGCTCCACGTTTTTCTTTTCCAAACCCATTGATGGCTAAATCGGCGACAACATCGGCCAGCGGTCGCACTTCGTAGCCCAAGAGCTGCTCGTGCTCGTCCACCTTGACCACGATGGTTTGTTCTTCGTCGCCAAAGATGGCGCGTAGGGCGTTCAAGCCTTGTACGTTTTTCGTTGGAATGGATTTGCCATAGGCATCCCCGCGGGGATTGTCGTTTTGTGTCATTATTACCTCTCGGATTCGGCTGTCAGGGTGATCAGGATGTCCGTGATGCCCAATGTGGGGGTTGCTTCGGTGTCAGGTGTTACAGTGTCAGGCGTCAGGTTCGAATCCGGCGTTGCGGTTGGTGTGCTGAAAGATGGTGTTGGCAAGTTGTCAAACCAGCCTTCAGTGGGGATCGGGGTCGCGGTTGCCGTACTCAAACTGCCGGGCCGCCAGATCACCTGGTCGTCCTGCGCTTCGATGTCAGGGATCAGCGCGGCAATTAGCAGGGCCAGCACAGCCATGCCCACGAATATCAGCAGCAGCATCTTCTGATTCACAATGCGATCCTTCCCAGCACTTCGGCAATTTCAGCATCATCCGGTTCTTTGGCCTTCAACATCAGCGGGCGGAACAAGAAGGGCCGCATTTCAGTACGCTCGAAGGTGTATGGCAAACGCCCCAGGTTCATGCCAATGCCCTGGTCAGCCACAAAGCGTCGCCAGGGTTCATCGTGGAAACCCTTCTCACTGCGAGCAATGGCTGACAGGGCCACATCCTTGTCGTCGGGTTCGCTGAGATAGCCCAAGAACACGCTGGAGCACGAACTGCGCACCCCGGCGGGAATCAGCGATGGCGACTGCGTGATGACCACGAAACGCACGCCATATTTGCGCGAGTCCCGGAACATATTGTCGTACTGTTCGGCCACAGTGGGCGCGCCCTTGTTATTCTCGTCACGCGCCCCCAAGCCGCTGAAGATGATGTTGGCTTCTTCGAAGAACATGATCAGTTCAGCATCACCCGTGATCAACTGACGGTCTTTTTGCTCGACCATATCCTGGTAGAGCAGCCATCCAGCCCAGGACAGCAGCCAGGCTTTGGAGAACTGATCCAGGTGTTTGCCGCCTTCGAGAACCAGCAGCGGCTTTTCGTCATTGCCCAGTTCGGCTACGTCGATGGCGTCAGGCCCAGCCGCGAATTGCGCCGCAGTAGCCCCTCGCAGCAAAGTCTTCATGCGCTCCAGGATGCCATCGAGTATGCCCCTCCCCACCTGGTCGCGGGCGGGCATCGCGTCGCGGCGCTGTTCGATCTCGTCATACAAATCCTGCAAGCTGGCGCTCTTGGAGCGGTATACGGCGATCTCTTGCCGCTCACGGATGTCCATCGAGCGCAGCTTGGCGCCTTCTGGGTACCCGCAGGCAGCTGCTTCTTCCTGATCCGCGACCTTTCCCCAAACCGGATCATCCAGAATCTTGGGATCATTGACCAGTACGCCTTTTTGTAGGTAGATGAATTCCACTGCGTCGAAGAAACGATGTTTTTGCTGCTTGACGCCGAGTTGACCTACGTTGCCGAAGATGTCCACGAAAGCGGCCAACTGGATTTCGGGGATGATGTAGCGGGAGATTTGTAATGGGTTCCAGCGCAGCGGACGCACGCCATAGGGCGTCAATTGGCGGATATCGACCTGCTCTTCGATGCCCGGCGCGTTGAGCAGTTGCCGCCAACCCGCGCCGAAGTCCAGGACGACCACGCGCATACCCCACTTGCGCACGATCTCGTAGGCCAGACGTTCCGCGCCTACGGACTTGCCGTATCCGGTCGCGCCCGCAAACATCATATGCACGAAGCGGTCTTTAGCCAACATCACGGGGGCATTGGTCAAATCGGCGGTCTCGGGGGAGAATTGGTGCCCCATCAGCACTTCGCCGGGCATGTCAGGGTAGAAACCTAAACTGTCCTTGGGGATGGCGGGAATCACCCGCACTGTGCCTTCGCGGAAAACAGCCGGAGCGGTGTATGCAGCCAACTGCTGGGACGTCAGCACGGTTGAATACAATCCGCCCAGCGCGCCGCCCAGGAAATCGTTCGGATCGGGCTTTCGGGATGTCGTGAAGGCTAATGCTTGAGAGCGCAGTAGATTGGCGTCCGGTCCCTGCGGGGAGACAGTCAGGACGGGGGTGGGGCTTTTGGGACCGCGGAATGCCTGCGGAACCAGCGCTTCCCCCGCTACCGCGCCATTGTCGGTGGCCGTCAGCAAGAGTGCCTCGCCTAAGAAGCCGCCTTCCGAGGCCGCCACATTGAGCAGACCTTCCACACCCCGCAGGATTTCTGTCAGCCGGTCAGCCACATCGTCCTCGGTCTGCCAGGAACGGTTGAGCGAGATGCCCGGGATCAGGCCGGTGGACAGCCCGCGGGTCACGCCCGTCATCATGGTGCGGCCAACATTCCAGCCCAGGGTTTGGCCCTCTTGATGGCTCTCTCCCCAGCCTTCCTGTTTGGAATCGGCCTGTCCGACAGCATCTGCCCGGCCCGAGGTGAAGGACTCACTCTCTCCCCAACCCCAGGAGCGCGTCACTGCATCAGCTTCCATCGTAGATTCAGCCCTGCCGTCCGTGTGGGCTTTGCCTTCGGTGTGCGCTTCCCCCCAGGTTTCCGACTGGCTGGTGGTATGCGCCGATCCGCTGGTATGTGCAACGCCGGAAGAACTGCCCCCAGATGCACCCCAACTGGTTGTGGCGGAAGCGCTGCTCGATACCCCGCTGGATACGCCCTGGGATACAGAGCCAGATTCTGACCCGGATACGTTCACTCCTGCGTTCACGCTGCCTGAAACACCCGCGCCAATCGTCCCCGGAATACCCACATTGCTCTGGGCGCCAACGCTTACCCCACCCGACACGCCCGTGCTCACCGATGAGCCTGTGGTGGCTTGCTGGCTTCCTGTCTGGGAGTTGCCTTGTGTGACGGTATTGGACCCACCCTGGCTCCAGCCGGAGAATGATCCCGACGAGTGGGTAGTGGACTGGCTTTGGGTATGGGCTTCGCCTTCGGTCACGGAATGACTGACGGTGTCCGATTCGCTGACTGTGTCGGCTTCGCTGATGGTGAGCGATTGACCTTCCGTGTGGGTGACGGCGATGCCTTCCGACTTGGATGTTCCTTTGGTGTGCGCGAAGCTCTCCGTGTGCGCCTGACTGTCGGTATGCCCTTCTCCCCAACTGTGATTCTGTCCGTCTGTGATCGAGTGTTGCTGTGTTTCGCCCAGCGTATGCCCGCCGGAAAGCGAGTTGTTGAGCGCCGCCATCAAGGGAATACTCAGACTGGCGCCGATGGAGATCGCGCCGCGCCGCCTCGATGCCACCTTCGAGGCTTCCCCTGCCACGCGGAATAGCGATTTGACCAGATCATTATGGTGCAGGTGTTCTGCCGTGATCTGGAAGACGAAATCTTCCCACAGCTTGGCCAGACCGCGGAAGAGCATTTCGTTCTGCTCGCTGGATAGGTCTTCGCCGTCGTCTATGACTCCACCATCCATCAGGCGGATACCCTTGCGCCCGTCACGGGGATCGGGATGTCCCAGGATGGCGATCACGTTCTTGGCTCGCCGGGTCATGAAGTCCAGATACCACTCGATCCAGCGTAATAGCGGCGGGCGGGTTTTGGATTGCTGCTGGTTGGCAAGTACAGCTTCGACGGCATTCAGGTTGCGCAGCGCAAGGCGGGAAGCATCCTCGATGCTGCACCCATCGGAAGCTGCGCCGTAGAACTGCACCACGCCTACGTGATCGGGGGTGTATATCCCCGCTGCCGTGTAGACGAAATCCACCCCGGCGTTGTATAGCCCCTGCACCGCGCCCCATTGCTTCCCCCAGACGTTGTAGTCCTCGATCTCCTTATCATCCAGCGCCAAGGCCGTCAGCTCGCGCAGCGCCACGGCGCGGTAGCGGTGCTGGCCCAGATCGTCCACGATCCGAAACCAAAGATATTGGAATTGTCCGTCTTGGACTTCAATGCCGTTGTCGAGGATGTTCATGGTTGGTTAGGTAGTTGTTAGGTAGTTTGGTAGTTAGGTAGTTTTATAGTTGTGTAGTTATGCCGTCAGGTAGTTTGGCCGATAACTATTCCACTACCAAAACTACAAAACGATAAAACTATATAACTATAAAACTACCAAACTTCTCACCGTCTTCCCCGCGTTCGTATCTGGGAATACATGTCTTCGGGTGATCCTTCCAGCGGTGGATGCGCCCAAACGGCCTGCACCAGTATCCCTAGAAAACCGACCGGGGCAATGATGGTGGCGACGCCTACGATGGTGGAGAGATATACTTGCCCTTGGGCGAAGAAGCTGTCTGACATCATCGAGGGGGCCAGCAGTTTGTAGATCGCTGCACCCAGCCCGATCAGGGCGTAAGCCGCAATACCGCCTGCAACCCGCCATCGCAGCGTATCCGGGTTGAACTTCTCCAGGCGAATGGTCAATACGCTGGCTGAAGCCATCACCAGCAGCCACAGGCCAACAGCAAGTGAGCCAAACATCGCTCCGACCAGCGCCATCGCACTCGCGCCCATCATCCAGGGACGCTGCGCCTTTTCCGTGGTCGAGATCAGCCAGTACAACGGCAAGGCCAGCAGCACCACGGCAATATGCTCGATCGTGAGATAGGTTAGGGCCAGGATGCCGTTGAGCAGCCAGATGAAGGGAAGGAGCAGGGTGTCGGGGAGCATGGGGGCTTGGGGGGCTAGGGGGCAGGGGAGCTAGGGAGAAAGGGAGAAGATGAGAAACCCTTGCTCCCGCGCACCCCAGCACCCATGCTCCCTAGCTCACCATGAAATCGTCGCTTCCAACAAATACGCCGGAACTTGAAACGTCTGCGATACAGTCTGCCCGTCGTGCTGGGTAGCGGTGACGAGGACGTTGTATGCGCCGGGGTCTTGCGGGTCGAAGTGGAAGCGCAGGGTGGCGTTCGATCCCAGGGACACCGATGGCGCGGGATGCAGGGGGTAGCTGCCCAAGACGTGCGCGCCGGGATATGCCTTTTGGAGTTCGCCCTTGATACGGGCGATGGCTTCAGGTGATAGCGTGACTTCATTCAGTTGGAAGGTAGTGATCGTGCTGCGAGGATCACCGGGGCAGCTGTTAGATTTGCTGCCGCCCTGGGCCGTGATGGTCACGCCCACCCCCAACTCGTCCGGGTCTTGGCCCAGCACCAGGGGATATGGCGGGGTGTATCCGCCCATGCTCAACGTGGGCGCGTGGTATTGGGGGATGCAGGCTGTTGGCACAGGTGCAGGTGCAGGTGCGGGTGCAGGCGAATGATATTCTTCTTCGTCATCATCGTTATTCCGCGGTGCAGGCGCAGCGGGTGCGTTGCAGGATGGGCAATCGGCGGGGATGTACTCATACGTCGATGTGCCCCTGATCGCCATGATATATGCCTCGTATGAGTTGCCGGACAATGTGCTTGACGGCTCCGAACAGGCCGGGTTGCTCCAGCTATCTGATCTGCCCCTTCGAGCGGATGCGGTGCTTGTCAGTAAAAGAGTCAGGGCGAGAGCAATTAGCAAGCCTGTAAAATAGCGTACGCCTGCGGGGTTGAGCAGGCGGTTCTTTGGTCTATTCATGGGTTTCTCCTGGGACATCAAATGTGAGTTCGTCCTGACCAATCGTTAGCGTCCATTCTCCCGCGGGGTCGTCGTCGAAGATGTCAAGGACGTATAGGGCGACGCCATCGCTGTATATGGTGTCTACGACATCGGAGAATAGTTCTTCCTCGTTGACCACGCCGCGAATGCCTAACGGAGCCGCCGAGGGCGTGTACCCGGTACACCATACGAAAACAATGCTGTCCAGCACGGGTTCGGGGTACATGCCGCAGCCATCGAAGGGAGCGGTGTCTGCTGGGTGGAGATAGTCGAGTGAGAACACGTATGATTTTCGCGTTCCGTCACTCCCTGAAACCCGAAAGGTGTATTTTCCATCGGGGTATATGCCAGCCTCTTCGATTTCCACCGGCAGATAGATGGGTATTTTTCCGCTCGAACTGACCGGTGACACGAAGTGGGTGTCGATCTGACCCTGGTCTTCATGCACCAGGGTTACAGCCAGGGTGTCGCCCTCTTTGAAGCCCTCAGCCAGAACAGCGACCACTTGTCCGGGTTTGTATGTGTAGCCTTGATGCGTCTCGGTGATGATGGGCATAGTGGGGAGTGGCTCAACGTGCGGTTCCGAAGCGGTATCTTGCTCCTGTTCTGGGACATTCTCCTGCGCTGAAGCAGTTACAGTTGGCGATATTTCCGGTAACGAAAGCTCGACATCTTCATCTGGCGAAAGTTCTTCTGCATCGATTTCTGCTTCAGCACCTGCATCGAGTTCGGCCTTGGATTCGACCGTTGTGAGAGCTTGCTCCACGGTCGCATCAAGCGTATGGTTTTCCAGTGTTTCTGTCATAGGAGAACAGGCAGCGATCCCAACGATCATGATCAGGATTGGGACGAAAATATATCGTTTCATATGGCGGCTCCTTCTAAAAGTTGCTTAAAACAAAAAGCGCCCTGATCTGGGCGGGAAGTCTTGCGGCGGATTCTACTCAGCAGCAAGACGGGGACTCCCGTCAGATAGGACACTACGAGGGGGATTGTACTCATCCTCCCGCGGTTTTGTCAAGAAGAAAATTGGCGGAGGGAAGAGTACCGGCTAGAAGTGTGTAATCTTGTGATAAAATTGCAGAATATAACAAACGCTAGATAGTGACTACACAATCGACAAACGTTGGATACTATCAGGAGGAAGTGTAAGCTCAAATGGGGATCATCCACATCACAAATGGAGAAAATGAGCGTCTGGTCGTACAGTTTCGATATTCGCCAGAGCGGGTAGCGGCTGTCAAAAGGATTCCTGGACGGGAATGGCATCCACAACAGAAGGTGTGGTCCGTACCGTACTCGCAGGATGCGATCGAGCAAATCCAAGAACTGTTCCTGGGAGACCGCGTTGTGATAGCAGAATCAGTCCGAGCCGCTTCGCCGGAATTGGCATCGGATCAGGTAAAGCTGGTTGTGGCTGCACTCGATGAAGAGTTGACGCTGCGGGAATACAGTCCAAACACCCGTGACAACTATCGCCTGCACATGCTTCGTTTTCTAAGATGGCTGCGAAAAGACCCATCTTCCGCCGAGGAAGGAGATTTGCGGGCTTATCTGGTGGAAATGTTGGACAACGGGTTGTCGGCTTCTTACGTCCGGCAGGCCAAGGCTGCATTGATCGTGTACTATGAAAGCGTGCTGAAGCAGCCTGAAAAGATCAGTGATCTCCCAGGTGCGAAGAGCGAGAAGAAATTGCCGTTGGTGTTGAGCAAGGATGAAATTCGGCGCTTGTTGCAATCTGCTGATAATTTGAAAAGCGAGACGTTTCTAACCCTGGTCTATTCTGCTGGATTGAGAACGAGTGAGGCGATCCAACTCAGAATTGAAGACATTCTCTCAGACCGGCATCAGATCCGGGTCATTGGTGGCAAGGGGGATAAAGATCGCTATACTATCCTGGCTGACAAGGCCTTGCTTCTCTTGCAAGATCATTACAAAGAATATCGGCCTGTCGATTGGCTGTTTCCTGGAAAAGAGCCCAAATCGCATATTTCCGCCAGCACTGCACAACGGATTCTTCAGCGGGCGCGCGAGAAAGCTCAAATCAATCCTGAAGCCACTTTGCATACGCTGCGCCATTCCTTCGCTACACATTTATTGGAAGATGGGGTGGATATCCGTTATATTCAGGAGTTGCTGGGACATGCGGACATCGAAACCACGATGCTGTATACGCATGTGTTGAAACCCCGTTTGGAACAAGTTCGAAGCCCGTTGGATCGATTTTTGGATGGCGAAGCGATGGATGAATAACGCCAGAATAGACTATAATGATATAAGGTATTTATCGTCACCTGACGACAAACATGGAATAA
>JADHXE010000082.1 GCA_016783125.1 Anaerolineales bacterium
ACTCTCTGCAATAAGCTGCACCCATAACCCGGACGAGCCGCGCCACAGGCGTGCCTGTGGCGCGGCTCGGTCGGGTTATGTAGAACATACTAATCTTGGGAAGATATGCAGAGAGACAGAAGGGAATGTACCTGAGAATGCGGTTCAACAGTTTTGCAGTCTGGGACAAATTGAGCTTCTCAATAAGTCGGGGTAAAGAAGTCGAACTTTCACCTGGGCCATGTGAAAGTTCGACTTCTCCTCTATTTTTCAAGAAGATCGGCGGCGTTTTATATACACGACAATACCATCGGCCAGGAATGGAATAACCAGGATGGGCAGCCTGGACACGCAGGCTCCACAACTCAGTCATTGACCTGAGGGCGCGCAGCTTTGTCCCAGGATCACCGCACCAGTGCCCGCAGCCATACCAAGCGCAAGGGGGCTAATCCTGTATCGTATTCGAGATAAGAACTTGCTCAACGAATTTTTCATTTCTATGATCCTTTTGTCTGGATGGTCTGCCATAATAGATGACGTTCTTGGGACATTTCGATTCGCATAAGCGGCACTGGTAGCACTTGCGCTGGTCGATCTTGGCGATTTTCTCGGCGCTTTTGTCTACCTGGATGGCCCAGGCAGGGCAGCTCGTGGCGCAGTAGCCGCACCCTGAGCAATCATCGAGGTGGATTCTTTCCCGGTATGTGAAGGGCAATTTTGCTCCGATGGCGTTCATAATCGAATCAAGTGCTCCCACCGGGCAAACCAGGTGGCAGTGACCGCGTCCATCCCTTGCAAAGATCCCCAATAAGAAAACAAACAACAAAATGGAGACGATCCTTGAGCCGGTGGTCAACATATTAGCCAGGCGAGGCACAAAGAGCGCGCCAAAAGTTTCAGGGATAACACTAAAACTGCAATAAGCGCAGCATATTGAGGCCACCCCCACTACGGGCAGCAGAATATAAGCGCCCAAAAAACCATATCTAAACAAGGGCGCATCCACGATCTTACAATAGTCGATCTTGAATCGCCCAGGCAAGAGTTTGCTGCCAAACTCGGTCAGGCTGCCCGCCGGACAAACGTGGCTGCACATCCATCTCCCGAAGAAGAACGTAATCCCCAACCAAATGAATAATAGCGCCACCCCGGCAGTTCTTGTGAATAGTTCGCGCGTGAAAGCCGTGCCGATGGCCATGCGCGGGCAGAGATTGCCGCATAACGTTCCACTGCCAAATAACTGGGTAATGAAACCAACTGGAGGCGCCAGAGCTAAAATGCCGATGATCATCAAGCTGTAGCGTAAACGCTGCTTGTTGTCGAGCTTCTTTAGTTTTTGGATGAATTTCATTTCTTGGATGGTTTTCATAGCGCTGCTTTCGTGGGGTCTGTGGCTAATGGCAATCTTCGTCTGTCAATGCTCCCCGCTGATCTGAGAAGATGACTGGCATTTGGAAATAAACCTGCTGGCTTTTTGGATTAGTGACCGTCAAGGTGTATTCGCCAGGTTTTTGTGGGGGTTTGATTTTGATGACAACCACCAAATCGCTGCCTGATGTCACCCCCTTGAAGGTTTCATTTTCGAATGAATACCAACGGTCAAGACGGTTTATGATGGGCACACCGGGGGGATAACGGCTCGAAACTGTGTATTGCAATTGCTCCGGCCCAGACAATTCAACCACCAGGTCGCCGGATACGGGTGGCGCGACCTTTGCAGTTAGTAGTAACGTAAACTGTCCAAAAAGCGAGTCGCCCAGGGTATATTGGGCTGGATGAAAGGATACGCCCCCTTTCATCGTCATGATGCCAATGGCATGAGCGCTGTCGTTTTGATTTGGTCTTAATAGCCCACCCAAGAAATAAACGTACGTGATTCCTGCTAACACAAAGATGGCGCCCATCACTAATCTATTGAACTTCGATTCTATATTGCCCTGCATTAGGCCCTCCGGTATTCACGAAAATTGCGGTTCATTTCGATTGGAGATGCTCCAATCACCCTCCCGCAGGTTGTAAGATGAGGTAACATAGAGCGATCGCCCTGCTGTAAATGGGTGCGGATTGTTCACCTCGGCAAAACCTGCGGGAGGGTTTTCAACTCAACCTTCGGTATAATCATTAAGCTCATAATAGCAGAATTCAATCCTTTAAGTTATCGGGAAAAATCACTTGTTTTGTAGGTTTTTTCCGGACTCTGTAATTATAAGGAAACCAGGAACGCAGGAAAAAATTCATACCTTCCTGGTTTCCTCAGAACCCATAAAATCTTCATACTGCATTCACAATTTTTTCACAACTTCCCGCTATACTTCTGTTGAGAATAAGATAACTGCTCAGCCATAGAGAGAAAGTTCCCGAAAAAAGGGTGTGCGTGGCGCAAAGCGGCTGCGCACTCCCACACACACCCTTTTTTCGGGGTATCTCTCACTCGACTATATGGAGAAAGATCATGTTGAAAAAAATTATTGTCAGCGTTTTACTGGTCACAGTCATTGGAGCGGGGGGGACGGCGCTGGCTTATAACGTAGCAACGCAAGAAACTGAAGTTGCAGCAGCAATCCCGGAACCACCCGCCGGTGGACAGCAAAGCCATGGCGCTGAACAACAAAGCGGACAACCTGCTCAGGCCGGGCAGGCCGAAGCAAATATGGCCCCCGAATGGCAAGAGGCCGGAACGATTACAGAAATTGATGATATGGGGTTCCAATTTGCCCTCCTGAACGGCGAGAGCGTCTATATCGAGCTGGGTCCGCCAGATTTCTGGCTAAATCAGGGCGTTGAACTTCAAGTTGGTCAGGCGGTCATTGTGGACGGTTCGATCAATGAAGGCATGATCCATGCTACCCGGGTTGTGTTGGAAGATGGTCAAATCTTACAGGTGCGCAGCGAGACCGGGCAGCCCCTATGGAGTGGCGGCGCAACCAGTGGACAGGATCAGAATGCCGGGCAAGCGGACGGCGGTCATATTCCTGAACCACAAGTTCAGGTAGATGAGTGGATCACAATCGAAGGCACGCTGATGTCCTTCCAGGGCGGCAATATGACAATATCCACCGCCGAAGGTGATCTAATCGCTTTCCAGACCGGCCAACCCAGCTTTTTTGCCAGCCAAGGTGTCACTTTCAATGTCGGTGATGAAATCATCGTCGTAGGTTTCTATGAAGGAGCGCAATTCAAGGCTGGCGATATTACCCAGGTTGCAACCGGATTGCGGGTGATGCTGCTGGATCCCAACGGACGTCCGCTGTGGGGAGGACCGGGAAGCGGAAACGGCAATGGCGGCAATGGCAACCAAGGCGGCAACGGAAACCAGGGGGGTAACGGTTATCAAGGCGGTAACGGTTGAGTCACCGGCAATCATTAAATTCAGTACTTCGCGATTTTGTGTCATTGCGAGGCGTTTTTTGCCGAAGCAATCCCCTCATGAAGGGGGGAGATTACCACACTCCGCGGAGTTTATCCTGATCTCGTCGAAGGGCTGCGTTCGCAATGACATCAAAAATGGCGAACCTGTGATCTACTAAAATTAACAATAACGTTCAGCAGGGTGACATAGAATTTCCCTGCTGAACGCGATTCCCAATCATAGAGGCGCTCATGTCAGATCATCCAACCCCTCCAGCGGAAAAACCCGCCCTGTTGACCCGCATCCGGCAATCCATCCAAAGGGGACCCTTGCCCCCCCCTGACGACCGCGGCCGGATGAAAATGGTGATGAACAGCCTGGTTCTGCACATCCACCCTTCCAAGGTATCCAAACCGGCGCTCAAATTTACTTATACCTTTGGGTTGGGCGGATTGTTGATTTTGCTGGCTGCTATTCTGGCCATAACCGGTGTACTCTTAATTTTTGTGTATACGCCCTCCCCTGACGCAGCCTATGAGAGCATGATCGCCCTGCAAACCGAAATCTATTTTGGCAATCTCATCCGCAATCTGCACCACTGGTCAGGCAATTTGATGGTCGTGGTGGGGGTTCTGCATCTGCTGCGAGTATTTTATACGGCTGGATTCGCCCCGCCGCGCGAGTTCAACTGGGTTATGGGAATCACCATGCTCCTGTTGATCATCGCGGCTAACTTCACGGGATACTTACTTCCCTGGGACCAACTGGCTTACTGGGCCGTGACAGTAGGCACCAGCTTGCTCGATTATATCCCTGTCATTGGGGAGCCGCTGACACGTTTATTGTTGGGAGGCCCCGAAGTAGGCGCTGCTACCCTGACGAATTTCTACGGCCTGCATATCGCCTTGATCCCCCTGGGGATCTTCGCCATCGTATCCTTCCACATCTGGCGGGTGCGCAAAGACACCATCACCGTGCCGCGCAAAATCAATCAGGAAGTGGCTAAAGAGAAAGTCACCACGGTACCGCATCTGATCAGCATCGAATTCGTGTTTGCCCTGGTCTGGCTGGCGCTGCTGATCACCTGGTCGGCCTTTGTCAATGCGCCCCTCGAAGAGGCCGCCAACCCGGCTCACAGTCCTAACCCGGCCAAAGCGGCCTGGTACTTCATGGGGTTTCAGGAACTGTTGCTGCATTTCCATCCCGTTTTTGGGGCCATCATCATCCCCGGGCTGGGTTTGCTGACTTTGATACTATTACCTTACCTGGATCAAGATATGGATACCGTGGGCATCTGGTTCCGCTCGATCTGGGGGCGGGTGCTCACCGGGCTAAGCTTTGCTTTGGGTGTGGTAGGCAGCTTTGGTTTTGTCTGGTTGAATGAATATTGGTTGGATTTGCCCGGTTGGCTGCCTTTCTGGCCCAGTTTTATCAGCAATGGTTGGGTGCCTCTGGCGGCCATCCTGCTCTTATTGATGGGTTACTACGAATTACTCAAGGCTTTCGGCAGTAAAACCTGCGAAGCCCGCCAGGCCATCTTCACCTTGCTGTTGGCATCTTTTATCACGCTTACCTTTGTGGGAATCTTCTTGCGCGGCGAGGGGATGGCCCTGATTTTCCCCTGGAGTTAAACCCATGTCTAATAGAAAATTCTCGCGTAAAGATTTTTTGAATATCGTTTGGGGCGCGGCTGGCACGCTGGCGGCTGCTGAATTGTCTTTTATTGGGCTGCGGTTTCTTTCGCCGCGGGCCACTGATGGCGAATTCGGAGGTGTGTTTAATCTTGGGCCTTATGATGGATTCCCCCCGGGGAGCGTAACGCCCGTTGAAACAGGCCGTTTCTATTTGGTGCGCCTGGAAGATGGCGGGTTTTTGGCTGTTTACCGGCGCTGCACCCATCTGGGCTGTGCCGTCCCCTTCGACCCGGCGGTCGGGCAGTTTATCTGCCCATGTCATGGGTCCGAGTTCACCATGGAGGGGGATGTGCTCAACGCGCCCGCGCCGCGGCCCTTGGATTTATTCCAATTATCGATCAATGAAGCTGGCGAAATCGTCGTGGATACCAGCATATCCATCGAGCGCGATCAGCCCAGTCCAGAGCATATCGTTTCCGCCTGAGGAGCACACCATGAGCAATCTACAGAAATGGACTGGTATCCTGGCGACCCTGGTGATTGTCATCATTCTGCCGCTTTATGCTTCGTTAGAACCAAGCCAACAAGAACAATTGTTGAATGATTACTACACCGACGCGGTTTTGGCTTCAACGGAACAATATGCCCAGAATTGCGCGGTATGTCACGGCGCGGCCGGAGAGGGCATCGGGGATAATCCCCCGCTGGACAGTGATGCCGTCCGCATGATGTCCGAGGTTGATCTCTACCGTGTGATCGCGCGCGGGCGCGACAGCACCCTCATGGCAGCCTGGGCGGCGGAAGAGGGCGGGATATTCAGCAATCCCCAGGTCGATGATTTTGTGACCTTTATCCAACAAGCCAATTGGGAATTTGTCGAAGCCCGCGTCACTGATCTAGGGCTAACTCCGCCCGAAGTGATCGAGATGGAGGTTTCGGAAGAAATGCTGGCTAATCTGGCTGACCTGCCAGGCGGCGAGGAACTAAGCGCTGGTTTGCTGGTCTATGCAGAGAGCTGCGCGGCCTGCCATGGCGCCAACGGGGCCGGAACGGTGATCGCGCCCGCGATTGACTCTGCTGACTTACGCGCAACCCCAAAGGAAGAAACCATTCAACTTGTAAACAGCGGTGTTCATGGCACGCTGATGGCAGCCTGGCAGAATCTTTTACCGCCAGAGCAAATCAGTTCTGTGGTCGATTTGATCTACCGCTGGCCCGAGATGGTGCAGGCCGGGTTCGATTTCCCCGAAGTCGAGGTGATGAGCATTCCCTCCTCGCCTGAATTGATCGCGGCCGGGGACAGGCTTTTCAATATCGCCTGTAAATCTTGCCACGGGGCTGATGGCTATGGAACCCGCATGGCCCCCGCGCTGAACAATCAAATCTTTCTGGCTGAAACGCCCGACGCGGCCATTTACCAGATCATCGCCGGCGGCATCCCAGGCACATTGATGCCCGGTTGGGGAAGCCGTCTTAACGATCAAGATCTCCAATCCCTGGTAGCCTTCTTGCGCAGCCAGGAAGCATCTGCTCCGTCAATCCTGCCCCCCATTCTCGATCAATGACCGGTGGGCGCAGGTCAGTTTTACCGGGGGAAAGAAGTCGAACTTTCTGATTTTTATAAGGAACGCAGGAATCCAGGAGAAAAAATTCCTGGATTCCTGCATTCCTTATGAATCACTACACAGTTTCCCACTGCCCAACATCCCTGATTTCAGCCCAGGGCCAGCGTTCTTTTGCCAGGCTTAGCAGCGATGGCCGAATCACGACCACAGCACAGCGATAGGCTCGGTTGGCGATCAGGGGGAAAGCCGCCTGCCAGCCTTCATGGCTGAAAAATTCCAGGGGGCCCAGCTCGTCGATTATCAGCAGTTGGGTTTGTTCGACACGCGCCAGGATAGAATCTCCCCATTGCAGCGCTTGCGGGTCGAACTGCCAGCCAGGGGTAAGGCTTTCCCGGTCGTCTTTTTGGCGGAACTCAGCCAGGCGGCGGCGCTCCCTGGTGGACAGATCAATCAACTCGATGGCGACTTTCTTCCCCCCGGCATATACCGGCTTAGATATTAGCCCGCGGGTTTCAATACCCTTTTGCGCTGCCAGGGCAAAGAGCTGCAAGCACAGGTTCGTTTTGCCAGCTGCGCGCGGGCCGGTGAGAATTATGAAAGAGTGTTGGGAGTCTCCGGACAAAAAACAATTTTCCAGAAGATCCCCTGCAAAATCACGTACTTCAAACACTTGGAATATGCGCTGCGCCTACGTCCGCCCCAAATTGAGCCACAGACACCAGGCGCACACCGGCCTTATGCACCTGGCGGAAATTGCCCGCCTGCCTCACCGTCCGCAGTACGGGCTGGATATCTGTCACCACGGATCCGCAAAGCAGATCGATACCGTAATCGAACAGAACCGGGCTGAGGGGGGTGGTCGGCCCTAATAAGATGATCAGCGATTGGGGATCACAAAGCTTGAGCAGCCCATCCAGGGTGCGATTCATCAAAGTCATGGATGTTATTGCCACCACATCCGCCTTGGGGAGAATCTCACTCGCCGCGGATACAGGCAAATCGCCTGGCTGTGGATCCAACTCCAAAACATGTAGTTTTCCAACCCGCGGGCGCAGCCGGTTTGTGAATGGAAAATGCCCAATCAGGGCGACCGTTTTACCCCTGCCATGCTCGGCGATGACTTCTTCGGCGTTGATCTCGCGCCAGGTGTCGGGCTGGCGGGGCAGCAGGGCGTTGACCGCCGCGGTGCCGACGCTCACCAGGGTTGGCTGCTCAGACAGAATAAGGGCGGCCAGTTCCCTGCCCGTCAAGCCTTCCAGTTGCCCTGCTTGAGGGACGTCCGGAACCCCATGGACGTGACTCCCGCTAAGGGTCGAGGCTAAGCCGCAATGGCGCTGGCCTTCAACTTCGATGACAACAGCCGTCCAATGCGGCCCGATACAAATATGGACACCCTCTCCATCGGGGAGACTATCCAAAACATCATGTAATAGATTCATTGTTCAGTTTATAGACTTGTTCCCGAATAAAATGGGCAAAGAATTTGTACGCGGATTTCACGGATCGTACGGATAATCCGTTAAATCTGTAATAGTCAGAAGGATACGTTACATTTTGTTGTGTCATTCTGAGGAGTCCCAAGGGGACGACGAAGAATCCCTGATGAGCGCGTTAATTGTTGCCTATGCAGGTTCGAATTCATTGCGCGCCGTAGGGATTCTTCGCTACGCTCAGAATGACAAGACTGTCCAATATCTTTTTGACCATTACAGATAATCCGTTAAATCCGCAGAATCCGTGTACAAAAAAACGAAGACCCATTATTGGGGAACATCTCTAATCTTAGTGATGGTGATCGTGCTCGTTGCCATGACCGTGCTCGACGCTCTCTTTGCAGGGCGCCGCCCCGCTCAGTTCGCCGCCCAGATAACGCTCCAAGGCCTCGCGCACGCTGCCGGTTGCGCCGGTGGCGGCTTCGATGTCAAATTGCTGGAAGAATTGGATTGCCCGGCCTCCCATCCCGCCGCTCAGCATGACGTCGGCTTTCTGCTCATTGATGAAGCCCGGTACCTGTCCTGGCTGGTGGCCTTCGTAAAAGGGGTTATCGATCACCTCTACCGCTTCGACATCTCTATCGGCCAGGTCAACGATAGCAAAGTAGGGGCAGCGCCCAAAGTGATGGGCCACTGCACTATCCAATCCATTATTGGTTTCAACTGATATTGCGATACGCATTGTTTTATGTCTCCTTGTTGATTAGTTCAGTTAGTTCTTCAGCGGCGACGTAGCCCGTCACCGTGATATCTTGCTCCCTCACCCCGGGCACTTCGGCCACGGCCAGCTTGATTTGCTGCACCAGATGTACCGCAATCGGGCACAGGGGTGAAGATGGACGAAAAGTATAACGCACTTGGCCGTCTTCTTCTACTACCAGGTCTTCGATCAACCGCATCCGCATTACATCCGCACCGGTTTCAGGGTCGATGACTTGACCCAGCCGTTCGAGAATAGCCAATTCCGGGGAATAGGGGGTAACGCTCATGATGGCTCTCCCAAAAGCAAATCCATGACTTTCACCCAGATTTCCCGGATTGCCTGGCTGGCCGGGGCTTCGGGGGCAAAAGCTGCGACCGTCTGCCCCTGGACCATCGCCTCGGTGACGGTCAGGTCGAAGGGAATCTGCCCAACCATCTCGATGCCCTCTTCCTGACAGAAAGCCTCGATTTTGGCAGCTCCCTGGGGGAAGATATCTGCTTTGTTGATGCAGATCAAAGCCTGTATCCCAAAGTGGTCGGTGGTTTGGAGAACCCGGTGCATATCATGGACTCCGGCAGCGGTTGGCTCAGCCACGATCAGCGCCAGATCTGCGCCCGAGGCCGCCGAGATCACCGAGCAGCCGATCCCCGGCGGGCCGTCCACGAGCACGATGTCATAGGCATCATCTAATGCCAGCAGTCGGGCGTTCTGCTTGACCAGGGTGACCAGTTTGCCCGAGTTATCCTGCGCCGGGATCAACGCGGCGTGGAATAATGGTCCATAGCGGCTTTCAGAGCGGAACCACTCCCCAGCCATCTGCTCCTGCATGGAGATGGCTTCCTCCGGACACTGGTAGACGCAGGCCGCGCAGCCGTCGCAGGCAATGGGATCAATAACCGGTATATTGGTAGATTGGTGGGCTGGTAGGTTGGTAAGTTGGTAGGTTGGTATATTGGTAGATTGGTTGCCAGTTTCCCAATTTCCCAATTTACCAGTTCCCAATTTACCAGCATACCAAACTGCATCGAAACGGCAGACCTGTTCGCAAATGCCGCAGCCCTCGCAGAGGCCCTGGTCGATTTCAGCGACCTTGCCGCCCCAGAATTCCTGCCGCTCGAGAACCCGAGGGGCGAGTACCAGCTCCAGGTTGGCGGCATCCACATCGGCGTCGGCCAGCACTGCTCGAACTGGGGAATCCTCCAATGAGGCCAGATGGGCAAAAGCGGCGGTTACGCTGGTCTTGCCGGTGCCGCCCTTGCCGCTGAGGATGACGAGTTGTTTCATCGCTCCGCCTTCCTGTCAGCCAGGATGCCTTCGAGCTGCTGGAACATTTGGCGGAAACGGTCGCCATAGGACGGGTAAATCTCGGTTAATGGCTGCCCCGCGGCAATCCCCGCGCCGATCTTCCGTTCTAAGGGGATACGCATCAAAATGGGCAGTCCTGCCTCCTGGCAGAAATCATCCACTTTGGTGTCGCCAACGCCATCCCGGTTGACGATCACCCCGGCGGGGAGGCCGAGTTCTTCTGTCAATTGGACGGCCAGCTTCAAATCGTGCAATCCAAAGGGGGTTGGCTCGGTCACCAGGATGACAAAATCCGCGCCGCGCATGGATTCGACCACCAGGCAGGAAGTCCCCGGCGGGGAATCGAGAATGAGTATTTCCTCCGGGCTGGGAACCTGCCATTTCTTGAGCTGGCTGATGACGGGGACAGCCATCGGTTCGCCGACGTTGAGCAGCCCGCGGGCGAAGTTGATCTGCGCGCCGCCGGGGCCGCTCTCCAGGATTCCCAGGGTTTTGGGAATCTCCGAGATGGCCTTTTCGGGACATTCCAGGGTGCAGCTTCCGCAGCCGTGGCACAACTCGGAGAAGACCAGCGGTTTCCCGCCCAGCACGACGATGGCGTGGAATTCGCAGACCTCCGCACAACGTCCGCAGCCGGTGCAGAGGCTCTCATCCACCTGAGGGATCAGCATGTCCACATCCCTGCGCTGGTCGAAGACCGCGCCCAGGAATAAATGGGCATTGGGGGCCTCGACGTCGCAATCCAGAAAAGATACCGGCTTGCCCATCTCTGCGAGGGCGGTGGCGAGACTGGCGGCAACGGTGGTCTTACCGGTGCCGCCTTTCCCGCTGGCAACTGCGATGATCATATAGCGCGCTAGCCTCTGCCGTGCAGTTCGGGGCCGGTGGCTGCGGTGGTGCTTTCCAACTCGTCGGCCAGGAATTTGTCGAGCACTTCGTTCACTGTGCCGTCTTCAGCCAGATAAGCCTTGATTCCGGCGGCTTCCAGAGCAGTAAACGCGCTGGGGCCGTACCGTCCACTGATGATGGCTTCAGAGCCTTTATCTGCGATGAATTGGACTGCCTGCGGACCTGCGCCGCCGCGCGCGCTGGCAGCCGGGTTATGGAAGGCTTCCCAGGCGCGCGTTTCGCTGTCTATGAGGATAAAGAAGTCGCAACGTCCAAAACGCTGGCTGAACTGCGCTTCGATAGTGTTCATGTTTGCCGAGATTGCAATTTTCATGGTTTCCATTCTTCCCAGACTTTGCCAACCAAGGCTGGGCCTGGGGTCAGTGTGGGTTCTCCAGATTCCCACCCCGAAGGCGTCACCACGCCTGTCTCGCGCACGAGTTGGAAAGCCTTGATTTGTCTTAGTAATTCATTCGGATTTCGGCCCACTTCTGGGGTGAGAACTTCCATGGCCCGGATGACAAAGTCAGGATCGATAATGAAACGCCCTCTGATGTCGACTCCGGCGGCATCATCGTAAACGCCATAAATGGTACCTATCTTGCCGCCCCCATCCGATAGCATCGGGAAGGGAACGCCGCCATCCACCATCTTGGATAGCTCCTGCTCCTGCCAAATTTTGTGTACAAAGTGACTATCTGTGCTTACCGACAAAACGTCTACGCCTAAGGCCTGAAATTCCTCGTTGAGTGCAGCGACCGCTGCCAACTCAGTCGGTCAGACAAAAGTGAAGTCGCCTGGATAGAAACATAAGACGATCCACTTGCCTTTGTAATCTGAGAGCTTTACCTGCTTGAACCCCTCACCTTCGACAAAGGCATTGGCTTCAAAATCAATCGCTTCCTTACCAACAGTTGCTAACATCTTGTTTACCTCCATATATTGTGAATTTTCCTGAACTGGGATAGCAAAGATTAGCCCGCGGGCCGGTTTCACACAGCCATCTTTGAGTTCTGACATAGCAGCCTCCTATACAATAGGGTGTGTTTCATTTCAGTTGAGCGCCTTGCTGCGTATCACGTATTGCGTATTGGTCAATAAACTATACGCAATACGGAATACGGACACCTTTCTCAACTCATTTGAAACGCACCCAATTGAAATACACCCAAACGATACCGCTTATTCACGGATCATTTGCGCAGCGCACTTGGGGCATTTCTGTTCGTAGCAGGGTTTTCCGGCGACGTGCTTGACTTTGTGTCCACAGCCTGGACAGACACAAAAGCCGTCAGGTCCGCCAGCCTTAGGCCCGCCTTTGCGACCTGCCCCGCCGCCTCTACCGCGTCCACCTCCCTGCCCACTGCCGCTTCCTCTACCTTGTCCCATAATATTCGCCTCCTTTCTGGTGAATTTCAGGTATCTTCTCAATATTCTAGGGTACGTAGGGCAGATTGACAATCTGACTTACGCTTTCCTCCCTAATTTTTGAGAGGATACATATTCAGTACTTCGCGAGATCAAGTTCCAAGACCCGTCTTCGGGTCGCCCGGCGATAGGTTTACGAACAGCTTCCGCGATCTACTGAGTTTCTACTCTTTTAGCTCGTCAAGGCGATCTTGGACGCGTTTTAATGTATCCTTCAAATTCTGGGCCTGTTTTTTGAGCCAATCGGCTTCCTGTTCACTGGTCATTTCTGGTGCAGCCGGGCCATAGTCGAACCGCTCTCCGCCGCGCATCCCAGCAGCGCGGAATCCGCCCCCTCGACCTCGCCTGCCACGCCCCCGACCAAAACCGCGCCGGGGGCCAAAGCCCCCATCACCGGGTACATCATTTCCGGCGCAGTAACCTGCACCGCGTCCCGTCATCAAGCCTTCACCCCTCGGACCAGTTCTATCTCTACCTGGCATTTTGTGTCTCCTTTCGTTTATTATAAATGTTTCCTTCGACGCTGTCGTTGGCGGCGTCCCTGGCCGCCTGCCGGCACTGAAGAACGCCGGCCGCGCCGTTGAATATTGTTATATGTTGTCCCGGATTCGGTAGATTGAAGCCGCCGATCCAGGTAGTCCACTGCCAGGTTCGCCAAGCGAGGTGCTAATTCTCGCCCTGTCCAAAGAAGGATAGATCCAATGACTGGCAAAACTGCCTCACGAAGGGAAATTGAGCCTGGCGGGTTTCGAATGGTTCCTTGGGGTACAGGAAAAGCTTTTTCCGGCACTGGGACAACCGCGCCATACCCAATTGCACCCTGAGAACAGCTATCCATGCAAACCTCACAGCCTTCACAAAAACTTATATCGATGAATGCTTTTCCATTCTGCAAGAGGATCGCGTCAGTAGGACACACGTCCACGCACTCACCGCAGCCAGTACACTTTTCTTCATCTATAAATACCATCGAACGCCTACACTTTCACTTATCATTTTGCCGCTGATTGTGTTCATATGCAGCCAAAAGAGCATCGATCTCATCCCGGGTTCGCCGAAGTTCAATGACCCATTCGGACAGACGGATTTCACCTTCAGGCAGGATTTGATAGACGCGCCGCCGCGGGCCCTGGCTTTCATCATCCCATCGTGAATACACCCAGCCGAAATCTTCCATATCTCGAAGGGCGCGGTAAATCAGGCTGGGGTCGAATCGCTCACGGTCGAAACCGAACTCATCGATCCCATCGAGCAAGCTGTACCCATGGGCCTCACCCCGCGCCAACATGAGCAGCAAGCAGGGTTTTAAAAAACTCATCACCCGCTGCCGACGCCCTCTCCCTTTTCCTCTGCCTCTTCCACCACGCATAAAAAAGCTCCTTTGCTTGATTGGTGGCTGATTAGCTATAGTATATACAGCTATAGACTAAATGTCAATAGAGTAGGCATCTATCCAGCTGACAGTTGCAAATGTCCCACTAGCATTCGACGTGGTAGAATTGGCCGCAGGAAAACATTTGGGTGTGTTTCATTTCAATTGAGCCGCCTGCGTATTCGTCGATACGGAATACGCAATCCGAAATAACCTCTCCACTCATTTGAACTGCACCCAAAACATATTCTATGTCTGACATATTACGTCTTAAATCCTTCCTTTATGCCGCTGAGCACTTGAATTTCTCAGAAGCTGCCAAGCAATTACACCTCACACAACCGACCATCAGCCATCATATCAAAACCCTTGAGCGAGAATATGGGGTTCAATTATTCGAGCGCGCTGATGCCAGGATACGCTTGACAGAGGCTGGACGCTTACTCCTGCCGCGGGCGCGCAAATTTGTTTATGATTCAATTGAGCTTCAGGGGATTATGCAGGCCATGCAGGAGGGCATTGCTGGCACTTTGCGGATTGCCTGCAGTACCACCGCTGGAAAGTATATCTTGCCTCAATTGGCGGCGCGCTTTTCCCATCGATACCCGGGGATTCAGGTTAGCATCCTGCGTTGTACGCCTGAGTATATTAGTCCCAGATTATTGGAGGGTGAAGCAAATTTAGGGGTTTCCAGCTATGAGATACTCGACGAAGAGCTGGAAATGCAGCAGTTCTTCGAAGATGTCATTACGCTGATCGCGCCGTCGCACCACCCCTGGGCTGCGAACCCTACAATTCAGCCAAGTGCACTGATTGGCGAACCGTTCATTTTGCGAGAATCAACTTCTGGAACGCGCCGGATAGTGCTTTCAGAATTGGCCAAACATGATATCAGTTTAGATGATTTGAATATTTTTATGGAATTAGGCAACGCGGAGGCGATTGTCCGTACGGTAGCCGCCGGATACGGGATCTCTTTTGTTTCGACAATGGCTTGTCTGTTTGCGCAAAGTAATATCGTTATTGTGAATATCGAGGATATTGCCCTGCGCCGGAAAATCTATATGGTACGCAAACGCCTGGACGCTCCTCACCGTCCGCAGGAGGCTTTTTGGAGTTTTATCCATGACCCTGCCAATCTGGATTTGTTATGTCTAGCAGAACATCATAACTAAAAAAGGCTCCCGAAGTCAGGGAGCCTTTTTAGTCATGTCTCCAAATCCCCTTGCCAGGCGCGCAGGGTCTGATGTTGGAGAACGAGGCATGTTATTCCGATGTAGGGTGGTTTTTCTCTCTCCCGCAGCAATACATCCAGATGGCGGCGAAGCCGACAACGAAGCCAATTGCCACACCTGCAATCAGGGCTGTGATCACGAAGATGTTCATAAACCTGCTCCTTTTATTGTTTTGTGCACAGAGAAAAAATTCCCGAAGCATTTCTCCTTTAGCCGGAGTAGTTACGCTTAGAAGACGTAGGTTTGCACCGCGCCTTCGACATCCATCAAGAAAGGCGGAAGCGGTTGAACCACGATGCGCTCATCGCGCCGGTCATTGGGGTCAATGTCCTTGTTTTCCAACGCCAGTTCACAGAGGGTGACCTTTCCCCCCAAATCCATCAATGTGTTGAACAATTCAACAGGATTGGGCAAGCCTTTGGGTGTACCGAGTTTCTCCAGCTCACCCTTGACTGACCAGCGGGCGCCTGCCGGGCAGAAGAAGAAGTACACCTCGTAATCGAGCGCAAGGCCTGAAGTGGCAAAGATCAAGGACGGCATAATATTTGCGGCTGTATCACCGTTACAAATAATAACCATTTTTTCAACCATAAATGTTCATCCTTTTGTCAGGGGACAGTCACCCTAAAAAGTGACTGTCCCTTATTTGCGTAGGGCGGGTTTCCTACCCGCCTGTAGTTGTGCTTCTTATGCTTTCTGAGGTCGAACGAAGATCAGATAAGCAGTAACCCAGGCGCCCAATGCAATCGCAATAGCGGCCACAAAGGAGCCGATTGAAAGTTGGGGGATGCCGCTCAAGATATGGGTAACATTACAGCCGCCGGAGGTGACTGCACCGAAGCCCATGATTAAACCGCCCAAGAAAGCCTGGCCGATCATGCCCAACTTGGGGAAGCGGAACTTGAATTCACCTGCGAGCAGCGCGGCGATGAAGGCACCGATGACGATACCCAATACCATCGCAGCAATCCAATTGACGGCCTGACCCTCAACTCTGAGGATGACCACCTTCACCCATTGGATCCAGCCAGCGGTGATACCCAAGGGATAGTTTCGGCCAGCGGCAGCTGAGATGGGGAATGAAATGATCCCAACGATCCCAATCCCGATACCGGTCACCAACCAATTCCAGGTTCTCTTGAAAAAAGGCGCCGATGAATCAACAGCCAGATCATCATCACCATTTTTACGTGCCATCAGGTACCAAATTACGCCCGCCAGAATGGCAATGATCAGGGCTAAAATCCAGTAGGGCACGCCCAGGACATTTGCCAGGGTCAAATTAGCGTCATCAGCTGTTTTTACGATGGTGCTGGATTGCAGGGCGTCCTTGATGGGTTTCAAGAAGCCCATGGCGGTCAGGGTTCCGGTCGTGGCCAGGCCGATCACTGCGGCCAACGCGCCCATCATGCCTTCACCAACTCGATAGGTAATCCCGCTGGCGCAGCCGCCAGCGATGACCATACCGACGCCAAAGATGAAGCTTCCCACCAAGTTCGCTCCCCAGAACAAGGGTTTGGGGTTGATCGAAATCATCCCGGTGGCATCCATGATGGCAAAGCCGACCATCGAAACCAAGATGGCAACACCGACAGATTTCAGCAACGTATAATCTTGCAGCAAGGCGGTATCCCGGATTGCTGAATTCATACAGAACCGGCCTCGCTGCATGACGAAGCCAAAGATGATCCCCACGATCAAACCAGTGATTATTGCAGTAGTCATTTTAATCCTCCAGATAATTTAATGTGTAACTGCTCAACCAGAGAGAAAGTTCCCGAAAAAAGGGTGTGCGTGGG